>NZ_JBIVGI010000006.1:0-173565 GCF_044748625.1 Kitasatospora sp. NPDC089913 | reverse complement strand
CACCGTCTGCTCCTTCTCCCGCATTCCCACCGGCTGGGTCGTCACCAGCTCGTACAGCACCAGCAACTGCGCAGGCAGCGGCTACGCCTACACCATCGCCAGCACCACCGGAATCAGCTACGCCACGGTGTGCTCGTTCTCCCCGATCCCCGCCGGCTGGGTCGTGACCAGTTCCTTCAGTACCAGCAACTGCGCAGGCAGCGGCTACGCCTACACCATCAGCAAGGCCTGACGACTGCCCCTGCCTGGATTGCCCCCGCGCTCGACCCGAGCGCGGGGGCCGCCCTTTGCACCTCCGAGGGAGGAGAGCGCGGCCACCGGACCCTGGTGCCGTATTCACACTTCTGACACCATCTCAGCCGCGACAGGCAGGCAGTGAACGAATGGTTCGCCGCGGCTGCATCCGCGCAGTCGGGGACCACCCAGAGAATCCGAGGCCGACCTTGACGACCTTCCGGACCCGCGTCCCGCACCTGATCACGGCCGTACTGCTGCTCCTGGGGCTGATGACCGCCGCATCCGCCCAGGCGCAGGCCACCCCCCGGCGGCTCACCGCCGGCACGACCATATGCTCCAACTCGCCCATTCCGGCGGGGTGGGTCGTCACGGGCTCCTACCGCAACAACGGTTGCGCGGGTGCCGGTTACATCTACACGATCCTCGACACCAGCAACCTGACCAACGTGACGGTCTGCTCCAACTCCCCCATCCCCACCAACTGGGTGATCACGGGCTCCTACGCCACCAGCACCTGCGAGGGGTTCGGCTACGCCTACACCCTCGCCAAGATCACCACCCAGACCACCACCACGGTCTGCTCCTTCTCGCCCCTCCCCGCCGGCTGGGTCGTGACGGGCTCGTACAGCACCGGCACCTGCGCGGGCAGCAACATCGCCTACACCATTCGCAGGCTCTGACGGGCCCTCGCGAGGCGGTCACACTGCACCCTGGTGTCACTTCATCATCTCTGACACCATCTCAGCCTCGACGAACAGGCAGTGAGCAAATGGTTCGTCTCGGTTGCATGAGCGCAGCCGTGGAACGTCGAGAGGATCCCAGCCCGACATGAAGACCGCACGGAAGCACGTCCCGCACCTGATAACCGCCGTCCTGATGCTCCTCGGCCTGATGACCGCCGCGACCGCGCCGGCCCAGGCCGCCACGCAGCGGGTCACGGCCGGTGCGAGCATCTGCTCCAACGGCACCGTCCCGGCCGGGTGGGTCATCACCTCCTCGTACAGCACCAACGCCTGTCCGGGCACCGGCGTCGGCTACAACATCACTGATTCGAACGGTATGACCGGCCTCAGCGTGTGCTCCATGTCGCCGATCCCGCCGAACTGGGTCATCACCTGGTCCTACAGCACCAACAACTGCATCGGCACGGGCGTCGGCTACAACATCGCCAACGTCACCAACTCCACCAGCGCCAGCGTCTGCTCCATGACGCCCATCCCGCCGAACTGGGTCGTGACCTGGTCGTACAGCACCAACGCCTGCGCCGGCACGGGCGTCGGCTACAACATCGCCAACGTCACCAACTCCACCAGCGCCTCCGTGTGCTCGTTCACCCCGATGCCGCCGAACTGGGTCGTGACCTGGTCGTACAGCACCAACGCCTGCGCCGGTACCGGTGTCGGCTACAGCATCGCCAAGATCACCACCCAGACCACCGCCTCCGTGTGCTCCTTCTCCCCTCTCCCCGCGGGCTGGATCGTCACCAGCTCCTACAGCACCAACGCCTGCTACGGCAGCGGCACCGGCTACTACATCCGCAAGGCCTGACCGCCGCCCTCCGCACCCGTGCCCCTCGCTCCCCCGGAGCGAGGGGCACCCCCGTGTCCACCCGCCCCGACCAGGGATTTCTCCGCTCTGATATCACTGGGAGCCTGCCACCGGCCCCCTGCTCAGCACCACAGAACGGACCGCTCCCATGGACGACGGGACCACCCGCACACCCGGCGGCTACTGGGACCCGCTGCCCACCGCCCGGCGCCTGCTCGCCGAGCGTCCGCACCTGGACCAGTTCGGCGGACTCTGGGCGGACCGCAACTGGCGCAACGTGCCCGGGCCGTTCTACGGGGCGGACACCGACAGCATGCAGACGGGACGGCAGGACGCGCCGTTCCACATCGCGTACGACGACGAGTTCGGACCGCTGGACGGGCGGGAGTTCGTCTACCGCCAGCCGACCGACGCCGCGCAGACCCACGACCTCCTCAACGGCTGCTTCGCCGGCCACGGCGGCTTCGCCATGGACGGCGACGAGTACTGGACCGACGCCTCCGTGCGCGAGTGGTGGCACGAGCGCGGTCGGGTGCGCGAGTGGGCGGTCACGACCTCCGCCCGCTGGTCCCGGGTCCGCGGCGAGCACCGGGCGCACTACCGGGACGCCGCGCAGGGGCTGCGCGACTACCTCGCCCACCTCGACGGGGGGCTGAACAAGTACCTCCGCAACTACCTCTTCCACCTCGCGGAGGGCCGTTCGCCACTCCCCGGCGAAGCCCTCCCCGAACTGCTCCGGCCCCGCCGGCCCGCCACGCCCCACACCACCGAGCCCCTGCTCGCAGGCTACTTCGTCGGCGTGCCCGGGCCCCTGAGCGGCTCCGGGATTCCCCGCACCGAGCTGCTGACCACCGCCTCCAACTGCCTGATCGACTGGCTCCCGCAGGACGACTGCTGGTTCGCCACCCCGACCGAGGCCCTGACCGCCTGCGCGACCGTCGCCGTCCCCGCCGAGGCCCGGCTCTTCGCCCTGCTCGTCCCCGGTGACCACGTCCACGCGTTCGTCACCGACATCCGCGAGGCGGAGACCGACGAACCCGTCCTGCTCGCCCACCTCGACGGCCCCGACCCCACCCCCGAGCCCGCCGAGGGCGGCCGCACCCTGGGCTGGGAGGTGCTCGGCTACGACTGGGGCATCCTGCACACCTGGCTCTGCAACGACCTCCACGACGACGCCGTCCGCCGGCTCGGCATCACCACCAACGACCGCGGGATGCTCCCCGACCGCGCGACCGCCGAACGCGTCGCCACCTGGGCCAACGCCCGCGACGACACCAAGCCGGTCACCTGGTTCCCGGCCACCCTGCTCGAATGGGACACCCCCATCGAGAGCACCTTCGTCCCCGTGCTCACCGACCCCGCACCCCCTCGCCCCACCCCCTGGTGGCAACGCCTCGCCGACCTCTTCTGATCCGTACCGCAACGGCCGCCTCGCTCGACCTTGAGCGAGGCGGCCGCCACAACCGCATTGTCAGATCGGCAGATCCCAGCCGGGACCGTCCTCCGCGCCGATCCAGACCCGCTGACCGATCTCCGACACAGTGATCCCGAATCCCTCCTGGTGCGGTTCACCGACGGCTTGCCAGGCTTCGACACCTCGCTCCACCTGGTCCCAGAGTCTCAACGGCCCGCGCTGCCGGACGGTCCAGCCACCGTCCGGGTCCGGTGCGGTCCGGGCGTACGAACCGGTGGCCACGTCCACGAGTGTCTGCTCATCGCCCCCGCCCATTCGTTCAGCGGACGGGGCAGCGAGTTGAGCCACCCAACTGCCGGTCCACGTGCCGATGATCGATGGATTTATCCGGGAGGCCCGCTGCTCTCCCGAGAGCAGCGTGAGCCCGGATCTCGCGGGCCGCTCGTGCGCGCGAGCGATCATGAAGCTCGTGCAGCCGGGCAGAAAGCGTCCAGTGGCCCGCCCCGGCTCGGTGACATTGAGCAGTACCAGCCCTGACGCATAACTCCATCCGCAGAGGGTGACCAGGATCCGCCCCCCGGGCTTCACCTGGAAGAGCCAGGGAATCGGGAGGTGGCGGACCGAGCAGGTGGCGATCAGCCGATCGTAGGAACCACCGTGCGGATCACCGCGCAGACCGTCTCCGACAACCAGCCTGGGTGCAGAACCCGCCGCCTTGAGCGCAGCCGCCGCCCGCTCCGCTACTACCGGGTCGAACTCGATGCTCGTCACGGCGGCGTCCCCGAGCCGATACGCACCGAGCGCGGTGGAGTACCCGGTTCCGGTACCGATCTCCAGCACTTGGTGCCCGGGCTCGACACCCAACTGCTGCCACATGGCCAGCACCAACGAGGGCAAAGTCGAAGAGGACGTCGGTGATCCGATCACTCTGCCGTCGCCATCGCTGCCCGATCCTGGCGAGATCGTGCCGTCCAGTTGCGTGATGAGGGTCTGATCGGCATAGATCCCCTCCAGCCATCCCGGGTCGCCCCGGCGGACCGTCCGATAGGCGGTCGGCATGCTCTCCGGGATCGCAGAGAAGTACGAGTCGACAAACAGTTCGCGCGCTACGGCAAGCGCCGCGTCGCGCCATGCATGTTCGACCAGAACGCCGTTCGCACCGATTTGCTCGACCAGCGTGGCACGAAGTCGTGCAGACGTGGTCATACGTCACGCCCTCTCTCCAGGAGATCGGCGATCGCCCTCGCGATCACCGCGGTGGTTTCAGGGGGTTGCCAGGCCCACTGGCCGTTGGGGTTGCATTCCAGGAAGTGCCACTCCCTCGAATACGTCACCGCGAAGTCGAACGCGCCGTACACCAGCCCGAACTCTGCGAGGTACGCAGCGACGGCCTCGCGAACAGCTCCGGGCAGATCGACCGGCGTGCACACCATCCGGTCCTGCCGTCGGCGCCAGTCGAGGTCGGGGCTGTCTATCCGGGTCGCGAACAGCCGGTCGCCGACTGCGGTCACCCGCGCGTCGAACGCTTTTCCCACCACGGCCTGGAAGAGGTGAGGGCAATGCTCGACCCCGACGGTCAGCTCGGCCGCACCCACCGCCCGCACCCACACCTGGTGCGGGCGGCCCTGCACGGTGTAGGCGGTGTTCCACAACGGTTTGTAGACCGCGCCGCCAACCTGCCGCCGAACGAAATCCCGGGCAGTCGGCAGATCATTGGTGATCAGGGTCTCCGGCACCCGGAATCCGTGCCGCCCGGCAGCCGCGAGTTGGGCCGGCTTGTACTCGGCCGCTCGGTTGGCCCAGGGATGGTTGACGTAGTGCGCGTCCGCCAGCGAAGCGAGAATGCCGCCGGCTCCCCAGAAGCTCTGGGCCGCCGCGAAAGCGGCATCCTGGCCGTCGAGTTCCGGCGGCCCCTCGTACCGCGTGGGCCGCCGGACCCACACCGAGCGCACCGTCGCCAGATCAAGACTCCGGCTCGGCGTCCGCAGGATGCCCCGTCGGCCTCTCGGACCGTACGACGCGGTCAACGAGGATCCGGTGTGCAGATCGAGGCCGGGGTCGACCCGGACTGCCGGAACAGCCCGCTCTGCCAGGACGCGCAGAACGAGGTCCGCCGTCACGTCCTGCGCATTGGTCAGCACGAGCACCGACCCATTTGTGTCGGCCATCAGTCCGAGCTCTGGTCCTGGTCATAGGACTCGGTACTGTCGACATCCGTCGCTCCGCCAGGACTCGCCCCGTCGCCCAGACCGGTGCTGGTGGGCGTGAGGCCGTTCGTACTGGTGCCGTGCGTTCCCAGTTCGACCACTCGACCGCCCTCGTCGACGATTACGGCGATCTGGGTCTCGGGGTCGACCATCGGCGGGGTCATGGGGATGGGAGCGGCCGGCTCGAACGGGCTCATTCTCGTCGTACCCCACGGCGCTGCAGGCGTCTTCGTCATCTGCGTCCTCCTCGGGTCAGTGCGCATCACAGACGGAAACAACTGTCCGCAATTGCGATCTCACCGTAAGGAGTCAAATTCTGCCCTCGCAAGAGCATTCCCGTACATGCATGAACCCTCCTCCCGGGAGAGCCTCACCGACGGGACGCCTCGGCCCAATCGGCGAGCACGCCCCGCGCCGCAGAGCCGAACACCGCTGCCTCCTCGAACAGGTCGAAAATCTCTCGGTGCCGGCCGACATCCTTGGGGTCGCGGAAAACGATCCGGCCGGTGAAGGTCTCCACGGTGACCAGGCGATTGTCGTAGATCGTGAATGTGTTCATCGGCCCACGGGGCAAAAACCGTCCGATCGGCAGCACGCCGAGGCGAACGCTCGGCAAGCGGGACAGCGAGACCAATCGGTCGATCTGCACTCCCATGGCCAGCGGCGGAAGCAGAGCCCACCTGACCGCCTGCTCGGTCAGGACGAAGGTGAACGTCTTGGACTCGTCGTAGAGGACTGCCTGACGTTCGATCTTGCGGAGGACGACGGCCGCACGATCACCGGCCGAGTACCCAAGACTGGCATCCATGTATTCAGGAGTCGCAAGCAGCCCCGTGATCATCGCAGGGAGGAAGTAGCGCAACTCGGTAGCGTCGGATTCCAGGGCCTTCAGCTCCGCTTGCCGCCTCGCCGTCCCGCGCCGCCAGGAGATGCGCTTGTCCTGCCACTCGGTGTTCGCGATTCTGGCGAGCGCAGTGATGTCGCGAGCGAGTTCTTCGGGCACCTTGAGCGCCCACAGGATGCGTTCAACATCGACGACACCGGGTATCACCCTGCCCGTCTCGATCTTGCTGATCTTGCTCTGGCTGATTCCGCAACGCACTGCAAGCCGGTCTCCTGTGAGACCGGCTTGCAGTCGCAGTTCTCGGAGCATCCCGGCCAGGTCCCGTTTTGAGCGGCCGAGCCGATCCGGCTCCAGCGTCATTCGTGGGCTTTCACATACTCTGCGAAGGGCACCGCATGAGCGAGTGCGGTTCGCCTCATTTCCCGGCACTCCTCCGCACGGTCGTCGGCCAACTCCCGGTTGATCTGCGTGCCGTCGGCACGAAAGTTCAGCCGCACCACCGAGGATTCGTCGAACATCCACCAGTCCTGGAGCGGGATGCCGAAGTCCCGTTCGGTGACGTCCAGGATCCGGATGTCCTCGCCTGCGGCGATGTTGCCAGGGATGCCCCAGGCGAACTGGTAGCACTGGTAGTCGGTCAACGGCTGCCGCACTACTCGCACCCGCCCGATCGTCCGACCGGAGGAGACGAAGCCCCGCACTCGCGTGTGCCACGCCGCGTTGTGCTCGACCGGCTTCGGCTCTCCCCGCAGGAATCGCGCGACGTTCTCGGCCTCGCGCGGCATCGTGTAGAGGGGCTGCGCTTCGAGACGGAACGCGCTGTGCCGGTACCCGTCGAAGTGCCTGCGCCACTGGTCACCATCCAAGAGCACGGACTGCCTCCTCCAGGATGTGACGGGGAATCTCCACCGCTGCCTCACCTGCCGGAACGGCGAGGGCACCGAACCGATCGCCCTGCACCACGAAGGTTCCTCGATCGGTGGCATAGATGTTCGGACAGTCGTCGTCATCGCAGACGGGACCGTCGAACCTACCGGTCAGACGCGTCAAATTGGCGCGTTCGGCCATGGTGATCGCCTCCTCAAGAGCCGGCCGATCGGACCGGCAGCTAAAAAGCTAGGGAGTCGGGAAAGCACCCGTCCACCTGAACTTCGAAGAATTCCCGTCGCGGACTAAGGATCTTGATCGAAGCCTGCTCACCTCGTTCTGACACAGCCGCCGGTCAGCCCGCCGTGACCCGGCCGAGGTGGGCGAGCAACGGTGCCGCGCCGTCCTCGGTGGCGATGGCGCGGGCGAGGTCGGCGGCGCGGCGGCCGTAGGAGGGGTCGGTGAGGCTGTCCGTGATCGCGGTGGCGAGGGCCTCGGCGGTGAGGTCCGCGAAGGGCAGCGCCCGGGGCGCGACGCCCAGCTCGCACAGCCGGGCCGCCCAGAACGGCTGGTCGGCCATGACGGGGACGGGCACGGCGGGCACGCCGGCCCGCAGTGCGGCGGCCGTGGTGCCCGCCCCGGCGT
This sequence comes from Kitasatospora sp. NPDC089913, assembly GCF_044748625.1. Classification (NCBI taxonomy): domain Bacteria; kingdom Bacillati; phylum Actinomycetota; class Actinomycetes; order Kitasatosporales; family Streptomycetaceae; genus Kitasatospora; species Kitasatospora sp. NPDC089913. The sequence goes on along the minus strand of NZ_JBIVGI010000006.1, from coordinate 165,803 downwards.
GGTGGACGACGGCGGCGGTGCGCGGGAACAGCCAGTCGTGCGGCACGTCGCCGACGGCCAGGATGTCGGTACCGAAGGCGTCCAGGTCGGCCCAGCCGGCCTGCACCACCGCCCGCACACCGGCCCGCTCCACGGCTCCGGCCACCAGTTCGCCGAGCCGCTCGCCCTCCCCCACCGCCATGCTGCCGAAGCCGATGAACACCGGCGGCGGGCCCGCCCGGAGGAAGTCGACCAGCTCCGCCGGGGGCTGCCAGCCGTCCGGCCGGGCGGGCCACCAGTAGCCGGCCGCGCCGACCCAGGACGGCCAGTCCGCGGGGCGCGGCAGCACCGACGGGCTGAAGCCGTGGAACACCGGCCGGACACCGCTCCCCGCCGAGGGCGCCTCGGCGGGGAGCCCGAACCGCGCCCGCAACCGGGTGGCGGCGCCCTCGAAGACCGCCTCCGCCCGCCGCACCACCTCCCGGCCCACGGCGAGATTGCCCTCCCGGTCCGCGCCCGCCTCACCGCGCGCGTTCGGCAAAGAGAACTCCCCGGTCGGGACGGACGGTACGAGGTAGGTACCGATCACGGGGATGCCGAGCGCCTCCCCCGCCGCCCGGGCGAGCGGCGCCGGCCCGAAGGCCGTGAGCAGCACATCGACACCACTCTCCACGGCCCGCGCCACCCCGTCGCCGATCCCGTCCGCGTACGCCCGCGTCAGCGCCCGCACCTCCTCGCGCGACCCCGCCCGGGCCCAGTCCCGGATCAGCCCCTGCGGATCCCCCGGCACCGCCCGGAACCCCAGCCCGCACCCCCCGACGAGCCCCGCGAACCCCGCATGCGCGGCCACCACGACCTCGTGCCCCGCCTCTTGCAGCCTCCGCCCCAGCCCCGTGAAGGGCACGACGTCTCCCCGTGAACCGGCGGTGATGATCAGAGCACGCATGCGCCCGATTCTCCCCCGGCCACCACGATCCCCGCCGGTGAATCCCGCTGAGCACCCGGAGTGGGAAGTCGGACTGGCCGACTCCTTACTCCGCCCGACAGCCCGCCGTCCCCACTCCCGCGAACTCCGATCACCCGGTGACTCCCACGCAGGAAGTCGACCGGGTCGACTTCCTGCGCCGACGGTCCGTTCCCTCCGTATAGAGCCCCTATAGCGGGCCCCCGGAGACTCCTTGCACACCTCACGTGCGAGCGTGCGGGCCGCCCGCCTCGCCTCCGCGCATCCGGGGCCTTCCCTTCCGCCGCTCCTCCCGTGCGGGGACGCGGCCGGACCGCGACGTGCCCGCACCCGCGCCCACCAGCCTCAAATGATCGGGGAACCGGCCATGGCCGAGCTGAACGTCGACCCGCAGTCGCCGACCCACCTGGTCGTCCTCAACGACGAGGAGCAGTACTCGATCTGGTGGGCCGACCGCCCCCTGCCCGCGGGCTGGCGCCGGGAGGGCACGGCCGGCACCCAGGAGCAGTGCCTCGCCCGGATCGGCGAGGTGTGGACCGACATGCGCCCGCTGAGCCTGCGCAGGCACATGGACACCGACACTTCCGCCGCCGCGAACTGACGCGCACCCCACCGCCCCCCACCACCTCCGAAGTGGAGCAAGTCCCCGTGTCAGGATCGCGGCTCGAAGCGAGCACCCACGCACTCACCGCCGAGCTGTTCGCGGCCCGGACCGCGGCCCGGCCGCAAGCGGTCGCCGTGGTCACCGGAGACGTGCAGCTGTCGTACCAGGACGTCCACGACCGCGCCCGTCTGATCGCCGCCCGGCTGCGCGCCGCCGGCGTGCGGCCCGGCGACATCGTGGGCGTCTGCCTCGACCGCGGTCCCGACCTGCTCCCCGCCCTGTACGGCATCTGGCGGGCGGGCGCGGCCTACCTGCCGCTCGACCCGGCCCTGCCCGCCGACCGCATCGGCTACATGCTCATCGACGCCGGGGCCCCGGTCCTGGTCACCCAGTCCGCGCACCTCGCCCGCACCGAGGGCTTCACCGGCACCCGCCTGCTCCTGGACGCCGAAGCCGACGACGGCGACGGCGACGGCGACGGCGAGCCGGCCGCCACCCACCCCGACCAGCTCGCCTATGTCCTCTACACCTCCGGCTCCACCGGCCGCCCCAAGGGCGTGATGATCAGCCACGGTGCCCTGCACAACCTGCTGAGCTCCGTCCACGAGTCCATCGCCCCGGCCCGCCGCGCGACCTGGCTGGCCTCCACCTCGGTCTCCTTCGACATCTCCGGCCTCGAACTCCACCTGCCGCTCACCACCGGCGGCCGCGTCGTCCTCGCCTCCGACGCCGAGGCCAAGGACGCCGCCGCGCTGGTCGAGCTGGTCGACGCCCACCGCGTCACCCACGTCCAGGCCACCCCCTCCGGCTGGCGCCTGCTGCTGGCCGCGGGCTTCGACAACTACGCCGTCACCGCCCTCGCCGGCGGCGAACCCGTGACCGTCCAGCTCGCCGCCGACCTTCAGGACAAGGTCCAGCGGCTGGTCAACGTCTACGGCCCCACCGAGACCACCATCTGGTCCACCTACTGGGAGATCCCGGAGAACGCCGCCGCCGTCTCCATCGGCCGGCCCCTCGCCAACACCGGCACCTACGTCCTCACCGAGGACCTCCGCCGAGTGCCCGACGGCGTCACCGGCCAGCTCCACATCGACGGCCACGGCCTCGCCCACGGCTACCTCGGCCGCCCCGGCCTCACCGCCGACACGTTCGTCCCCAACCCCTACGGCCCGGCCGGCTCCCGCCTCTACCGCACCGGCGACCTCGCCCGGGTGCTGCCCGACGGCACCCTCGAATGCCTCGGCCGCATCGACAGCCAGGTCAAGATCCGCGGCTACCGCATCGAACTCGGCGAGATCGAGGCCGTGCTGACCGCCCACCCCGGCGTCCGAGAGGCCGTGGTCACGGTCCGCGAGACCGACGCCGGCGAGAAGTCCCTCGTCGGCTATCTCGTCCCGGCGAACGACGGCGCCGCCCCCGAACCGTCGGAACTCCGCGCCCGTCTGGCCGCCGACCTGCCGGAGTACATGGTCCCGGCCGCCTTCGTCACGATCGAACGCGTCCCGCTCACCAACAGCGGCAAGGTCGACCACCGCGCCCTCCCCGCCCCCGACCTGGCCGCGTTCGCCGCCGAACGGTACGTCGCCCCCCGCACACCGGTGGAGGAACGCCTGGCGGCCGTCTGGTCCGAGGTGCTCGAACTCCCGCAGGTCAGCGCCGAGGACAGCTTCTTCGACCTCGGCGGTGACTCGATCCGGGCCGTGCGCCTGGTCGGCGCGCTGCGGGCCGCCGGGTACGACGTGTCGATCCCCGACGTCTTCGAGCACCGCACCGTCGCCACCCTCGCCACCCACCTCGACGGCCGCGCGTCCGGCCACTCGCTGATCGCGGCCGTGGCACCGTTCGCCCTCATCGGCGACCGTGACCGCGAACGGCTCCCGGCCGACGTGGTGGACGCGTACCCGCTGTCGCAGGTGCAGACCGGCATGCTGGTCGAGATGCTGGCCTCGGGCGACGAGCACGTCTACCAGAACATCAACTCCTTCCGGATCCCGGACGCGCAGCCGTTCTCCGCCGACGCGCTGCGCGAAGCACTCGCCACCGTCGTCGCCCACCACGACATCCTCCGCACCTCGGTCGCGCTCACCGGCTACGCCCAGCCGCTCCAGCTCGTCCACGCCCACGCCGAGATCCCGCTCGCCGTCCACGACGTGCGCGGACTGACGGAACAGCAACAGGCCGACATCACACGTGAGTTCGTCGACGCCGAGCACGCGTTGGGCTTCGACACGACGAACGCGCCGCTGCTGCGCGTCACCGTCCACGTCGAGGCCGACGACGCCTGGCGCCTCACCGTCGGCTATCAGCACGCCGTCGCCGACGGCTGGTCGCTCAACTCGCTGCTGATGGAACTGCTCGACTGCTACCGCGCCCTCCGCGACGGCGACGAGCCCACGCCGCACGCCCAACCGGCCGTCCGCTTCGCCGACTTCATCGCGGCCGAGCAGGCCTCGCTGAGCAGCGAGTCCGACCAGTCCTTCTGGCAGGACGTCCTGGACCGGCACACACCCGCCGCCGTCCCCGCCTCCTGGGCCGACCCGTCGGCCGAGGTGCGGAACCACGGTCTCCGGGTGGAGTACGGGGACCTCGAGGAGGGTCTGCGGGCGCTGGCGGCCTCGGCGAGGACGTCGCTCAAGAGTGTGCTGCTGGCCGCGCACCTGAAGGTGCTGGGCATGGTGTCGGGTGAGGAGTCCTTCCACACGGGTGTGGTCTATCACGGCCGGCTGGAGGCGCCGGGTGCGGACCGGGTGCTCGGCATGCACCTCAACACCCTCCCGTTCCCGGCCCGTTCGGGCGCCGCCCGTACCTGGCGCGAGCTGGTGGAGGGGGTGTACCGGCAGGAGACCGAGATCTGGTCGCACCGCCGCTACCCCCTGCCCGCCATCCAGCGGGCGGCCGGCAACTCGCGTGAGCTGCTGACCGTCCTGTTCGAGTACCTGGACTTCCATCAGGTCGACACCGACACCGTCGACACCTCCGCCACCATGGGCGACGGCAGCAACGAGTTCGCGCTCACCGCCATCGCGAGTGGTGGCACGTTCAGCCTCCTCTCGTCCACCGATGTGGTCGGGCGGGCGAACCTGGAGCGGCTGGGCGGGATGTACCGCTCGGTGCTGGAGGCCATGGCGGCCGATCCGGACGGGGACGCGAGTGCGGTGTTCCTGGCGGACGCCGAGCGAGCGCTGCTGGGCGACTGGGCTTCGGGCGGTCGCGTGGAGCGGCCGACGGGGACGGTGCTGGACCTGTTCGAGGCGCAGGTTGCCGCGACGCCCGATGCCGTCGCGATCGTCGCGGGCGCCGTCCGGCTCTCCTACCGTGAGGTGGAGGAGCGGGCGAACCAGGTGGCGCACCACCTGCTCGCGGCCGGTGCGGTCGCCGACTCGCTGGTCGGTGTGTGCCTGGAGCGCGGCCCCGAGCTGGTGCCCGTCCTCCTCGGCATCTGGAAGGCCGGTGCGGCGTACCTGCCGCTCGACCCGACCCTCCCGGCGGAGCGGCGCGCGTTCATCCTGGACGACACCCGCGCGCAGATCCTCGTCACGGACACCGTGAGTGCGTTCGAGGGCACCACGCTGCTGGTGAACGAGTTGGTCGAAGGACCAATAGCCGCCCCCGCCCGTGCGACGGACCCCGCGCAGCTCGCGTACGTCATCTACACCTCGGGTTCGACGGGTCGTCCCAAGGGTGTGATGGTCCAGCACGCGGGTCTGGTGAACTACCTGGCCTGGACGGTGGACGAGTACGCCTCGCACGGCACCGGTGGTGCTCCGCTGTTCTCCTCCATCTCCTTCGACCTGGGGATCCCGGACCTGTTCACGCCGCTCATCTGCGGCCAGGCCGTCACCCTGCTCCCCGACAGTCTCGACACGGCCTCCCTCGGTGCGGCGTTGGCCGAGGCGGGTCCGTTCAGCTTCGTGAAGCTCACCCCCGGCCACCTCGACCTGCTCACCCACCAGCTCACCGCCGACCAGGCCCGCGACCTGGCGGGTGTGGTGATCGCGGCTGGTGACAACTTCCCCGTCTCCCTCGCCGAGCGCTGGCAGCAGCTCGCCGGCGCCGACGGCACGAAGGTCGCCACCGAGTACGGCCCCACCGAGATCACCATCGGCAACTCCGGTCTGACCATCGACACCCTCCCCGCGACCGAGGCGATCCCGCTCGGCGCCCCGATCCCCAACACCGGCATGTACGTCCTCACCGCCGACCTGCAGCCGACCCCGATCGGCGTCGCCGGAGAGGTCTACATCGACGGCGCCGGCCTGGCGCGCGGCTACCTCGGCCGCCCCGACCTGACCGCCGAGAAGTTCCTCCCCAACCCCCACGGCCCGGCCGGCTCCCGCCTCTACCGCACCGGCGACCTCGCCCGCTTCCTCCCCGACGGCACCCTCGAAACCCTCGGCCGCATCGACAACCAGGTCAAGATCCGCGGCTACCGCATCGAACTCGGCGAGATCGAAGCCCGCCTGCGCGAACACCCCCACGTCCGCGACGCCGTCGCGGCCGTCCGCACCCTCGGATCCGGCGAGAAGTCCCTCGTCGCCTACCTGCTCCTGGCCGACGGCGTCGCACTGGACACGGCGGCCGTACGCGAACACCTCGGCACCGCGCTCCCCGAGTACATGGTCCCCACCGCCTACCAGCCGATCGACCGCATCCCCCTCACCGCCAACGGCAAGGTCGACCACCGCGCGCTCCCGTCCCCCGATCCGGACGCCTTCGACACCGAGGAGTACGTCGCCCCGCGCGGACCGGCGGAGGAACGTCTCGCCGCCGTCTGGTCCGAGGTGCTCGGAGTGCCGCGCGTCGGCAGCACCGACAACTTCTTCGCCCTCGGCGGCGACTCCATCCGCGCCGTCCAGGTGCTGGCGGCCTGCCGCGAGGCGGGGCTGTCGCTCGCCGTCTGGATGATCCTCCAGGCCACCTCCCTGGCCGAGTTGGCGACCATGGTCACCGTGGTCACCGTCGAACCGGACGCCGAGGGCCTTCCGCTGGACCTTCCGCTGACCCCGAGCCAGCACCGCACCCTCAGCAGCACCGCCGACGCGAGCCGCACCGTCCGCCTCCCCCTGAGCGCACAGGCCGAACCGGCGCTGCTCGCCGGCGCATGGGAATCCGTCGTCCGGCACCACCGGGTACTGTGCTCCGCCCTGGTGACCGAGGCGCGGCCGCCCGTCCTCCGGCCAGTGGCCGAGGTTCCCGGCGACCTGTTCCGCTTCCTCGACCTGCGCGGCACCGCGGCCACCGGCCACGAGTCCGCGATCGCCGACGCGCTGGACGAGGCACGGGCGGCACTCGACCCGAGCCGGGCGCGCACGGTCCGGGCGACCCTGGTGCGCGTCGACGACCGCAAGCCCGACGAGCTGTGGCTGACCGTCCACGTGCTCGCCGCCGACGCCGGCTCCTTCGAGGTGCTCGCCGAGGACCTCGACTCCGCCTACCGGCAACTCGCTTCGGGCGAGGAGCCGGTCCTTCCGGCACCCGCCACGCCGTGGCAGGCCTGGGCGGGACAGCTGGCCGAGCAGGCGCTCTCCCCCGAACTGCTCGACCAGGGCGAACGCTGGCTCGCCCGCCCGCCCGCCACCGCCCTCCCGGCCGACCGCCCGAACCACGAAGACGTCACCACCGCCACCGCCACCGCCACCACCGTCACCGTCCTGCCCGCCGACCTGACCGCCGTCCTCCTCGCCGACCCGCGGCCCGCACACCCCGTGCTCGCCACCCTCGGCCGCACGCTGGCACGCTGGGCGGGCGGCGACCGGATCGAGATCGACGTCCTCACCGACCCGCGCCACGACCCGGACCTCGGCCCGGCGCTGTCACGGACGGTCGGCCCCCTCGCCGACACCCACCCGGTGTCGCTGCGCCTCCCGGCGGACCGCGACACGGCGGCCACGGTCGCCGCGGTGTCCCGCCAGCTGCGGGCACTTCCCGCACCCGTCCACGGCTACGGCCTGCTCCGCCACCTCGCGCCGGACCTCGACCTCGCCGCCGAGCTGGCCGCGCTGCCCCCGGCCCGGGTCCGCTTCAGCTGGACCCCGGCCGTCCCGGCTCCGGCCGCCGGGGACGACCTCGTCATCGCCCCCGGCCTCCTCGCCCCGGACGCCTCCCCGGCCCACCTCCTCCACGTCGACGCCCACGTCCAGGACGGCAGCCTCTACCTCCGCTGGACGTACCGGCCCGCCGTCCACACGGCCGGGACCGTCCACCGGCTCGCGGACGAGCAGCTGGCCGAGCTGAGCACCCACCTCCGCACGAGCACGAGCACCCCCCGCCCGACCACTGCCGCCACCGCCCCCATCGACCCGGTCCCCGGACTGATGGCCCGCCACGCCGTCCCCGGCGCGAGCATCGCGCTGCTGGAGCACGGCGAGGTGACCTCCGTCCGCACCTACGGCGTGCTCGGCGCCGACGACCCCACCCCGGTGACCGCCGACACGCTCTTCCCCGCCGGGTCGATCAGCAAGCACGCCACCACCTTCCTCGTCCTGCGCCTGGCCTCCGAGGGCGTCCTCGATCTCGACCGGGACATCAACGAGTACCTCACCTCCTGGCAGCTGCCCGCCGGTGCTCCCGGTACCGGCAACGGCAACAGCAACAGCACCGGTCCGGTCACCGCGCGACTCCTGCTGTCCAACCTCTCCGGCCTCGCACCGCACCCGCCGCTCGACGACAACTACCCCCGCCACGAGCCCTTCCCCGACCTGCTCGAGGTCCTGAACGGGCGGGCCCCGGCCAAGACCCCGCCGGTGCGACGGGCGGACGCGCCGGGCGAGGTGTTCCGGCTCAACCCGCTGAACTTCTCCGTGCTCCAGCAGGCGATGGCGGACACCACCGGCACCACCTTCCCGGAGCTCGCCCGGCACTGGCTGCTCGAACCGCTGGGCATGACGGCGAGCGGCTTCGACCCGGTCCTCCCGGACACCGCCGGCCGGCCCTTCGCCCGGGGGCACGCCGCGGACGGCACGCCCGTCCCGGACGGCTTCGTCGTCCACCCGGAGGCGGCGGCCGGCGGGCTGTGGACGACCGCCGCCGACCTGGCCCGGCTCGCGGCCGAGATCCGCCGCTGCTACCTCGGGCGACCGGGCGCCCTGGTGGGCCAGGAGCTGGTCCACCGGATGCTCACGCCGCTGGGCGGCCGCAACTACGGCTGGAGCACCATCCTGGACGGCACCGGTGCCGACCTCGAGTTCGGCCACGGCGGACAGGCGCTGGGCTACCAGGCCATGACCGGCCTGCGAGCCCGCTCGGGCACGGGCGCGGTGCTGCTCAGCAACGGCGCCGGCGGCCGCGAGCTGGTCCGCCACCTGCTGGCGACCGTCTGGTCCGGGCAGCGCACCCTCGGCCGGCTCTGGCAGCAGGCCGTCGACGAGGCGACCGCCCGCGAGCAGGGCGCATGACGGCACCGGCCCCGTTCCCCCCGGCCGCCGCCCGCTGGTTCCGCCGCCGGCACCGGGTGGACGCGCCCCGGCTCCGGCTGGTCTGCTTCCCGCATGCGGGCGGCAGCCCGGCCGCCTACCGGACCTGGCACCGCCACCTGCCGGCGGACGTCGAAGTGCTGGCGGTCTGCTACCCGGGGCGGCAGGACCGGATCGGGGACCCGTTCCCGGCCGGTGTCGCCGAGCTGGCGGACGAGGTCGCGGCCGCGCTGGGGCCGCTCCGCGGCGTCCCGGTGGCGCTCTTCGGCCACAGCATGGGCGCCCTGGTGGCGTACGAGGTGGCGGTCCGGCTGGCCGCCGATCCGGAGGCGCCGCCGCCGGTCCGGCTGTTCGTCTCGGGGTCGCCGGCACCGCACCTCGTCGACCACTCCGCCCTCCGCCCGGCGACGGACGAGGACCTGCTCGCGCTGGTCGACGCGCTGGGCAGCGACTCGACCGACGCCCTGCGGATCCCGGCCCTGCGCGAGCTGCTGATGCCGGGGATCCGCGCCGACTTCCGCCTGCTCGCCCACTACCGGGCCACCACGACCACAACCACCGGCATCCCGGTCGTCGCCTGCACCGGCGACGACGACCCGGTCTGCGCCGTCGAGGCGGCCCGGGCCTGGTCCGCGACCACCGGGTCCGCCTTCGAGCTGAACGTCTTCCCCGGCGGCCACTTCTACCTCGAAGCCCTGGAGGCCGAACTGCTGGGCCGCATCACCGGCCGTCTGCGGTCCGACCTCCGGCTCCGAACGACCCCGCAGCACGGGGCGGGGCGGCCCGCGACCCGGTCCGAAGCCCCGCCCGCAGCGCAGTCCGAAGCCCCGCCCGCAGTCCAGTCCGCACAGACCCACTGAGAGGGACACCGCACCATGACCACAGCCCTTCCGGCGCCGATCCAGGCGACGACCGGCCTGACCCTGACCGACCAGGAGCGCCGGGAGGTCGCCGGGCTCGCCGAGGCCCTCGCCCAGGTGCCGCCGCAGCTGGTCGACCAGCGGGCCTGGATGGACGCCGCCCGCAAGCTCGCCTGCCGACTGCCGGTCCGCGTCCTGGAGGAGATCCGCGACTACCGCCACGACCCGGGCCCGGACGGGCTGCTGATCCTGCGCAACCTGCCGGTCTTCGAGGACGCCATGCGGCTGACGCCGACCGTCCCGGAGTCGGTCGAGCGCGCCGCCACGCCGCAGGCGGCCGTCTCGGCGCTGATCAGCCTGGCGCTCGGCGAGGTCATCGCCTACCGGGAGGAGAAGTCCGGCGCCCTGGTGCAGAACGTCGTCCCGGTGCCGGGCCGCGAGGAGTCGCAGAGCAACGCCGGCTCGACCCTGCTCGAACTGCACGTCGAGAACGCCTTCCACCCCCGCCGCCCGGACTACGTCAGCCTGCTCTGCCTGCGCAACGACCACACCGGCACCGCCGGGACGCTGGTCTCCTCGATCCGGCGGGCGCTGCTGCTGGTCCCGGACGAGGTCGCCGCGGTGCTCCGCGCGTCGCGTTTCGTCACCGAGCCGCCGCCGTCGTTCTCCGCCGGTGACGCCACCCCGCAGCACGCCGTGCTGGAGGGCGACCCCGACGACCCCGACATCCGGGTCGACTTCAGCGCCACCACCGCGCTCGACGAGGACGGCCGCGCCGCCCTGGAGGTGCTGCGCGACGCGCTGCTGGACGTCGGCGCGATGCTGGTGCTCCAGCCGGGCGAGATGGCCTTCGTCGACAACCGGCTGTCCGTGCACGGCCGGACGTCGTTCGAGCCGCGCTACGACGGCCGGGACCGCTGGCTGCACCGCACCTTCGTGCACCTGGACAACCGCCGCAGCCGGGCCGACCGACCGGGCAACGGCTTCGTGCTCGACTGAGCGTCAGTTCCGTTTATCCTCACATCTGTTGACCTCTATCGCCGGGGTCGGCTCCAGCGCGACCGACCCCGGCCGGAATCCCGATGCACCTCATCCTGGCCCGACTCGACTTCCCGGACGGCGCCCCCGGCGCCGCCGAACTCCGGCGCGCCCTCCCCCGGCCGACCGGGGTCGAGCACATCTACGTCGACGGCGGCACCACCTCGGCCGAAGTGGTGCTCTTCCTCGCGCTCCCGACCCTCGCCGAGTCCGAGTCGACCGCCCGCGCCCTCTGCAACGCCTACCTGCGCGTCCACCACCCCGGCGCCCGCCTGGCCGGCCTCAGCGCCTCGGTCGCCCCGGGCACCGAGGGACTGCTCCTCGACCCGGACGGCCACAGGTCCGGCCGCCGGCCGCCGAGTGCCGAGCGCTGACCGCTGACCGCTGCCGCCGAGCACCGACCGCTGACCGCTGCCGCCGAGCACCAACCGCCCACTGCCGGCCGCCGCAGCACGGCGGGCGTCAGCCCAGGCTGTGCCGCAGCCGGTGGCCCACGGCCGTACCGCCCCCGGCCAGCGCCACCGCGGCGGCGTGCCGGGGCCCCGCCGGCACGTCGCTGACGGCCCAGCCGGCCGGGCGGCGGACCGGATCGGCGGTGCCGAGGTAGTCGGCGGCGGGCGGGCGCCCGAGCCCGATGCCGAGGCCCTTGAGATAGGCCTCCTTGCGGGTCCACAGCCGGGCGAACGCACCGGGGCGGTCCGCCGGACGGACGTCCGCCAGTTCGGCCCGCTCGGCCGGGTGCAGTGTCGTGGCGAGCACCTCCACGCTGTCGGCCGCGGGCAACGGCTCCACGTCCACCCCGACGGGGGCACCGGCGAGGCCGATCAGCACCCGGCCGCCGCCGTGGGAGAGCGAGAAGTGCGGGGCTCCGGCCGGGGCTCCGGCCAGCCGCGGCCGCCCGTGCGGTTCGCCGCAGCCGGGGCACGGCTCCCGGCCGAAGGCCAGCTCCGCCGGGGCGAGCCCCAGTCGCCGGCCGAGGACGTGCCGCAGCGCGACGTGCGCGGCCAGGTAGACGGCCCGGTCGGCATCCCGGACGAAGCGCCCGGCCCGCCGGTGCTCCTCCTCGTCGAGGCCGTCCAGCTCGGCCGGTCCCACCGGCACGGTGGCGGCCTCGAGCAGCCACAGCTCGACCACTTCCGGATCCTGCGCGTTCATCGTCCCCACTCCCCCCTGCGCCGACCCCCGGCCGGTGCGCTGACCCCCGGCCGGAGCCCGGCCGGCCGCTCCCCGCTCCGGCGCGGGCCTCGTACGTGCACTTTGCAAAGCCCGTGGACTTTGCAAAGTGCACGCTTTGCAAAGTCTGCACGGGTCCGATGCGTTGCAGGTCAGGCGGCATTCACAGTGGGTGCACTTTGCAAAGTGTCACTTTGCAAAGTGCACCCACCCGCACCCGCCCCGCACCCACCCGCGCCGCATGCCGACCGAACACCGGCCGAACGCTCACCGAACGCCGACGCGGGCGGCCCGGTAGCACCGGACCGCCCGCGTCGGTGTACCCGCGCGCGTCACCTGCCGACGCGCGCCTCGCGGAACGGGCCGGGGCTGCCGACCGGCGTGGCGACGGCCTCGCCGACGCCCTGCTCGCCCAGCTTGTCCAGCACCGACTCCAGCAGCTCGGTGTCGCAGTAGATGTGCAGCTCGGTGATCTTGCCCCACTTGATCCGCACCACGTGCACACCCTGGTTGGAGTACTTGTTGCCCTCGCGGTCGGTCAGGTGGTCGACCCACTCGGCGAAGGCGACGGTGTCCCAGGGCCAGCCCTTGGCGACGACCTTCTTCAGCTCGAAGCGCAGGTCGGGCATGACCTCGGCCAGCCGGTCGTACCACCGCTGGATCTGCTCGGCGGTGTCGCGGCTGCCCGACAGCGCGTGCGCACCGGAGAACCAGTGCTCCGCGTCGGGAGTGAACTGCCGCACGATGGCTGCATAGTTGCCGCGGTTGACGTCGGCGAACGAATTGCGGAGATTGCGCCGGACAATGGCGTGGTACACGTTTCCACCTCTGGTCGTAGCAAGGCCGGTCGATAGTGGTGACGGTGCGTCAAAACCTTACGACTTCTCGACGGCCAGCGGCGGTGCCTCGCCCTCACGGAGCCCGAATCGTTCGTACAGCCACCGGAGCGGAGCCGGGGCCCACCAGTTCCACTGGCCGAGCAGACGCATCAACGAGGGCACCAGCAGCGCCCGGACGATGGTGGCGTCCAACAGCACGCCCAGCGCGGTGCCGAGCCCGAGTTCCTTGATGAACACGATCTCGGAGGTGGCGAGCGCACCCAGGGCGACGCAGAACAGCACCGCCGCCGCGGTGACGACCCGGCCGGTGCGGCCCAGGCCCTGGGCCACGGACTCGGCCTCGCCGACCCCGGCGTCCCTGGCCTCCTTGATCCGGGCGAGCAGGAACACGCCGTAGTCGGTGGAGAGTCCGAAGACCATCGCGAACAGCAGCACCGGCTGGGTGGCGTCCAGCGCGTTCTGCGCCTCGGTGCCGAACAGCCCGGCCCCGTGGCCCCACTGGAAGACGAAGACCAGGATGCCGAAGGTCGCGGCGAGGGTGAGCAGGTTCATCAGCACGGCCTTGAGCGGCAGCACCAGCGAGCCGGTCATCAGCAGCAGCACCAGCATGCTGGTGAGGAAGACGATCAGCGCGGCGGCCGGGAGCCGTCCGGTGAGGCTGTCCTCCAGGTCGACGAAGGTGGCGGTCTGGCCGCCGACCAGGACCTCGTCCGGGCCGGAGAGCGCCCGGACGTCCTTGACCAGGGTCTGGCTCTCCCCGCTGAGGCCGGGCTCCCGGGGGGTGACCTGGACCAACCAGGTGTCCGCGTTCAGCGCCACCGCCGGGGTGGCGGCGGCCGCGCCGGGCAGCGCCGCGATCCGGTCGCGGAGCGCGTCCATCCGGGGCTGCGCGCCCGCCGTGTCGCCGCCGGCCGCGACCACGACCTGCACGGACTCCAGCGGGTCGGCCGGGAACTCGGCGCGCAGGGTGTCGGCGACCGAGCGGCTGCTCGTGCTGGTGGGCAGCGAGGCCGGACCGACGGTGGTGAAGGCGACCTTCAGGAACGGCAGTCCGAGCAGCACCAGCAGCGCGCCGGCGCCGATCGCGACCAGCGGGGCCCGCCGCATCACCCCCCGGGCCAGCGCGAACCAGCCGCCGTCGGTGTTCTCCGGCGCCTCCAGCGAGCGGCGGAACCGGGCCGGGGCCAGGAAGTCGATGTGCCGGCCGAGCAGTCGCAGCATCGCGGGCAGAACCAGCAGCGCGACCAGCAGCGCCGAGGCGGAGACCAGCAGGCCGCCGACCGCCATCGAGTAGAGGAAGCGCTGGCGGAAGACGAACAGCGAGGCCATCGCGGCACTCACGGTGAGCGAGCTGAACAGGATGGTGCGGCCCGCGGTGTGCAGGGTGACCCGGATCGCCCGGTCGATGTCGGGCTCGACCGTCATCTCGCTGCGGAAGCGGGACACGATCAGCAGGCTGTAGTCGATCGCGAGGCCGAGGCCGAGCGCGGTGACCAGGTTGAGCGAGAAGATCGACATCGGGGTGAACTGGTCGACCACCCGCAGCCCGAACAGGGTCAGCACGACGTTCAGGCCACCGATGACCAGCGGCAGCGCGGAGGCCACCAGGCTGCGGAAGATCCACAGCGAGAGCAGGAACAGCACCGGGAAGGCCAGCAGTTCGGCCCGCTCCAGGTCGTGCTGGACGGTGCTGACGACCTGGTTGCCGACCACCTCGCTGCCGCCGAGCTTGACCGCCGCATCGCCGTCGAGCCGGTCGGACAGCCGGTCGACGGCGTCCTGGTAGTGGTCCTCCGCGCTGTCCTTGAGCCGGCCGACCACGATCGTCCGCCGCCCGTCCCGGGAGACCAGGTTCCTGTCCTGGGTCCGGTAGTACGTCAGGACGTCCGCGAAGGTCGGGTCCCCGGCCATCAGCCCGGCGACCTTGTCGACCTCCTCCCGGGTACGGGGGTCGTCCACCGGGGCACCGGTGTCGACGAGGGCGATGATGCCGCCGTCGCTCTGGATGCCGGTGGCCGCGCCGATCCGGTCGTCCGCCCGGACGCTGCCCGACCCCGGGGTGACGAAGTCCGGGTTGCCGCCGGTCAGCGATGTGACGACGGGCGCGCCGATGAAGGCCGCCACCGCGGCCACCAGCACGGCGCACAGCACCATCACCCGGGCGTGCCGGTTCGCCAACCGTGCGATCAGGTCCATCATGCGTGGCTCCTCAGCCGGGTCGCCGCCGGCAGGTCGGCCTGCTCCGCAGAGCCGGAACCGGAACCGGTGCCGGAACCGCCCGCCCCGCCCGCGGTGCCCCGGTTCCGCGCGGCGGGCGACGGGTCGGCGTTCATCCGGCGGACCAGCTTGCGCAGCAGGGCCCGGTAGGAGAAGTGCTCGACCTGGAGCCAGTGCCGCTCGGAGTCGTAGTACTGGATGCCGCCGTTCAGCTCGGCCGCCGCCATCGGCGTGGCCTTGGCCTGCTTGAACCAGGACGCCCGCCGCGGGTCGGTGCGCAGCAGGTGCAGGTAGCGGGCCATGAGCTGGGACTGGTAATCCATGATCGGCCAGTTGCCGGTGGAAGTCTGGAAGTAACCGATGACAAAAAGATTGTCGTACTCGGGGTGGAAGGCGCTGAGATGCAATTGCGGAGTGCGCCCGTTCCAGTTCAAGTACTTGCGGTCGATGAACGGGAACTCGGTCATCCGGTAGCCGGTGGCGTAGACGATCACGTCGTACGCCTCCTCGCTCCCGTCGCTGAACTTCACCCGGTCCCCGCGCAGTTCGGCGATGTCCGGCTTCGCCCCGATATCACCGTGCCCCAAGTGGTAGAGGAGCGTCGAATTGATGACGAAATGCTCCTCCAGCAGCTTGTGCGACGGCTTCGGCAGTCCGTACTGCTCCGGCCGTCCGGCACTGTTCAGCCGCAGGAAGAGACTACCGAAGAAGCGCACCACCGGCCGGGGCATGCGCCATTTCAGGACGTTCTCGTAGAGCACGTCGGTGGGCATCCCGAACAGGTACTTCGGCCAGTAGTAGCAGCCCCGGCGGATGCTCAGCGAGGTGGACGCGGCGTTCTGGGAGGACTCCACCGCGATGTCGCAGCCGGAGGTGCCGCCGCCGACCACCAGCACCCGCTTGCCGCGCAGCGGCTCGGGGTCGCGGTACTCGCAGGAGTGCAGGATCTTCCCGTCGAAGGTGCCCGGGTATTCCGGGTACCGGGGGCTCCAGTTGTGGCCGTTGGCGATCACCACCCCGGCGTAGCGGCGGACTTCGCCGCCGTCGAGGGTGACGAACCAGTCCGGCGAGCCGTCCCGGCGCTCGATCGACTCGACGGTGCGGTTGAACTCGACGTGTTCGTACACCCCGAAGTGCTCGGCGTAGGAGCGCAGATAGGCGTGCGCGTGCTCCCGGCCGAGGTAGGTCGGGAAGTGCGCCGGGATCGGGAAGTCGTCGTACTGGATGTAGGGCTTGGACGTGATCAGGTGCACCGAGTCGTAGGCGGCGCTGTAGGTGTTGCCGCCGTACCAGTTGCCGCCCACGTCGTCGGCTCGCTCGATCACGTCGAACTCGATGCCGAACTCCCGCAGGTTCTTTCCGGCGGACAGCCCACCTGCCCCGGCGCCCACGACGCAATAGGCCTTCGACCGGTCAACGATCGTGGTCAACGGATCCCCCTGGTGGTGTCGTGCCGTGCCCCGGGGCACGGTGGATTGGTCGGGTACCGGACGGCCGGCCTCGGACCGTCCGGTGTCAGTGGTGGCGCAGGCCGGTCACCCGGAGCACCACCGGGCACGGTTCGAAGAGTTCGACCGGGTGGTAGCCGGTCCAGTCGCGGCCGTCCGGGGTGCCGACCAGCAGGACGGTGCTCTCCCCGGCCGAAGGCGCGACGGACAGCCGCTCCACCGTGAGGCGGCGGACCGGCCCGGCCGAGGAGGTGTCGGCCCGGGCGAGCCACGCGGCCCGCAGCAGGTTCTCCAACTGGTGGAGCGGAAGGGCCGAACCCGGCGCCGGCGAGGCCAGCAGCAGATCGGCCGTCCGCCCCGGCTCCGCGCGCCCGTACAGCCGGCCGCCCACCGCGTCCCGCTGCCAGGCGGCCAGCCGGAAGGCGTGCCCGCTCCAGGCGAGCGCGCCGCCCGGCGCGGGCGGGGCCACGTCCTCCGCGCCCAGTGCCCCGGTCGGCGGCAGCACCGCCCGCTCCGACGGCACCTCACCGGCCCGGTAGACCAGTTCGGCGCCGGCCAGCCGCCGGCCCTCCCGCTCCAGGGTGACCGCGACCCGCCAGTCGCCGTCCGGCGACCAGCGGCCCTCGGCGTGCCGGGTCAGCACCGCCGTCCGCCGCCCGGGGCCGACCGTCAGCTCCGCCAGGTCCACCTCCAGGTCCCGGAGTTCGGCGAACCGCAGCTGGTCCCCGTTCTCCGGCAGCACCCAGTCGCCGGCCGCCCGCAGGTACTCCAGGCAGAGCGAGACCGGAAGCGCCGGCTCGCCGCCGACCCGGAAGTCGTCGCAGCACGGGAGTTCCCCGGCCGTCAGCAGGTGCTCCGTGGTCAGCGCGGCGTACGGCCGGAAGTCCAGCGGCTCGCCCAGGTAGTAGCGGCTCGCGGCGAGCCGCTCGATCCCGGGCAGCCCGGTGTCCTGCTGGTAGCCGCGCAGCACGGACGGCAGCATCGCCGGACCGACGGCGCCGATGAACGTCGACTCGCCGCTGCCGCCGGAGAACAGTTCCCGCTTCCAGTGGTACAGGCCCTCGCGGACGTCCACCGCCGACATGTAGCGCAGCGTGGCCTCGTAGTTGGTGATCATCCCGAGGCGTTCCCAGGTCGGCCAGCAGACCGTGGAGACCGGCGTCCGCCGGACCCGGCCGGACTGCTCGCCGTCCTGCGAGGCCCACAGCCCGAGCCGGCTCAGCGCCTCGTTGGCGGCACCGTAGTCGAGCTGGCCGACCATGCCGCCCCAGCGGCCGGTCAGCGAGCCGACGCTGCAGAAGAACGCCAGCGGCGGCCGGTCCGCCACCGCGCGCAGCAGGTTGAGGAAGCCCCCGACCTTGACCCGGACGACCAGCGAGACGATCTGCTCGGTCTTGCCCGGCAGCCGCACCGGTACGTCCACGCCCGCGTTGTGGACGACGCCCGCCAGCCGGTCGCCGGCCTCGTCGACCAGCCGGGCGACCTGCTCGGGGTCGGTGATGTCGCACTGCACGTAGTCGATCCGCAGACCGTCCTCGCGGGCGCGGGCGAGGTTGGCCCACAGCTCCCGCTCCTGGGCCAGCTTCTCCAGCTCGCCGCGGACCTGCGGCACCCGGCGTGCGGCCACGGCCTCCCGCAGCCGCTCGTCCCGGTACCGCCGGAACTCCCGCTCGTCGAGGGCCAGTGCCGGGACGGCCGCCGCGTCGGGCACCGCGCCGCGACCGCTGACCACCACCCGCGCGCCGAACTCCTCGGCGAGCGAACGGGCCAGCGCGTAGCCGATGCCGCGCCCGCCGCCGGACATCACCACCGTGTCGCCGGGCCGCAGCGCGCGGACCGGCGGGGCGGGCTGGGCGTGGCGGGCCCGCAGGCTGTAGCGGCGGCCGCCGTGGTGGCCGATCTCGAACGCGCCCCAGCGGTAGAGCTCCCGGCTCACCAGCTCGCCGATCTCCTCCGCGGAGTGCTCGGCGGTGAGGTCGAGGATCCTGATGTTGCAGTTCGGGACCTCCCGGGGCAGGCCCTTGGCGAGCCCCGCCCACAGACCGCCGAGCGGCTGTTCGACCCGGTCCGCGCCGAAGCCCATCCGACCGCCCAGCCAGGTGACCGGGAGGTAGAACAGCCGCACCGCGTCGGTCTCGGTGATCCAGTCCGCGAAGCAGGCCTGGAGCATCGCGACCGTCTGCCGGAACGGTGCCTCCCAGCCGTCCGGGCCGCTGCGGTCGAAGGGCTCCTCGAGGTTGAGGTCGACGATCCCGTCGATCCGCCCGGCCGCGGCGAACAGGGCCGCCGCGGCCTCGGCGAAGCCGCCGCGCTGCCCCTCGGCGGGCGGCGCGAGCCGGTGCACCGCCGCCCCGGCCGCGGTGAGCGCCGCGGCGACCGCGGCGGCGGTGGCCTCCCGGCCACCGACCACCGCGATCGAGCGCCCGCGCAGCCCGGGGGCGGCGCCCGGCGGGAGGGCGGCGGTCTCCACCGGCTCCCACACGTGGCGCCGCACCGGGCGCACCGATCCGTCCTGCGGGTAGTCCACCACCGGCGGGGCGAGGGCCTCCGCGAGGGTGATCGGTTCCTTGAGTGTCATCGGCGTGTCATCGCTTCCTGGGCTCGACGACGAGGCGGATGCCGTCCACGGGGCGGAAGGACACCAGCGTGCCCAGCGTCAGCGGGTGGTCGGGGACCAGCCGCAGCCGGAACCGCTGGGCGACCATGGCCAGTGTCAGGTGGGTCTGCACCAGCGCCATCTGGTTGCCGATGCACTTGCGCTGGCCCCCGCCGAACGGGAAGTAGGCGTAGCGGGGCTGCTGGGCGCGGTTCTGCTCGGTGAAGCGCTCCGGGTCGAAGCGCTCCGGGTCGACCCAGTAGTCCGGGTGCCGGTGGGTGACGTACGGGACCATGAAGACGCTGCCGCCGGCCGGGACGTGCCAGCCGTTGACGTCATCCTCCGCGACGGCGTCGCGCGGGTACACCCAGATCGGCGGGTGCAGCCGCAGGGTCTCGTCGGTGACCATCCTGGCGTACGGGAGCTTCGGCAGGTCCTCGATGGTGGGCGTGCGCCCGCCGAGCACCTGCTCGACCTCCTCGTGCAGCCGCTCCTGCGCCTCCGGGTCCTTGGCCAGCTCGTAGAGCGCCCAGGCCAGGCCGGTGCCGGTGGTCTCGTGGCCGGCCATGAAGACCGTCATGATCTCGTCCCGGACCTGCTGCCGGGTCCACTCGCCGCCGCTCTCGTCCCGGGCCTGGAGGAGCAGGCTGACCAGGTCGGTCAGCCCCTCGTGCCGGCCGTCCCGGTGCGCCTCGACGATGCCGTCCACCACGTCGTACATCACCTTGCGCGCCTGGCGGATGCGCCGGTTGTACGGGATCGGGACGAACTCGGGGGTCAGCTGGTTGAGGGTGCCGCGGAAGACCATGGCCTCGATGGAGGTGACCATCGCCGGCCCCACCCGGTCGCTGAGCGGGTGGAGGTCGGTGTCGAACATGACCTTGCCGAGGGCCCCCAGGGTGAGGTCCATCATCTCCGGCACCACGTCGATGCCGGCCTTGTCCGACCCGGCCCGCTCCCAGCGGTCGAGCACCAGGGCGGTGGAGTCGGTCATGGTGGTCGCCATGTTGTCGATGGCGGTCTTGTGGAACAGCGGGTTCACCACCCGGCGGTGCTGCTTCCACTCGTCCCCGTCGAGGGTGAGCAGGCCCATCCCCATGAAGATCTTGAAAGCGTCGTAGCCCTTGCCGCGGATGTAGTTCTGGTTGTTGTCCTGGAGGACGTACTTGATGTTGTCCGGGTGGTAGTTGAGGTGGACGGTGAAGTAGCCCAGCGGCAGCCGGACCATGTCCCCGTAGGCGCGGCTCAGTTCGGTGAACAGGGCCGGGGCGTTGCGCTGGAACTTGCGCAGGTTGCCGGGGACGGTCCGCAGTCCGCGCGGCCCCGGGGCGGGGCGGGCGAGCCGTGCGACGGCGGACGCGGGGCGACGTGCCGGGCGGCGCTCGGGCGCGGCGACGACCGTGGCCACCGCCGTGCCCGGCTCCGGGGCCGGCTCCCGGCCGTTGTCCTTGCTCGCGGTCACGTCGGTGCCCGCCTTCCTGCTTGTGGCGTACTGGGGGTCCGTGGCCGCCGGCGTCGGCCCACCAGCCGCGCCGGCCTCAGCTTTTCCCATCGCCGTCACCACCTCGCCGGCCTCGGCGGGGGCCACCCCGGTAGCGACCGCTCCGGGTTCGACCTCCTCGGGCTCGACCGCCTCGGGCTCGACCACCCCGGCTTCGAGCACCCCCGGATCGACCGCCTCGGGCTCGACCGCCTCGGGTCCGACCGCCCGGGCGGCGGCCGCCTCGGCCACCTCCTCGGGGGTCACGAACTTCCCGGTGCTCCGGTCGAGATAGCCCATCAGCGTCCAGTCCAGGTCCTTCATCTGGATCAGGATCCGCCCGTCCGGACGGACGGCGACGAACCGGTTGCCGCTGCCCGCGTTCCGCCCGTCGGCCTCCGCGCCGGGCAGCACCGCGTACAGGTCGACCCGGCCGTACCGGGCCGCGACCTGGCTGTCGCCGCCGTGTTCGTAGACGTCGATCCGGCCGATGCCCAGCGGGGCCGCGAGCGGGACCAGGTCACCGTCGACCAGGGCCAGCACCCCGGTCCTGGCCAGCCCGTCGAGCAGCACCACGGGGATCCCGAAGCTCCCGAAGACCCGGTGGTACAGGGGCAGTTCGAGGTTGTAGGTGGCGCGCTTGCCGTCCGGGTGCAGCCGGGTGTCGGTGGTCGACACGAACAGGTCGGTCAGCAGCACCGGGGAGCCCGGGCTGTGGTACGGGTCCGGCACCGGCGTCTCCGCGGCGGGGTGCCAGGCCTTCCAGTGCGGCGCGTCCGGCAGGTCGCCCGCCAGCAGCACCCGCACCTCGAAGTGCAGCCGGTCCTTGACCAGCACGGTGCCGTTGGGCGCCACCACGTCGTGGGTGATCCGCACCGCCACCACGGCCTGGCCGAGGTCGGCCCGGCGCTCCACCAGCTCGGCCCGGATCCGCTTCCGCAGCCCGGCCCGGTCCGACTCGCGGACCTTGAGGAAGTGGTGGAAGCGCAGGTCCTCGAACGCGTACACCTTGAGGTCCGGCACCAGCCACGAGGCCGCCTCGAAGGCGATCTCGGTGACGAACGTCCCCGGCAGGGTGGGTGCGTCGCCGACCTTGTGGTGACGCAGGTAGTCGTCCCGCTCGAGGTCGAAGACCCGCTCGAAGGTGACCGTGTCCGTGCCGCGCTCGACCACCTCACCGAGGTAGAACGGCAGCTTCTCCGCCGCCGCGGCCGGCCGCTCCGGACGCACCGGCTCCGACGGCGCCACCGAGTCCGAACCGCCGCGCGGCGCCCCCGGGTTGAGGAAGCCGGGCAGCAGCCGGTCGACCGCCCGCCGCTCCGCGTCACCGAGGTGCACGGTGTACGGCGACGGCTTGGCGAGGTTGAGCTCGCGGACGAAGTGGTGCACGCCCTCCGCGGTGCTCATCGCGGAGTACAGCCCGCTCTTCTCGAAGTACGCCTTGGTCAACTCGTTGGCGCCCAGGCCGACCTCGCCCCACAGGGTCCAGCCCACGGTGAACTCGTGGATGCCCAGCACCTGCTGGTGGTACGTCGCCGCGGCCCCGAGGAAGTCGTTGCCCGAGGCGTAGTCGGCCTCGCCGACCTGGCCGGTCATCCCCAGCAGCGAACCGAAGTTGCACCAGGCGCGCGGCAGCCGGCCCCGCAGGGCGTGCTTGAGGTTGAAGTAGCCCAGCACCTTCAGGTCGCGGACCTGCCGGAACTCCGCCAGGCTCTTGGTCGCGATCGGCGCCGAACGGTTCAGCCCCGCCGCGTTGACCAGCAGGTCGATCCGCCCGGCCTCGGCGTGGATCCGGTCCATCGCGGCCATGACCTGCTCGCGGTCGGTCACGTCGCACGGCACGTAGTGCACCGCGCCCGCGCCGCTGTGCTCGGCGATCCGGCGCAGGTTGGCCCGGATCACCCGGGCCTGGCCGATCCGCTCGTACGCGCGGTTGAGCTGCGCGGGGTTGCGGCCGGTCCGCAGCGCCAGCTGCTTGCGGATGTAGTCGGCGCGGCCCTTGGCGAAGGCCTCGTCGTCCAGCTCCAGGTACTCGGCCGGGTGGGAGTCCACCGGGTTGCTGCCGAGCACGTACACCCGGGGCCGGAAGTGCCGGGCGACCTCGGCCAGCAGCTCGGCGGTGATGCCCCGCCCGCCGCCGACCGCGACCACGACGCTGTCCGGACCGAGCGTCGCCTCCCCCGGCGGCAGCAGCTCGCCGGGCTCCTCGGCGAGGGTGACGGTCAGCCGCCGCCCGCCGTCGTGGAAGGCCGAGGGGACGCCGCGCCGGAACGCGGACTCCCGCTCCGCCTGCGCGACCCCGGTGGCGGCCTCCCGCGTCCCGGTGATCAGCGCGTAGGTCAGGCAGTGCGGCGCGTACTCCAGGTGGATCACCTTGAACAGGCCGGTGAACATGCCCGTGAACGGGTGCGGGGTGCGGTCGGTCATCGCCCCGAGGAACAGCCCGACGCAGCTCGCGCCGCCGGCCTCGTCGGCCAGCGCCTCGTGCCGCTGCTGCACCGTCAGGAAGACCAGCTCGTGCAGGGCGCTCAGCGCCTGCGCCTCGGCCGGGCCGGCGGTATCCGCGCCGGACAGGTCGGTGACCACCCGGATGTGCCGGACCAGCCGCCGCGGGTCCGCCTCGTCCAGCAGCCCCGCCAGCGCCTCGGCGTCCGGCACGTGCCGGACCCCGGGGCCGCCGGGCACGGTGGACAGCACCAGGGTGCCGGCCGGTGCCCCGGCCGCCGTCACCGTCTCCGGCCGGTCGGTCAGGACGACGGTGGGCTCCGCGGGCCAGAACGGCAGCTCGGCGCGGACCGGCTCGCCGGGCGTCTCGGTCAGCCCGGGCACGTGCCGACTCACCACCAGCGGGTGCCGGTCGTCGTACTGCCGCTCGTCGTAGAACGCGGACGGCACGTGGAGGTCGGCCTCGGGCGCCGGCACGGCCGCCGACAGCGGGGCCGAGACCCGGACGCCGAGGTCGGGCGCGCCGTTCTCGCCGCGGCAGACCACCAGCGCGTCGCGCCGGGCCGGCTCCTCGGCCAGCACCTGCAGGATGCCGATCGCGCCCTCGGCGCCCAGGTAGCAGGCCTCCCGGCCGGGGCGGACGGCGCCGCACTCGACGGTCGGCACCGGCCCGGCCGCCGCGTCCGCGGCCGCCTCCGCCTCGGCGAGCGGGGTGTCCAGGTAACCGAGCACCTCCAGCCCGGCCGCGGCGGCGGTCTCCTCCGTCACCAGGGCGAACAGGAAGGCACCCTCGGCCAGCACGCTGCCGCCGTCGAGGGCCTCGTCCAGCAGCTGGCGCACCTCGTCGGTGCTGTTGCCGTTGATGCCGCCGACCAGCGCCATCGTCAGCTCGCCCTGCCGCAGGTAGCGGATGGCGACGTCGATCGCGCTCAGGGTCGAGGTGAACCCCGTGTCGACCGTCATGTTGAGGCCCTTGAGGTCGAAGTAGTTGGCGACCCGGGCCGGGATCACGTTCGGCATCATGCCGGGGAAGGAGTCCTCGTTGGACGGCGGGACCAGCCGCCGCACCTCGGTCCGGAGCAGCTCCAGCGCCTGCGGCAGCCACGGCGCCGAGGCCAGCGAGTCGTCGGCCTCCAGCGCGATGGTCAGGTCGTCCAGGTAGCAGCGCAGCGCGTAGAGCGTCGCGTTGCGGGTCGCCCCGAGGTGGCCGAGCACCACACCGGTCGTCTCGCTGTTGTCCTCCCAGAACGCGCCCAGGCTGTCGCGCAGCCGGTGGGCGCACTTGAGGATCATCAGCTGACAGCGGTCGATGCCCCGCATCATGCCGGGGGGCATCCGCACCTGCTTGAACGACGGCAGCGGGTAGGTGTCGCCGAAGGACACGTCGTCCGGTCCGGTCCGGCCCAGCCAGGAGGCCAGTTCGTCGGCGGTCTCGGTGCCCGGCACGTGCGCGGTCCGGGCCACGATCGCGATCCGCTGCGGCTCCGTCTGCCGGGTCGGCGCCGGCACCGGGCTCCCGGGCGCCGTCGTCGGCGCAGCGGGCGGCTCCTGGACGACCAGGTGGGCGTTGGTGCCGCCGAAGCCGAAGCCGGAGACGGCGGCCGTCCGGCGGCGGGCGCCGCGCGGCCAGGGCACCGCCTCGGTCGGCACGACCAGGTTGGAGCCGCCGATCGCGAAGTCCGCCGGGGTCTCGGTGAACCGGTGCTGCGGCGGGATCACGTCGTGCCGGAAGCCCAGCACGACCTCGATCAGCGAGGCCACGCCCGCGGCCCAACCGGTGTGCCCGATCACCGACTTGTTGGAGGTGACGACCACCGGGGCGCGGCCCGGCTCGTGACCGCCCAGCGTCTCGCGCAGGGTGGTGAACTCCGCCAGGTCGCCGGCCGGGGTGCCGGTGGCGTGCGCGACGATCCAGTCCGGCCGCACGTCGTCCATGCCCGGCCGGTCCAGGGCGCGGCGGATCGCCAGCTTCTGGCCGGCCGCGCTGGGCGCGTAGATCGCCTTGCCCTTGCCGTCCGAGGACGAGCCGAAGGCGCGCAGGGTGGCGAGCACCCGGTCGCCGTCCCGGCGGGCCCGGCTGAGCCGCTTGAGCACGACGGTCGCGGCGCCGTCCGAGAACAGCACCCCGTCGCTGTCCTTGTCGAGCGAGCGGACCTCGCCGCTCACCGACAGGCCGTTGAGCTTGGCGAACAGGATCGACCCGCGCGGGCCCACGGCGAACGAGCCGCTGCAGACCGCGATGTCGTGCCGGCCCTCCAGCAGGCCCTTGAGGCCCAGGTCCACCGCGTAGAGCGAGGAGGAGCAGGCGGTGTCCACGAGCAGCAGCTCGGCGGAGTCCGGCAGCACGTCGCGCATCGCGTTGAGCCCGACCCGGTGCGGGAAGAAGTGCAGCGGCTCGGGGCCGCTGCGCGGGTAGTGCCCGGCCAGCCGTCGTTCGACGGTGGCCAGCGCGGCGGCGCGGTCCGCCCCGGACAGGCCGAGGCCGTCCAGGATGGGCGCGATCCGGCCGAGCACACCGGCCCGGACGGTCGCCTCCTCCAGGTGCTGGCTGCCGTCGGCGGTGTAGCCGACCAGGAAGGAGCAGCGGTCCTCGGGGTCGTGCCGGACGCCCTCCATCGCCTGGAGCAGCGAGTGGCGCAGCCAGAGCGTGGTGGATTCCACCGCGTTCGGGTCGGTCCCCGCCTCGGCCAGTTCGCGGGCCAGCTGCGGGTGCGGCACGAAGTCGGTGATGAAGGCCGAGCGCTTGGAGTAGGTCTTGTCCTCGTCGCGCTTGTCGGCCGAGTGGAACTTGTCGTTGTCCCACCGGTCGGCGGGGATCTCGACGAAGCGCTCGGCGCCGTGCATGAGCTCGTGCCAGTACTCGTCGAGGTCGTTGGCGCCGGGCACCACGATGCCCATGCCGACGATGGCGATCTCGTCGTCCTCGTCGAACGCCTCCTCCTCGACCGGCTTCTGCGCGGTCACCGGGGCGGCCGCAGCCGGAGCGGGGGCGGGGGCCGGGGCCGGGGCCGGGGCCGGTGCCGCCGCGACGGTGGGCGCCTGACGCGGGGTCACCGCGGCCTGCACGGCGGCGGTGACGGGGGTCGTGACGGGTGCGGTGACGGCGGCGACCGCCGGCGCGCTCGCCGGGGTGCTCACCGCCTCCGCCCGTCCGTCCGCCGGCTCCCCGACCGGGACGGTCGGCGGCACCGGCTCCACCAGCGCGCGCGGCGGCGAGAGCAGCGCCTGCCCGGTGGACAGTCCGCCGTCCGCCAGGATCACCTGGCCGGTGATCCAGCTCGACCGCGGCGAGGCCAGGAAGGCCACCACCTCGGCCAGTTCCTCCGGGTGGCCGAGCCGGCCCATCGGGGTGGCCTCGATCGTCGCCCGCTGCATCCGCTCGGCGTCCGGGAAGAGGTCCACGACCTCGCTGTACAGCATGCCGGCGGCGGCCGTGTTGACCCGGATCCCGTCCCGGGCGTAGTCGACGGCCAGGTAGCGGGTCATCGCCTCCACCGCGGCCTTGGCCGGCCCGCAGGCCAGGTAGTTGGCCATCACGAACTGGCCGCCGCCCAGCGTGGAGAGGTTGACGATGCTGCCCCCGCCCCGCCGCGCCATCAGCGCGGCGGCGCGCTGGGCGCACGCGAGGCCGCCCTTGAGGTTGGTGTTGAGGGCCCGGTCGATCAGCTGGTCGGTGACCTCGCCGCCCGGCACCAGGGCACCGTTGGCGGCGTTGTTGACCAGGATGTCGAGGCCGCCGAAGCGCTCCTCGATCTCGTCGAACATCCGATCGACCTGGCCCCGGACGGCGACCGACGCCCGGATGACGTGCGCCTGGCCGCCGGCCCGCTCGATCTCCTCGGCGGTCTCCCGGGCGGGGCCGGGCGAGTGGAGGTGGTTGATGACGACGAGCGCGCCGTCGGCGGCGAGACGCTTGGCGATGACCTTGCCGACGTTCCGCGCCCCGCCGGTGACCAGGGCGATCTTTCCCTGAAGTTCCTGGGACACCCCGCTCACACCGATCCGCCCGAGGCGATGATCAGGTCGGCGATCTTGCCCAGGGTGTTGTAGGCGGCCGGACGCACGTCGGACGGCCGGGGCGGCAGCTCGTAGCGGTTGCCGACGCGCACCAGCAGCTCCGTCTGCTTCACCGAGTCGACGCCCAGCTCGGCCTCCAGGTCGGTGGCCTCCTCGAAGACCTCGGCCGGGTACTCCAGCGCCTCGGCGTAGATGTCGGCGAGCTGGCGGACCAGGGTGTCCCGGTCCACGGCCGCCGCCGGCCCGGCCGCGACACCGCCGTTCAGGCTGCCGTTCAGACTGCCGTTCAGGCTGCCGTTCGCGCTCCCGCCGAGGCTGCCGTTCGCCGCGTCGACGCTCGGCTCCTCCTCCTTCGCGCCCAGGTAGGTCAGGTAGGCCTCGCGGGCGAACGCCCGGACCTCCACGCCCCGGCCGTTCCAGAACGCCTCGAAGTCCTCGGCCGGCACGTCGGACAGCAGCGCCGCCCGCAGCTGGTCCGCCGGGGAGCCGCCGCCCGCACCCGCCGCGACCGCACCCACCGAGGCCAGCCGGTCGAGCGCCTGCCGCAGCACGGCGGCGCCCCCCGCCTCCGGCAGCAGGGTCGGCACGGTGGTGACCGGCGACTCCACGATGCGGCCGGTGATCCGGCTCAGCGCGTCCAGCGCACCGCTCTCGACGAACACCGACACACCGGTGCCCGCCAGCTCGCGGACGGTGTCGCCGAAGCGCACCCGGGCGGTGAAGTGACCGGCCAGCAGCTCGGTCAGCCGGTCCCCGTCCTCGTAGGCGCGGCCGGTGATCGGCGAGTGGACGGTGGTCTCCAGCGGACGCTGGCGGATGTCCGCGATCCGCGCGGCGAACTTCTCCGCCGCCGGGCCGAGCAGCGGGCTGTGGAAGGCGTACGGCGACTTCAGCCGGGCGAAGTCGATCTTCAGCACGGCGGCCAGCCGGCCGATCGTGTCCAGCGTCTCGGCCCGGCCGGACAGCACGGTCTGACCCGCGTGGTTCTCCACCGCGATACCGGTCAGCGGGTCGCCGACCAGGTCGACGAGGCGCTGCGCCCGGCCCGCGTCGGTGCCGATGGCGGCCATGTAGGCGTCGCCCAGCCCGGCCTCGCGCAGGGCGATGCTCCGGTGGCAGACGATCTCGGCACCCTCGGCGGGCGTGAACGCGCCCGCGGCGACCAGCGCGGCGATCTCGCCGAGGCTGTGGCCGATCAGAACGTTCGGGCGCAGACCGCGGGCCTTCAGCACGGCGTAGGTCGCGGTGGAAACCGCGTAGATGGCCAGCTGGAGCGCCTCCGGGGCCTCCCGGAGCAGCTGCTCGGTGTCCGGCGTCCGCGTCGCGAACAGCTGGTCCACCGCACGGTCGCCGAGCAGCGGACGGGCGGCGTCACCGATCTCGGCGAGGACCGGTCCGACCTCGGGGAACTCGTCCCGGAGGTCGGCGAGGGCACGGCCGTAGAACGCACCCTGGCCCGGAAAGAGGACGGCAATCGAAGTTTCAGGCATGACGCACACTTCCCCCATACTCATTTGCGTGATCAGCTGCACCGGCGGATCGCGCCGAATTTTCTTGACCGATGAGACCGTATTCACGCCCCCACACTCGGGAGAGGCGGTTCCGGTTAATCTTCGGTTAACTCGAGAACGCGATCACAGGCGAATTCGATGCCTTCGGACAGGACATCAGGGATGCCATTGTCCGGAAATGCATCAGGAGGTCCGGCTCGGCGGCGCACTCCCACAGCGCGCGAAACAGCCGAGCAACTGGCCTGCAACAGAACGTCGTTGGCATCCGTCGACACCGTGCGACGTCAGGCGGTCGTCACCGCCCCTGCCGTTGCCCACCAGTCGAACAAGTGGAATGGCCGACTTCGGTTCTACAATTGTCAGCCACTGCCATATTCAAGTCCATCGTCCCCCGTACCGCTGCGTGCCGAAGCACACCGGCTCATACTCGTTTCACCCTAGGAATGGCCCTGACGGCAAGTCAAGTACTTTCTTTCGCGACCCGTCGGTAACATTCCTGACCTGCGACGAAGTCCTGTGCCGACTTCGTCACAACCCCCATTTCGCCAGGCCATGTCAAGTTGTGCGCCACGAAACAGCGCGAAACAGAAACGCTTCTGCCGGTACTTCCGGAAGCGGTTCCCGAACCCTCGGACCACCTTCCCGAACCGCCCCGAAAATCGACGCACAAGACCTCTCGGCCCATGCGCCCCCGCGCCGGTTCGTGCGCCCACCTCCCACGCCCCCGCCGGCGCCACGGCGCCCCGCCTCCCCACGGGGGCCCCGCCTCCCCACGGGGGCCCCGCACCGGCCCGCCTCCGCCGTCCCGGGCAATTTCCCCCGCCTTCCCCGGCCGGTCGCGCGCGGCCGGCCACGCGATGTGGCAGGCAGGAAGCGGACACCTCGTTCCCCGCTCCTTCTCCGCTCCTTCCCACTCCTTCCCCACGATCCGACGGAGCCCCCATGCGCCGACGCCACGGCGTCCTGCTGACCACCGCCCTCCTCGCCCAACTCGCCGCCGGCCCCGTGCCCGCGGTGGCCACCGCCCCCGACCGCCCGGAACCGACGGTCCAGTGCGGAGTGGTCCGCAGCGGAGAAACCCCGCTCGGCGAAGCCGAGGTGACGCTCTACCAGGCCGGTGACGGCGGGCACGACGAGCCCCGGGTCCTGGCCCGCACCCGCAGCACCGAGGACGGACGGTTCACCCTCGACTACCGCCGCCCCGAGGACCCCCGCGCCGTCCTCTACGTCCTGGCCGACCTGCACGGCCCGGCCACCCTCGCCGCCGTGCTCACCGGCGCCGCCGCCCCGCCGGAACTCGTCGTCAACGAGCGCACCACCGTCGCCGTCGCCTACGCCCTGGCCCGCTTCACCGGCCCGGCCGGCGTCTCCGGCACCCACCCGGGCCTGCAGAACGCCGCCGCGATCGCCCACAACCTCGCCGACACCGGCACCGGCGACATCGCCGCCACCCTCGCCGCCCCGCCCAACGGCCACCTCACCTCGACCATGGCCGAGTTCAACACCCTCGCCAACCTGCTCGCCGCCTGCGTCACCGGCGACTCCTGCGACCGGCTGTTCGACCTGGCCCGCCGCCCCGGGCACGAACGGCCCCACGACACCCTGCGCGCCGCCGTCGACATCGCCCACGACCCCGGCCACAACGCCGCCGAGCTCTTCGACCTCGCGCGGACCAGCCCGAGCTACCTCCCCGCCCTGTCCGCCGCCCCCGCCGCCTGGACCGTCGCCCTGCGCTACGACGGCAACGGCCACGAGATCGACGGCCCCGGCAACATCGCCTTCGACGCCGACGGCAACGCCTGGGTCACCAACAACTACCGCTACGACGCCGACCCCACCGTCCCGGTCTGCGGCGGCCGCGCCCTCCTCAGGATCACCCCCACCGGCCAGGACGCCCCCGGCGCCCCCTACCGCGGCGGCGGCCTCTACGGGGCCGGCTTCGGCATCACCGTCGACGCCGCCGGCACCGCCTGGGCCGGCAACTTCGGCTTCCAGGGCGACGGCTGCCCGATCGACCCGACCCCGCTCGAACGCAGCCTGTCCCGTTTCACCGCCGACGGCACCCCGCTCTCCCCGCCCGAGGGCTTCCAGCAGGGCGGCATCGCCCAGCCCCAGGGCATGGCCGCCGACCGCAGCGGCACCGTCTGGACCGCCAACTGCGGCGGCACCGGCGTCACCCGGATCCCCGACGGCGACGCCTCCCGCGCCCGCGAGATCCCCCTCCCCGGTCTGCAGAAGCCCTTCGGCGCCGCCGTCGACCCCACCGACCGCCTCTGGGTCACCGGCAACGGCAACGACAGCGTCCAGCTCCTCGACCCCGACGGCACCCCCCGCCGAACCGTGACCGGCGGCGGCCTGCGCCGCCCGCTCGCCGTCGCGACCGACAGCCGCGGCAACGCCTGGGTCGGCAACAGCGGCATCCTCCCCGTCCCCTGCGCCGGCAGCACCGCCGACGACCTCGCCGCCGCGGCCACCTCCGCCACCGACGACCCCGCCACCCGCCCCGGCGCCTCGGTCACCCTGATCCACCCCGACGGCACCACCGCCCCCGCCCCCTTCACCAACGGCGGCCTCTTCCTCCCCTGGGGCATCGCCATCGACGGCGACGACACCGTCTGGGTCGCCAACTTCGGCGGCCACCGCGTCGCCCGCCTCTGCGGCACCGACCTCACCGCCTGCCCGCCCGGCTACCGCACCGGCCAGCCGCTCTCCCCGCCCGACACCGGCTACCCCAGCGACGGACTCGACCGCAACACCGGCATCCGCATCGACCCCTCCGGCAACGTCTGGCTCGCCAACAACTGGCGCACCGTCCCCTTCCGCACCAACCCCGGCGGCCACGAACTCGTCCTCCTCGTCGGCGCCGCCGCCCCCGTCCCCACCCCCCTCCTCTGACCCCCGCCCCACCCCCACCACGAACACCGCAAGGGCCCGGCCGGAAAACCGACCGGGCCCTCCGCCCCCAACCGCCCACACGCCGCAGCCGCACCGACCGTACGCGGAAACGCAAAAGCCCCAGGTCACGGCGAGTGAGTCCTGGGGCTTCTACAGAGCCGCCTGCGGGATTCGAACCCGCGACCTACGCATTACGAGTGCGTTGCTCTGGCCAACTGAGCTAAGGCGGCACCGCTGCCGAAGTGTCGGCAACGCGGGCCAGTCTACACAGGTTCGCGGGTGATCCGTAACGCGGTGGCCCGGGGGTGGAGGGTCAGGCGGAGGAGACGGCGAGCTTGGCGGCGAAGCCGGCGAAGAGGGCGGCGACGCTGCCGGTGAGGGTGGCGGAGAGGCGCTTGCGGCGGCGGAAGGCGGAGGCGAGCGAGGTGCCGGCGAAGATCAGCACGGAGAGGTAGAGAACGCTGAAGGTCTGCAGGATCCCGCCGAGGAGGGTGAAGGAGAGCACCGGGCTGCCGTAGGAGGGGTCGACGAACTGGGTGAAGAAGGAGAGCAGGAAGAGGATGGCCTTGGGGTTCAGCAGGCTGATCACCAGGGCGCGGCGGAACGGCCGCTCGCCGGGACCGGTGGCCTCGGTGGTGCCGTCGGCGGCGCCGTCGGGGGACCGGTGCTCGCGCCAGAGGCCGCGGGCGGCGCGCAGCATGCCGATGCCTATCCAGAGCAGGTAGGCGGCGCCGCCGAACTTCACCACGGCGAAGACGGCCGGGTTGGCCTTCAGCAGGGAGGCGGCGCCGAGCGAGGTCAGGCTGATGAGGGTGAAGTCGCCGACGAAGACGCCGGCGGCGGCCCGGTACCCGGTGCGGACGCCCTTGCGGGCGGCGACCGAGAGCACGTAGAGGGAGTTGGGGCCGGGGAGGAGGACGATGACGAGGGCGCCGAGGACGTAGGTCGTCAGGTCGTTGACTCCGAGCACGATGGGCTCCGGGAGGGACGAGGAGGGGAGGGGGCGCCCATCGTAACGGGCACGCCCTCAACGCCCGCAGGTCTTGCCGTTCTCCGGCGGCTCGCCGCCCAGCAGGAAGCGGTTGACCTCGCCGTCGAGGCAGGCGTCGTGCCGGCCGTACGCGGTGTGGCCGTCGCCGTCGTAGGTGAGCAGCCGTCCGGACTCCAGCTGGCCGGCCAGCGCCTGCGCCCAGGCGTAGGGGGTGGCCGGGTCCCGGGTGGTGCCGACGACCACGATCGGGGCGGCTCCGGCGGCCCGGACGGTGTGCGGTGCGCCGGTCGGCCGGACCGGCCAGTAGGTGCAGGTGAGCGCCATCCAGGCCATGTCGCGGCCGAACCTCGGCGAGGTCCGCTCGAAGTCCGGCACCGCGCGGGCGGCGTCGTCCGGGCCGGCGAACGGCGCGGGCAGGTCGAGGCAGTTCACCGCCATGTTGGCGAACATCAGGTTGGGGTACGAGCCGTCCGCCTCCCGCCCGTAGTAGGCGTCGGAGAGCTTGAGCAGGCCGGTGCCGTCGCCGGCCACCGCGTCGGCGAGCGCGGTGCGCAGCCGGGGCCAGAGGAAGTCCGCGTACATGGCCTGGACGACGCCGGTGGTCGCCTGGGCCTCGCTGAGGCGGCGGGCGCCGTCGGTGGTCGTCAGCGGGCGGGCGTCGACCGCGGCGAACAGGGCGGCGAGCCGTTCGCCGGTCTGCTGCTCGGTCCGGCCGAGCGGGCAGTCCTCGCGTGCGGCGCAGTCCCGGGCGAAGGCCGTCCAGGCGGTCTCGAAGCCGCCCGC
Organism: Kitasatospora sp. NPDC089913; assembly: GCF_044748625.1. Lineage (NCBI taxonomy): Bacteria > Bacillati > Actinomycetota > Actinomycetes > Kitasatosporales > Streptomycetaceae > Kitasatospora > Kitasatospora sp. NPDC089913. The sequence continues at coordinate 132,551 of NZ_JBIVGI010000006.1, read as the reverse complement.
CTGGGTGCGGTTGCCGGTGAGGGAGTCGAGCGAGGGGTCCATCGCGCCGTCGAGCACCATCCGGCCGGTGCGGCCGGGGAACAGGCCCGCGTAGGTGGCGCCGAGGAAGGTGCCGTAGGACTTGCCGACGTAGTGCAGCCGTTCGTCGCCGAGCAGCGCGCGCAGCACGTCCGTGTCGCGGGCGGCCTCGACGGTGCTCAGGTGTCCGAGCCGGTCGCCGGACCGCTGCCGGCAGCCCTCGGCGAACTCCTTGGCGGCGGCCACCAGGGCGTCGATCTCGGCCTGGTCGTCGGGGGTGATGTCGGCGGCGGTGTAGGCGTCCATCCGTTCCCCGTCGAGGCAGGTGACGGGCGAGCTGCGGCCGACCCCGCGCGGGTCGAGGCCGACTAGGTCGTAGCGGGCGCGGACCCCGGCGTCGTAGGTGGGGGCCACGCCCTCGACGTACTCGACGGCCGATCCGCCGGGCCCGCCCGGGTTGAGCAGCAGTGAGCCGAGCCGTTCGCCGGGGGCGGCCGCGCCGCCGGCCCCGGCCGGTACGGCGGGGGCGCGGACGGCGGCCAGCGTGAGGTCGCCGCCGTCGGGGCGGTCGTAGTCCAGCGGTACCCGGAAGGTGGTGCACTCGTAGCCGTCGTCGCAGGGTGTCCAGCTGAGCCGCTGCGCGTAGTAGGGGGCCAGGGCGGGCGGCACGGCGGCGGGCAGCGGCTCCAACGGCGTGACGGCCGACGCGCCGCCGGCCGGCCCGGCGAGGCCCGCCGGGGCAGCACCGGAGGAGGAGGAGGGAGAAGAGGCGGAAGAGGCCGCGGTGGGGGACCGGGAGGTGTCGGGCGTCCCCGCGCCGCCGGCCGAGCAGCCGCTCGCCAGCAGACCGGCCGCCGTCACCAGGGCCACCGCGGCGGCGGTGCCGGTACGACGCTCGCGCGCCCGAACCCGCGCTGACACGTCCTGCCGCCCGTCGGCCCGCATCTGGGATCCCCTCAGCCGTCCACGCCCGCCGGCGGCCGCGCCGCCACCGGGGAGTACCGGAAGCGTAGTGCCCGCACGGGGCCTGCTCAGGACGCCTTGCCGAGCGTCTCGCCGAGGTACTGGGCCGCCTGCCGCACCAACCGCAGCCGGACCCGGTCCGCGGAGTAGTCGGTCGCGTTGTCGGAGATCCGCACCTCGGCGCGGGCGGCGGCGCCGGTGCCGCCGTGGAGCGCCGACTGCAGCTTGCGGGCGGCGTCCAGCCCGGCGGTGTCCGCCTTCCCGGCGGCGAGCAGCAGCCTCGGGGTCCCGGCCGCGGGCGCCTCAGCGCCGGTCCGGGCGAGCGCGGCCGGGTCGTACCGGCCGGAGACGGCGGCCGCCGCGCCGTACAGGTCGGGGCGGGCCAGTCCTGCCGCGGCCGCGCAGGGCGCGCCGTCGTCGACGCCGAGCGTGCCCCAGCCGGCCGGGCCGGGCGGCAGGGTGCGGAAGGTGGCCGCGACGGTGGTGCGCAGCGCCGCGTCGTCGGCGACCGCCATCGGGGCGGCGGCGACCAGCTCGCAGGGGTGCGCGGTGCCGTTCGGCGCCTCGGGGGCGACCAGGATGAACGGCTTGGACCTGGCGCTCTGCACGGCGGAGGCGAGGCCCTCGAAGACGTCCGGGACTTCGGTGTCCGCGGTCTTCCGGGGGGTGGCGGCGTGCATCACGACGACCGGGAAGCGGGCGTTCGGGTCCTTCGCGTACTGGGCGGGCAGCCAGACCCGGACGTTGCGCGGGTGGCCGTCGGGGCCGGGCACGGCCGACTGGAGCAGTTCGCCGCCGCCCGGGTGGCCGACGCTGTCGAACCGGCTGACCACCGGCAGCGGGGAGGGCGTCGGCGTACTCGCCGAGGTGGCGGCGGCCGCGGCGTCGACGGCCTCGACCGGCGGAGCGGCCGGCCGGCCGGCGCCCGGGCCGTCGGCCCCGCCGCCGAACCCGTTGCCGGCCCCGGTCCCGTCGAACCGGTCGGCGGCCGAACCGGTCCGCCCGGTGGCCCCGCCCTCGAGGTTCCCGAACGCGCCCACCGCCGTCAGCAGCGTCAGCACGGTGACGCAGATCCCGCAGACCATCGCGCCGGCCGCCCGCACCAGCATCGGCCACTGGTCCCCGCTCAGTTCGTACGTCTCGGCGACCCGTAGGTCCCGCCACCGCACCAGCGCACCGCGGGCCAACCAGACCCCTCCCCCGGCGACGGCGAGCAGGGGAACGAGCAGAAGCGAACGGACCATGGGACGCACCACCTCGGGGAGGGCCGGACGGGCGGTCGGGCCCGGCACCGTACGGGACGCGACGGCCCCGGCGGCGGGGCGCAGTCGGCCCCCAGCGTGCAGCGCGAGCGGGACGTCCTACGACGGTGCGCCCGGCGCGTATCGCTCGTTCACTCGAAGGTGGGACGCGGCACTGAGGCGGGAAGCCGTACCGGGCCCGTCGCGGTTGGCCCGGCCGACGTCGTCGCGGGTGGCCCGGCGGACCTCGTCGCGGTAGGCCCGGCCGACCTCGTCGCGGGCACCCGGCCCGAGCCGGAACGTGCACACCTCCGCGGGAACCCGGACCCCGTACCGGCGCGTCGCCCCGGCCCGGCGGTCAGCCCGCGCGCAGTGCCACCGTCATCGCCTCGACGGCCAGCAGCGGATCGACGTTGCGGTCCAGGGCCACCCGGCAGGCGAGGATCGCCTCGATCCGGCGCAGGGTGGACTCCGGCTGACCGGCCTGGGCGATCCGGTCGAGCGCCTGCCGCTGGTCCTCGTTGGCGAGCGCGCCGGTCGAACCGAGCTGGATCGCCAGCACGTCCCGGTAGAAGCCGAGCAGGTCCAGCAGGGCGACACCGAGGGTCTCGCGGCGGGTGCGGGTGGCCCGGCTCTTCTGCCGCTTCTCGAGTTCCTTGACCGCGCCGGCCATGCCGCGCGGCGCCTTGCCGCCCTCGGCCGCGCCGTACACGGCCCTGAGGTCGTCGGTCTCCTTGCTGTCCCGGGTGTCGGCGAGCGCCTCGGCGTCGGCCTTGGCGGTGTCGACCAGACGCTGGGCGGCGGCCAGGCAGCCGCCGATGTCGCCGACCTCCAGCGGGATCCGCAGCACCTCGGTGCGCCGCGACCGGGCCTGCTCGTCGACGGCCAGCCGGCGCGAACGCTCGATGTCGCCCTGCCCGGCCAGCGCGGCCAGCCGGGCGGTGTTCGGATCGACGCCGTCGCGCCGCACCAGCATGTCGGCGACCGCCTCGGCGGCCGGGGTGCGCAGCACCAGCAGCCGGCAGCGGGAGCGGATGGTCGGCAGCACGTCCTGGACGGAGGGGGCACAGAGCAGCCAGACGGTGCGCGGGGAGGGCTCCTCCACGCCCTTGAGCAGCGCGTTGGCGGCGGCCTCGGTGAGCCGGTGGGCGGCGTCGACCAGGATCACCGACCAGCGGCCGCCGGTGGGGTAGCTGGAGGCGCGCAGGACGAGGTCGCGCATGTCGCCGACGCCGATGGACAGGCCGTCGGTGCGGACGTACTTCACGTCGGCGTGGCTGCCCGCGAGCACGGTGTGGCAGCCGTCGCAGAAGCCGCAGCCGGGGGTGCCGCCGAGCGCGAGGTCGGGGCTGGTGCACTGGAGCGAGGCGGCGAAGGCCCGCGCGGCGGTGATCTGGCCGGCCCCGGGAGGTCCGGTGAACAGCCAGGCGTGCGTCATCAGCGAGGCGTTCGCACCGGACACCGGCTCGGTGCCGCGCCCGGCATCGACGATCGCCCCGGCCGCCCGGGCGGCGCCGGTCAGCTGCTCGACCACCCGCTCCTGGCCCACCAGGTCGTCCCAGACGGCCACTGCTGCTCCCACGCTCGGTACGGACCTGCCGCCCCCGCCCGACACCGGCGACGGCGGGAGCCGGAGGGCGCCGGACGGACCCGTCCGGCCTTCGTCTCCCGCTTCCCGCCGTCGAGCATACGTGCCCGGTACGACGTCGCCCGGTGGCTCCGGACCGGGCCTGCCGGTACCGGACCGGACCCACCGGCACCGGCCCCGGGCTGTCCGCACGGCCGTGCGGACGTGGAGCCGTGCGGACGTGCGGACGTGGAGCCGTGCGGACGTGCAGCCGGTCCCGCTGTTCGCGTCGCCGCCGCCGTTCCGGCCGGTCAGCTCCGGCGGCCCCAGCGCCGGCCCTTGCCCTTGCCGTCGTCCTGGCCGGCGTCACGCCGCCCGTCACCGGCGCCCGGGCCCGCCGGACCCACGTGCCCCGTCGGACCGGACGGGGCGGACTGACCGCCCTGACCGCCCTGGCCCCAGCTGGCCCACTCCTCGCGGGTGCCGAGCAGGGTGTCGGTGAGGCTCGGCAGATCGTCGAGCGGGGTCTCCTCCGCCCAGTCCGGCCGGGGCCTCGGGTCGGCGGCGGGCTGCTCCTGCTGCGGGTCGACCACCGGCAGCTCGCGGGTGCTGTCCACCGGACGCTCCGCCGGCGCCGGACGGGTCCCGCCGCCCGGACGGTCGTCCCGCCAGAGGCCCGGCGGAACCTGGCCCGGCGCGACCCGGTCCCCGGGACGACCCGGCTCGACCTTCGGCAGCACCGCGGTCCGGTCGGCGTCCTCCGCCGGGACCCGCGGCAGCACCGCCGTCTCGTCGGCCGGGATCCGCGGCAGCACCGCCGTCTCGTCCGCCGGAACCACCGGCAGCACCGCCGTCTCCGCCACGTCCGCCACGCCGCCCGCGGCCCCGCCGGACCGCCCGGCGGCGCCCCCGCCCAGCAGCGGAAGCTCCCTGGTCGCGTCCCCGCCGTCCCGCCGGTCCGAAGGCCCGGAGTCCTTCACGACCCGCAGCTCGGTGGTCACCGCGTCGTCCGGGCCCGCCCCGGCGGCACCCCGGACGTCCCCGCCCGGGCCCGCGCGCTCCGCACGCTGCGCCGCCTCGGCGGCGGCCGCCGCGGCAGCCGCCAGCGCGGCGGCCTGCGCCAGCCGGGCCTCCTCGGCCCGCTGCAGCGCCTCCTCCGCCCGGCGCCGCTGCTCCTCCCGGGCCAGCTCCCGCTGACGCTGGAGCTCCGCCCGGGCGGCCGCCTCCTCGGCGAGCCGCTTGCGCTCGGCCTCCTCGACGGCCCGGCGCGCCTCTTCCTCGGCCCGCCGCTTCGCCTCTTCCTCGGCCCGCTTGCGGGCCTCCTCCTCCGCCCGCAGGCGCGCCTCCTCGGCGGCCTTGCGCGCGGCCTCGGCGGCGACCCGCTCGGCCTCCTCCTCGGCCAGCCGCTCCTTCTCCGCCTGCTCGGCCCGGAGCTGCGCCAGCACCTCCTGGCGCTTGCGCTCGGCGGCCTCCTCCTCGGCGCGCCTGCGGGCCTCCTCCTCGGCCCGGCGCCGGGCCTCCTCGGCGGCCTTGCGCTCCTGCTCGGCGCGGGCGGCCTTCTCCTGCTCGGAGAGCGGCAGCTCGCGGTCGAGCCGGTGGCGGACGGAGGTGGTGACGATGCCCGGGGCCTGGCTGCCGTCGACGACCAGGTAGCGCGCCGGATCGGCGGCGGCGAGCGCCAGGAAGCCGGAGCGCACCCGCTGGTGGAACTCCGTCGGCTCGGACTCCAGCCGGTCCAGCGCCTCGGTGAACCGCTCCCGGGCCCGGGTCGGGTCGACGTCCAGGACGACGGTCAGGTCGGGCAGCAGCCCGCCGGTCGCCCAGCGGGAGATCCGGGCCACCTCGGTGGCGGCCAGGTCGCGGCCGGCGCCCTGGTAGGCGATCGAGGAGTCCATGTAGCGGTCGGTGATGACCACCGCGCCGCGGGCCAGCGCCGGGCGGATCACGTTCTCGACGTGCTCGGCCCGGTCGGCCGCGTAGATCAGCGCCTCGGCACGGTGCGAGAGGCCGGTGTTGCCGACGTCCAGGACGAGGCTGCGCAGCCGCTGCCCGATCGGGCTGCCGCCGGGCTCACGGGTGAGCACGACCTCGTGGCCCTTGCCCCGGATCCACTCGGCGAGCGCCTGGGCCTGGGTGGACTTGCCTGCGCCGTCGCCGCCCTCCAGCGCGATGAAGAAGCCGGTGCCCGCCCGGTGCGGGGCCGGACCGGTGGCGCCGCGCACCGCGTCGACCAGGTCCCGGCCGAACGGAACGGTGCCGCGCCGGTCGTCGGTGCGCAGCAGCACGACGGCGGCCAGCACGAGGGTGAGCAGTCCGGCGGTGCCGACGGCGAGGGCCGCGCCGCCGTGGACGAAGGTGAACGAGCCGGGCTCGAGGGCGCCGTACTGGACGTCCCCGTAGGCGGCGGCGATCAGCGGCAGGCCGACCAGCGCGGTGCCGACGACGACCCGCAGCACCGCGTAGAGGTGCTCGGTGACCTTGGGCAGCCGGGCCTCCTCGACCTCCAGGGCGAGCAGGCTGCGGCCGGTGGAGATCACCACGCCGGCGGCCAGCGCGGCCAGCACGGTGAGCAGCAGCAGGAGCACGAAGTCCAGCACCAGACCGGCCAGGACCAGTGCGACGCCCTCGGTGAGCAGCGCCAGCACGAGCAGTCGGCGGCGGGAGAGCGTGGGCAGCACGGCCCGGGTGATCCGGATGCCCAGCGCGGGGACGCCGGTCGCGGCCAGCACCAGCATGCCGTAGCCGATCGGCCCGGCGCGGTGCTCGACGGCGGTCAGCAGGGCCAGCGCGGCGACGCCGGCCATCGTCGCGTACCCGGCGGAGACCGCGAAGGTGAAGTACGGGGCGGCACCGGTGCGGCCCTTGGCCAGGGCGGGCCCGGGGGTGGCGTCGGTCGGGGCGCGCAGCCCGCGCAGCGGCGAGGCCGGCGGCACCCTGACGGGACCGCCGGGCAGCTCCTGGAGGTACACCCGGGTGGCCGAGACGGCGAACAGGGCGGCCGCACCCAGGGCGGCGAAGGTGGTCTGGTGGGCGCGCAGCCAGTCCGATCCGAGCGCCGCGAAGACGTTGTTCAGCAGGGTGAGCAGCACGAGCGCGCCGGCGCCGAGCGGCAGCGCGGCCCACCCGGTGCGGTGGTCCAGGGTCCGGACGGTGGCCAGGTTGGCGGCGGACGGCCGGCGTTCGCCGGCCGGCGCGTACGGGTCGACGGGCGGAAGCAGGGCCGGGACGGCGGCGGCCTTGGCGATCGCCCAGACCCGTTCGGCGGCGCCGGTCAGGAAGACGGTGGCGAGCAGGACCCAGGTCGCGGCGCCGGAGGGCTCGGGGCCGGAGCCCAGCCAGACGATCCACCACGGGGCGACGCCGATCAGCACGACGCGCAGCACGTCGGCGCCGAACAGCGTCCAGCGCCGGTCGAGCCGGCCGGTGAGCAGTCCGTGCACCGGGCCGAGCAGGGCGGCGCCGACCAGCCCGGTGGCGGCCAACCGGGTGGCGAGCACGGCGGCGACCGCGAAGGCGAGGCTGCGCGGCAGGTCGCCGAACTGCCCGCCGAGCACGGCGGCGATCACCGTGAGCATCAGCAGCACCAGCAGGCCGAGCCGGTCGGCGGTGCCGCCGATCAGCTGGGTGGTCCACAGGCGCCGGTAGGGGCGCAGCCGCAGCAGCGCCCGGATCCGCTCGCCGGCGGTCCCGGCAGGCGCGACCTCGGGCAGGTCGGGCGTGCCGCCCGGTCCGGCCGCCGCGGCGCTGGGGGTGGGCTGCTCCTCGCTCGTCATACGGTCAGCGTAGCGGTCGGGGCATGGCGCAAAAGAGGGGAGCACGGCTCCGGACGGGCGCCGCCACCGGGTTGTGACAGACCGCGTACGCCCCTGTCACGCCCCGGCCGCGAACGGGACGGGCCCGCGCCGCCGGAGCGGACGCGGGCCCGGACGCCTTCGACCTGGGATCAGCCCTCGTCGGTGGCGGTGGACTTGCTCGCCGCCGTCTTGGCCGCCGCCGTCTTGGTGGCGGCCTTCTTCACGGTGGTGGTCTTCTTCGCCGCCGTCTTGGCCGCCGCGGTGGTCTTCTTGGCCGCGGTCTTCGTCGCGGTCTTCTTGGCCGCCGCCTTCTTCGCCGGGGCCTTCTTCGCGGTCTTCTTCACCGGCCCGCGCGCCCGCTTCTCGGCGAGCAGCTCGTAGCCGCGCTCGGGCGTGATGGTCTCGACCTCGTCGTCCTTGCGGAGCGTGGCGTTGGTCTCGCCGTCCGTCACGTACGGGCCGAACCGGCCGTCCTTGACCACCACCGGGCGCTCGCTGACCGGGTCGGTGCCCAGCTCCTTGAGCGGCGGGGCGGCGGCGGCCCGGCCGCGCTGCTTGGGCTGGGCGTAGATCGCCAGCGCCTCCTCCAGCGTGACCGTGAACAGCTGCTCCTCGCCGGTGAGCGAGCGGGAGTCGGTGCCGCGCTTGAGGTACGGACCGTAGCGGCCGTTCTGCGCGGTGATCTCCACGCCGTCCTGGTCGACACCGACCACCCGCGGCAGCGAGAGCAGCTTCAGCGCCTCGTCCAGGGTGACGGTGTCCGGCGACATCGTCTTGAACAGCGAGGCGGTCCGCGGCTTGACCGCGTTCTTGCCGGTCTTGGGCGTGCCCTCGGGCAGGATCTCGGTGACGTACGGGCCGTAGCGGCCGTCCTTGGCGACCAGCATGTTGCCGGAGACCGGGTCCGGGCCGAGCTCGAAGTCACCGCTGGGCCGGGCCAGCAGCTCCTCGGCGAGTTCGACGGTCAGCTCGTCCGGCGGCAGCTCGTCCGGGATGTCGGCACGCTGGCCGGGCTCGCCCTCGACGGCGGAGGCGCGCTCCACGTAGGGGCCGTAGCGGCCGACCCGGAGGGTGATGTCGTCGCTGATCCGGAACGAGCTGATCTCCCGGGCGTCGATCGCGCCGAGGTCGGTGACGAGTTCCTTCAGACCGCCGAGGTGGTCGCCGTCACCGTTGCCGGCCTCGGCGGCGCCGCCCGCGATCAGGCCCTCGCCGGTGCCCTCGCCGAAGTAGAAGCGCTTCAGCCACGGCACGGACTTCGCCTCGCCGGCGGCGATCCGGTCGAGGTCGTCCTCCATCTTCGCGGTGAAGTCGTAGTCGACCAGTCGGCCGAAGTGCTTCTCCAGCAGGTTGACCACGGCGAAGGAGAGGAACGACGGGACCAGCGCCGTCCCCTTCTTGAAGACGTACCGGCGGCCGATGATGGTGTCGATGATCGAGGCGTAGGTGGAGGGGCGGCCGATCTCCCGGTCCTCCAGCTCCTTGACCAGCGAGGCCTCGGTGTAGCGGGCCGGGGGCTTGGTCGCGTGGCCCTCGGGGGTGAGCTGCTCGGCGGCCAGCGGGTCGCCCTCGGTGACCTGCGGCAGCCGGCGCTCGCGGTCGTCCAGCTCGGCGTTCGGGTCGTCGGCGCCCTCGACGTAGGCCTTGAGGAAGCCGTGGAAGGTGATGATCTTGCCGGAGGCGGAGAACTCGGCGTCCCGGCCGTCGGCGGCCCGGCCGCCCACCTTCACGGTGACCGACTGGCCGACCGCGTCCTTCATCTGGGAGGCGACGGTGCGCATCCAGATCAGCTCGTAGAGCCTGAAGTCGTCGCCGGCCAGGCCGGTCTCGGCCGGGGTGCGGAAGCGGTCGCCGGACGGGCGGACGGCCTCGTGCGCCTCCTGGGCGTTCTTCACCTTGGAGGCGTAGGTGCGGGGCGCGTCCGGCAGGTAGTCGGCGCCGTACAGCTGGGTGACCTGCGCCCGGGCGGCGTTGATCGCCGTCTCCGACAGCGTGGTGGAGTCGGTACGCATGTAGGTGATGAAGCCGTTCTCGTACAGCTTCTGGGCCACCTGCATGGTCCGCTTGGCGCCGAAGCCCAGCTTGCGGCTGGCCTCCTGCTGGAGCGTGGTGGTGCGGAACGGCGCGTACGGCGAGCGGCGGTACGGCTTGGACTCGACCCCGCGCACCGAGAACGCGGTCTGCTCCAGGGCGGCGGCCAGCGCGCGGGCGGCCTGCTCGTCCAGGTGCAGGGTGTTGGCGCTGCCCGCCTTGAGCCGGCCGTCCTGGCCGAAGTCGCGGCCGCTGGCGATCCGCTTGCCGTCGACGGAGGACAGCCTGGCGCCGAAGTTCTCCGGGTTGGCGGCGTCGGCCGCGGTGCGGCCGGTGCCGAAGGTGCCGACCAGGTCCCAGTACGAGGCCGAGCGGAACGCCATCCGCTCCCGCTCGCGCTCGACCACCAGCCGGGTCGCCACGGACTGCACCCGGCCCGCCGAAAGCTTCGGCATGACCTTCTTCCAGAGCACCGGCGAGACCTCGAAGCCGTACAGGCGGTCGAGGATGCGGCGGGTCTCCTGGGCGTCGACCAGGCGCTGGTTCAGCTCGCGCGGGTTGGCCACAGCCTCCTGGATGGCGGCCTTGGTGATCTCGTGGAACACCATGCGGTGCACCGGCACCTTGGGCTTGAGCACCTGCTGGAGGTGCCACGCGATGGCCTCGCCCTCGCGGTCCTCATCGGTGGCGAGGAAGAGCTCGTCGGACTCCGCGAGGAGCGACTTCAACTTGCTGACCTGGGACTTCTTGTCCGCGTTGACCACGTAGATCGGGGCGAAGTCGTGGTCCACGTCCACCCCGAGGCGGCGCACCTCGCCGGTGTACTTGTCCGGGACCTCGGCGGCCGTGCTCGGGAGGTCGCGAATGTGTCCGACGCTCGCCTCGACGATGTAGCCGGGGCCAAGGTAGCCCTTGATCGTCTTCGCCTTGGCCGGCGACTCGACAATGACGAGTCGCTGTCCGTGCGCGGTCTCGCTGCTCGGGGACACCTTCGCTCTTCTCTCCCGGTCGTTATATGAGCTGGTCGGCGCTGGCAGCACGGGCTGCGCTCCGCCCGACCCCTCCACCGACCCGGGGCTGCCGCTGTACGACGACCCCACCAGCGGAGTGTGACCGTACCCCGGCCACCCTTGTCAAACGGACGGTTCCCGCGATTTCACCGGCAAGGCCGACCGACGCCACTCGAACGGTAACCCGACGACGACGGATCGCGCCCTGCGGAGGGGGGCTTCGGCGGGTTTCGAAGGATGGAATGACGGATTTCAAAATCTGTCAACGGAATACTGGTGCGCCCGGGCGCCGTGGATGGTAGGCGGTGGGCGGCGTCACCGGTCGCCGCGCAGGTCACCGCACCGGCCGCACCGCGGGTCGCGTCACCGGGCTGCGGGGAGCGAACGGGGAGCGGAGGGGGGCGGACAGGGAGCGGACGGGGCGCAAGCGGGGGTCGTGGGGCTAGGCGGCGGCGAGGAGCAGGACGGCTCCGGCGGCCAGGCAGCCGAGGCCGAGCGCCGTCCACAGCAGGTCGGCCACCAGTGGCCGGGGGCCGGCTCCCTCCGCCAGCAGCACCGCTCGAGCGGGACGGTGCGGATCGTAGGCGATCCGTACCGAACCGCCCGGTACGAGATGGGCCGGGCGGCGCAGCGGGATGTGGCCCCGGGGCCGGGTCAGCACCAGCTCACCGGCCGCCTCGGCACCCGGCGCGCCCCCGGTGCGACCGCCGGGGACCGGGCGGGTGGCGAAGGAGAGCAGCGGTGCGCTGTCGAGCGCCCCGTGGACGTCGGACTCCGGGAGCACGGTGGCGACGGCCGGGAGCCCGCGGCGCCGGATCCGGTGGCGCAAGCGCGCTTCGGCGGCGCACCAGAGCAGGAGTGCGCCGCCGAAGAGGGCGAGTATCGCGCCACCCGCCGTCGCCGTCGTCGTTTCCACCCCGGCCGCCCCCAGTTCTGTCCACAGCCTGTGGACAGAGCCTCACAGTGCAGGACCAACAAGGGGGAGATGTTCGGCGGCTGCCCGGCGAACCAGGGGAAACAGTGAGGTGAACCGGGTGCCGTCGGCGAGCGCCCGTTCCGTGGCGCCGGGAGGCCGGAGCACCCGGGCGGCCGGGCGGCGGAGCACCGGGGCGGCGGGGCGGCGGGCACCGGGGTACGCCGACGGCCGGGCCGGGCCGGGCGCCGCAACGCGCCCGTGTCCGGGCCCGGCCCCGGCCAGGAGACGGTCAGGAGGCGGGCCGGATGAACCCCTGCTCGGTGAGCAGCCGCAGCGACTCCGGCACCCGGTCGCGCAGCACCACCCGGTCCTCGCCCAGCAGCCGAGCGATCGCGTCGACGATCTCGCCCGCCGACAGCGTCCCGTCGCAGACCCCGACGAAGCCCGCGCCCACCGTGTCCACCTTGGTGGCCCGCCGCATCCCGCGGTTGTGGCGCAGCACCACGTGCTCCGGGTCCTCCGCCCCCGGGGCGCCCACCTGCTCCTGGACCACCTCGTCGGCCAGCACGTACCGCGCCGCCAGCAGGCCCGCGTCGTCGTGGGTGCGCAGGAAGTCCTGCCGGTCGAACCACTCCTCGATGTGCGGGCCCAACGGCTGCTCCACCGGGTGCGGCCACTCCTCCACCCGGACCGTCGGACGCTCGGCGCCGCTCGCACGCAGGGTGATCCAGCCGAATCCGATGCCCTCGACCCGGCCGGCCTCGAAGGCGTCCAACCACTCCCCGTACCGGGCCTGGTAGTCGTCGCCGGCACCGCGGTGGTCTCCGCCGTCGCGGAGCCACAGCTCCGCGTACTGGGCCACGTCCTGCACCTCGCGCTGGACGATCCAGGCGTCCAGCCCGGTCCCGGCCACCCAGCCGGCCAGCCGGTCCTGCCAGTCCTCGCCCTTGACGTGCTGCCAGTTGGCCAGCAGCTGGCAGTGCCCGCCCGGCTCCAGGTGGTCGGCGGCCGAGCGGACCAGGCTGCGGCACAGGTCGTCGCCGGCCATCCCGCCGTCCCGGTAGGTGAACCGCCCGCCCGGCGAGATCACGAAGGGCGGATTGGAGACGATCAGGTCGAACCGCCGCTCCCCCACCGGCTCGAAGAGGCTGCCGGCGGCGGTCTCCGTGTTGTCGAAACCGGACAGCGCCAGGGTCAGCTCGGTGAAGCGCAGCGCCCGCCCGTTGAGGTCGGTGGCGGTCACCCGCTGGGCGTGCCGGGCGGCGTGCAGCGCCTGCACGCCCGAGCCCGAACCGAGGTCCAGCACCGAGCGGACCGGCCGACGCACCGTGATGTTGGCCAGCGTGGTGGACGCGCCGCCCACCCCGAGCACGAGGTCCTTGCGGGCCACGCCGTGCGCGGTCTCCCCGGAGCCGATGCCGCCCGCGCCGCCGACCGCGCAGCCCAGGTCGGAGACCACCCAGGCGTCCGAACTCGGCAGCCCGGACACCTCGTTCGCATAAGGCCGGACGTCCACCGTGGCGCGCACCGAGTCGCCGTCCGGGCGCAGCCAGCCGTCGGCCAGGCAGTCCTCCACCGGCAGCGCGGCGGCGGCCGCCGGGTAGGGCACGGGCTGCTGCAGCAGGAAGAGCCGCACCAGCGTCTCCAGCGGGCTGCCGCCACGGGTCGCCCGCAGCGCGGGCACCGCCTCGCTGCGGGCCAGCGCCGCGTACCCGGTGGGCCCGAGCAGGTCCAGGCAGCCGTCGGCGGTGTACGAGGCGGCGAGCAGCGCCTCGCGCAGTCTGGCGAGGCGGGTCGGGTCGAGAACGGGGCTACTGATCACCCCGCCATTCTCCCCCGCCCGCCCGGCTGTCCCGTCCCCAACACCGCCGCCCCCTCGGCCGATGGCCGAGGGGGGTGTGCGTGGGGTGCGCATGGGTGTGCGTGGCTGTGTGCCGGTATGTGCGGGGGTGTACGCGGGGTGCGGGGGTGGGGGCGTGCGTGGGGCGGGTCCCTTGCAACCGGGAGGCCGCGCGGGGCCGGTGGGCCCGGGTCGAAGCGGGATCAGCTCGCCGAGGCGGTCGGAGCCGGAGTCGACGGCGTCCGGGCACCGGGGGCATCGGTCGCCGCCGGACTCGCGCCGCCCGCCGCCCCGTCCGCAGGCGCGCCCGTGGAGCCGTCGGACGGGCCGCCGGTGGCCGGGGACGTCGGAGCGGCCGCGGCCGAACCCGGCTTGCACCCCTCCTGCTTGGCCATCGCCGATCCCAGGTCGCCGCGCTGGAGCTTGCCCTGTGCCTGTGTGGAGAGCGAGGCCAGCTGCTGCACCTGGTCGGCCACGCTGCGCAGCCCGTCGGCGAACTTCGCCTGGTCGGCGTTGGGGAGCGCGTCCAGCTTCTTCTGGACCTCCAGGTAGCCGTCGGCCGCCTTGGTGAGCTCGGTGACGGTGTCCTTCTGCAGGCTCGCGCCGTCGTCGACCTTGGGCGCACCGGCGCCGTCGATGGCGGCGGCGATGTCCTGGTTGGTCTTCGCCAGCCGGCCGATGTCCGCCGAGAGGCGCTTCTGGAGGTCGGCCGGGGCCTCGCCGGTCTTCACCTGCCCGGTGTCCGCCAGCGCGGTCTGCGCCTGCGCGATCGGGTCCTTGGCCGCGCCGCAGACGTTCGCCGCCCAGGACTCCAGCTGCTTGCTGTTGTCGTCGCCGCAGCCGACGGCGCCGAACGCGAGCAGCGCCCCGAGCGCGGGTACGGCCAGCAGTCGCTTGTTCACCGGGAGAGCCCTTTCGGTTTCGGTCGTCGAACTGCGAACCTACACGGCCGCCGCTCGACCCCCGATTCCCGTTCGGACCCGCTCTTCCGCTCCGGTCCGCCCACCTGTCCGGCGTCCGGTCCACGCACCCGACGGTTCGCGCACCCGTCGGTCGACGCACCCGCTGTGCGGCGCCGTGCGCCGACCGGTGCGCTCAGACGGCGAGTACGTCCGCCGAGACCGGCCAGCTCATCCGGATCAGACCGCCGCCGGCCCCGGTGGTGACCTCCAGGTCCTCGACCAGACCGGTGAGAACGGCGAGGCCCAGGGTGTCCTCGTCCGGGTCGGCGCCGTCCGCCGCCGTGGCCGGGACGGTGTCGAGGCCCGCTTCGTCCTCGACCTCGATGAGGAAACGCTTCTCCTGGTCGACCAACGCGACGCGCACCGCGCCGGTCACCCCACCGCGGCGGTGCAGACCGACCGCGCGCGAGCACGCCTCACCGACGGCGAGGCGCACCTCGTCGAGCACCGACTCGTCGACCCCCGCCCGTCTGGCCACTGCCGCGGCCACCAGCCGGGCCGTCCGCACGTGCTCGGGGAGCGCGCTGAATCGAAGTTCGACGGTTGCCATCTCTTCCCCCTCGGGGTGTTCCGACCGAGGCCGGACATACGGCCCCGGTCGCTGCGGGCCGGCAACGGCCGGTCCGAGGACGGCCGGACGAGCCGGGGCCGTGCGGCCCCGGGCGTCCGGACGCATGAGGATCGGACGGGCCGGCCACGGAGGACCGGCCCGGTCCGGTCGATCGGGTCGACTGATCAGTCGGTCGCCTGGACCGCGTCCTCGACCGAGGTGTGGATCGGGAACACCTTGGTCAGACCGGTGATCCGGAAGATCTTCAGAATGCGCTCCTGGTTGCACACCAGGCGCAGCGAGCCCTCGTGAGCACGCACCCGCTTCAGCCCGCCCACCAGCACACCGAGGCCGGTGGAGTCCAGGAAGTCCACGCCCTCCATGTCGACGACGAGGTGGTAGCTGCCGTCGTTGACGAGCTCGACCAGCTGCTCGCGCAGCTTGGGGGCGGTGTACACATCGATCTCGCCGCCAACCTCGACGACCGTGCGGTCGCCGACTGTACGGGTCGACAGGGACAGGTCCACGGAACCTCCAGCACCTTGCCTTGCTACGTCATTGCGATCCTCGGCCGGACGGCCGTCACCGCATGGTCGCGAACCCCGGGCACACCCAGCGAATGCGTGGCAAGCCTCGGCGCTGCGACCCCCGGCCGTACGGCCGTCACGGCCACATTCAACCACCTGTGACCATGACCGCACGATGGCTTAGGACGATTCTCCGTCACGCCGGTGACACACTGGGTCCTCATGCCGCCGCGTCACAGCCTGCCCGAGGCACTGCTCATGACCCTGTCCACCGCCCGGGGGCGGTCGGACCGGCTCACCCATACGGAGCACCTTCCCGCCCGGCCCGCCCGTTATGCGCCGTGGCCCGACTGGATCCGGCCCGAGATCGCCTCGGCCGCCCGGGAGACGGGGGTCCAGCAGCCCTGGGCCCACCAGGCGGAGGCGATGAATCTGGCCAAATCCGGTCAATCTGTGGTGATCGCCACAGGAACCGCCTCGGGCAAGTCGCTCGGATACCTGGCGCCGGTGCTGTCCGACCTGTTGGACGGCACCGAGGCACGCAACGGCCGGGGCGCGACCGCGCTCTACCTCGCCCCCACCAAGGCACTCGCCGCCGACCAGCGCCGCCGGGCCGCGGAACTCGCCCCGCCCCGCGTCCGGGCCGCCCTCTACGACGGCGACACCCCGCCCGAGGAACGCGAGTGGGTCCGCCAGTACGCCTCCTACGTCCTCACCAATCCCGACATGCTGCACCGGGGCGTCCTGCCCGCGCACGCCCGCTGGTCCTCCTTCCTCAAGACGCTCCGCTATGTCGTGATCGACGAGTGCCACAGCTACCGCGGTGTGTTCGGCTCGCACGTGGCCCAGGTGCTGCGCCGGCTGCGACGGATCTGTGCCCGTTACGGCTCCTCCCCGGTCTTCCTGCTCGCCTCCGCCACCACCGCCGACCCCGCCGTCACCGCCCGCCGGCTGACCGGTCTGCCCGCCGCCGCGGTCACCGACGACGCCTCCCCGCGCGGCCCGATGGTCTTCGGACTGTGGGAACCGCCCCTCACCGAGAACGTCGGCGAGCAGGGTGCGCCGGTCCGCCGGACCGCCACCGCCGAGGCCGCCCACCTGCTGACCGACCTGGTCGAGCGGGAGACCCGCACCGTCGTCTTCGTGCGCTCCCGGCGGGCCGCCGAACTCGTCGCGCTCCAGACCCAGGACCAGCTGGGCCGCCCGCTCGCCGACCGGGTCGCCGCGTACCGCGGCGGCTACCTCGCCGACGAGCGCCGGACCCTGGAGCGCGAACTCCACTCCGGCCGACTGCTCGGCCTCGCCTCCACCTCCGCCCTCGAACTCGGGGTCGACATCTCCGGCCTGGACGCCGTCCTGATGGCCGGCTACCCGGGCACCAGGGCCTCGCTCTGGCAGCAGGCCGGCCGGGCCGGGCGGGAGGCCCAGGGCGCGCTCGCCGTCCTGATCGCCCGGGACGACCCGCTGGACACCTACCTCGTGCACCACCCGGAGGCGTTGTTCGCCACCCCGGTCGAGGCGACCGTGCTCGACCCGGACAACCCGCACGTACTGGCGCCGCACCTGTGCGCCGCCGCCGCCGAGCTGCCGCTCACCGACACCGATCTGGAGCTGTTCGGTCCGTCGGCCGCTCCGCTGCTGCCGGTGCTGGAGCGGCGCGGGCTGCTCCGCCGGCGCGGCGAGGCCTGGTACTGGACCCGTCGCGAGCGGGCCGCCGACGCCGTCGACCTGCGGGGCAGCGGCGGCAGCCCGGTGCAGATCGTCGAGGCGCCGACCGGCCGACTGCTCGGCACCGTGGACGCCTCGGCCGCCCACACCACCGTGCACACCGGGGCCGTCCACCTCCACCGCGGCCGGACCTACCTCGTCCGGGACTTCGACCTGGAGAACTCGGTCGCCCTGGTCGAGCCCGCCGACCCGCCCTACACGACCTCCGCCAGGGACATCACCTCCATCTCCGTCCTCTCCACCGACACCACCGTCGACTGGGGCGAGGGCCGGCTCTGCTTCGGTTCGGTGGAGGTGGTCAACCAGGTGGTCGGCTACCTCCGCAAGCGGATCTCCACCGGGGAGATCATGGGCGAGAGCAAGCTCGACCTGCCGCCCCGCACCCTGCGCACCCGGGCCGTCTGGTGGTCCGTCACCGAGGACCAGCTGATCGACGCGGACATCCCGCCCGACCGACTGCCCGGCGCCGCCCACGCCGCCGAGCACGCCTCGATCGGCCTGCTCCCGCTCTTCGCCACCTGTGACCGCTGGGACATCGGTGGTGTCTCGGTGCCGCTGCACCCCGACACCGGGCTGCCCACCGTGTTCGTCTACGACGGCCACCCCGGCGGGGCCGGCTTCGCCGAACGAGGCTTCCGCCGGGCCGTGCAGTGGCTGACCGCCACCCGGGAGGCGATCGCCGCCTGCGAGTGCGAGCGCGGCTGCCCGTCCTGCGTCCAGTCGCCCAAGTGCGGCAACGGGAACGACCCGCTGGACAAGGCCGCCGCCGTCCGGCTGCTGGACGTCCTGCTCACCGGTGCTCCCGGAACGCCCGGGGCAGCGGCGGACGATGCGGAGGGCGCGGGGGACGCCGAGGGCGCCAGGACGGCGGAGGCGGCGGACGCGGCGGCAGAGGTCGAAGCGGCGGCGGAAGCGGCGGAAGCCGAGGCGGCCGACGGATCCACCGGGTCCACCGAGCGACCGGCCGAATGACCGCCCGGGGCTCACCGGCCGGCTCCGGCCGGACCGGCCTCGCCCAGGGCGACCCGCGCCTCCTCGTCCGCAGGCAGGACCGCGGCCCGGAGCGGTCCGGCGCGGGACCGGGCCCGGGCAGGACCGACCGGCAGCCGCACCGGCAGCCCCGTGACCGGCACCTCCGCCACCACCTCCACGGCGTCCGCCGGGAGGTCGGCCGCGCAGAAGACCACCGCGGCCGACTGCGCCGCTGCCACGGCCCTCGCCCGGGCGCAGCCACCGTCCGTGTCCACCAGGATCCGGTCGGCCGCCGCCAGCGCGGCCAGGTCGGCGGCGGACTCCGCGCGGTGGCGGGCGCCGACCACCACGCCCAAGGACAGCGCGGCGGTGAACGCCACACCGCCGAGCAGCACACCGGCCAGCAGCCAGACCGTCGCCGAGCCGGTGTCCGACCGCTGCGCACGAAGCCTCACCCCGCCCACGCACCACCGCCTCCCTCCGCTCCTCGCAGGGTGTCCTCCCTGGCCGCGACCGCCGTGGCGCTCACCCGCACCGCGAGCACCTCCGCGAAGCGGCCCGGCGCCCCGTACGGCGCGTCCACGGTGACCCGGACGGTGTCGGGCGCCAGGTCGACCAGGACCGCCGCCCCGGGCGGAGCCACCGCCCGCGCCACCCCGGCGGCATCGACCTCCCCACGCGCGGCCGCCCTGGCTCCCGCGCGTGCCGCGTCGACACAGCGGAGTTGGGCGGCTGCCGCGAGGACGGCCCAGACCAGCAGCGCGGCCAGCAGCACCAGCGCCGGCAGCGCGACGGCGGTCTCGGCGGTGACGAACCCGGCGTCGCCGCGCCGCCGCCACCTCGGCGGAATCGGCGGCACCGTCGGAATCGGCGGAATCGGCGGCATCGCCCCCGGGGACGATCCCGACGACGGGTCAGGTCGCATGGAGCGCCCGGTCCAGGGCGGCCTGCAGCGCCTCCATCACCGCCGCACTGGTCGCCACCTTGTAGAGCGCGGCCGCCACGGCACACGCCGCGAGCGTGCCGACCGCGTACTCCGACGTGGTCATTCCCGCGTCCGGACCGCCGAGCCCGATCCGGCCGCGCCGCCGAACCGCACGTCGAACCACGAGCCGGACCGGGAACGGGGCCGGGAACCGGGCCGAGTACCGGCTCCGGACCACCGGCCTCCCGGCCGGGCGCCCCAGCCCCAGCCCCGCACCCGCACCCGCACCCGCACCCGCACCCGCACCCGCACCCGCCACGGGACCGATCGCCAGGTTCATGAGTTTCCTCCTTTGTTCGAAGCTTCGAATCCGACAAGAGACCGCCGCACCGACGACCGGCGCCGATCGATCGGCGGGCGGTCCCGCAAACGGTCGATGTGTCACATCGACTGCGAGAAACGCGTGCTGAGCCCCACCACCACCGGGACAACGCCGATCAGGACGAACGCCGGCAGGAAGCACAGCCCGAGCGGCGCCGTCGCCAGCACTCCCGCCCGTCTGACCCGGGCGTGCGCCGCCCGGACGGCCTCCGCCCGTTGGCCGCTCGCCAACCCGGCGAGCGCCGTTGCCGCCGGGGCGCCGCTCAGGCTCGTCCGGACCAGGCAGCGGGCCAGCGGCGCGAGCGGCGGATGCTCCTCCCCGAGCCGGTGCCAGCAGAGCTCCGGGGGCGCCCCCAGGGCCAGTTCGGCGGCCGTGGACAGCAGCCGGGGCCCCATCGGGGCACCCACGCTCGCGCCCACCGCCGCGACGGCCGCCGCCGGCGAGGCGGCCGAACCGAGGCAGGCCGCCAGAAGTTCGGCGGTGAGCGGCAGCTGCCGCAGCAGCCGTGCCTCGTCCAGTTCGGCCCGCCGCTCCGCCGGCGACCTCGCCCGGGGCAGCCACCGGTGCAACCCGGCCGCCAGCAGTCCGCCTGTCACCAGACCCGCGGCGCCGCCCAGGAAGACCGCCGCTCCGAAGCCGGCGCCCAGCGCCATCGCTGCCCGTCGGACCCGCCCCGGCAGGGCAGGACTCCCCCGTGCCGTCCGCCGCCGCGCCCTCCGACGGGCCCGCTGTCGGCGCGACCGCTCCTCCCCGCCCAGCAGGGCGGCCGCCCTCCGGCGCGCACGCCACCGGCGCCGGGCCCGGCCTCCGGCCGTCGCTCCCACCAGCACCGCCGCAGCGCACATCGCGGCCGCCACGTGCTCGGTCACCCACTCCATCCGTGCCCCTCCTGCTCGGCTCCCTCCTGCGCGCCCACCGCTGCGGCCGCCCGCACAGGCCGGTACCGGCTCCGGCGGCACCACGGACGCCCGACCCACCGCACGGGTCACCACGGCAGTACCTCCCGCCGGAACGCCCCGCTCGGCCGCGCGGGGCCGGACCGGGTGCGGGCCCGGATCCGGGTGATCCCGCACCGCCACTCCTCGCGTCCGTCGACGCCTCCCCTTCTCGGCTCATGACTCGACTCGTCGCCCGACTCATGGCCTTGGGCGGCCACCGGCGCACCGGCGGCGGCAGCCCCGACGATCCGGGTCGTCCACACCAGGCCCAGCCCCTCCAGGACCGCGCCCACCACCAAGGAGGCCAGCCCGGCCGATGTGTGGAGCAACACCTCCAGCGGCCGGGCGCCGAGTGCCGCGCCGAGCAGCAGCCCCGCCAGCGGGAGGGCGGCCAGGACCGCGATCGTGGTGCGCGGCGCGGCGAGTTCGCCGACGATCTCCTCCGCCAGCACCCGCTCGACGCGCAGCGCCTCGGCCACCCCGTCCAGCCCGGCCGCCAGACCCGAACCACCGGCGGAGGCGACCTCCCAGCAGGCGGCAACCGCCGCCGCCCCGCTCCCGCCCGGCCGTTCGGCGAGCAGCCGGAACGCCGCCGGGACGTCCGCGCCGTACCGGCCGGCCGCGAGCCGTGCGATCGGCTCGGCACCGATCCGCTCCAGCACCGACCGGTCGGCCGCGATCCTCGTGGTCACCAGGTGGAGCGCCTGCTCGGGTGTCGCCCCGCCGCGCAACTCGCCCGCCAGCCCGGCGCACAGCTCCACCACGGCGGCCGACCGGTACCTCGCCTCGGCCGCCGCGGCACGGCGCGAGCGCCACCTTCGGGCCGGCAGGACGGCCGCGAGCGCCGCCAGCACCGGGACGGGCGACGCCGTCGCCCACCCCACCGCCGACCCGCCGGGCAGGAGCAGGAGTTCCGGCGCCCGCCGAACAGCCCGCCAGGGACCGCCCGACCACCGCAGGGCCGCCGCCACCGGTCGCGCCACCGGTCGCGCCACCGCACGGCGCTCGCCGTCGTCGGCACGCCGCCCTCTCCCGCTCGCGCCTCTCCCGCCGGAGCCGCCCGGGGCCCCGGTCAGCACCGCGCCGGCCCGACGAACACCCGCCCACTGCCGCTGCAGCCGGCACCACCCCGCCACCGCGCCGACGGCCAGCAGCAGCCACCACCCCAGCACAGTCCCGTACAGCTCCACGGTCTTCGCCCACCTCCTCGTCCCGATCACCGCACCCACCACCTCGCCGGCCACCACGTCCACCGACAGGCCGGCCGGGCCGGCCGCGACACCGGCACCAGGACGGACCGCGACCACCACCGCAACCTCCCCGACCGCCCCGGCTACCCCGGCCACCGGCCGTCCCCCGTCCGCTCCGCCGGCCGCTCCCCGACCGGAGGAGCAGCACCGCGCCGCCCGCGCACCCGCACAGCGTCAGCAGGAACACCCCCTCCGCCGGGACCGCCGTCACGGCGGACCGTCCGCGACGACGACCCCACGGGCGGCGAGCAGCCGGCCGAGCCTGGACCACCCGGGCCCCGGCACCGTGCCGCCGTCCGCCGTGAACGTCACGGCGGGCGTGGTGACGGCCAGCCCGTGCCGGTCGCCGCCCACGGTGTGGATCTCGGCGACCCTGCGCCTCCCGGTGCCCGGCTCCCGCACCAGGTGCACCACCAGGTCGAGGGCCGCCCGGAGCTGGCTGTGCAGCGCCGGCCGGTCCATCCCGGCCAGCGAGCCGAGCGCCTCCAGCCGGACCGGCACGTCCGCCGCCGTGTTGGCGTGGACCGTCCCCGTGCCGCCCTCGTGGCCGGTGTTGAGGGCGGCCAGCAGGTCGGCCACCTCGGCCCCGCGCACCTCACCGATCACCAGCCGGTCGGGCCGCATCCGCAGCGCCTGACGGACGAGGTCCCGCAGGGTCAGCTCACCCAGCCCCTCCTGGTTGGGCGGCCTGGCCTGGAGCCGCACCACGTGCGGGTGGTCGGGCGAGAGTTCGGCGGAGTCCTCGACGACCACGATCCGCTCGTCCGGACCGACCAGGCCGAGCAACGCCGCGAGCAGTGTCGTCTTCCCGGTGCCGGTGCCCCCGCTCACCAGCAGCGAGAGCCGGGCCCGCACGACGGCGGCCAGCAGTTCGCCGCCCCGCGGCGGGAGTGCCCCGCCCGCCACCAACTCGTCCACGGTGAAGGGCCGGGAGCGGCACACCCGCAGCGAGATGTGGGTGCATCCGGCGGCGATCGGCGGCAGGACGGCGTGCAGCCGCGTGCCGTCCGGAAGCCGGGCGTCGACCCAGGGCCGCGCGTCGTCGAGCCGCCGCCCGGCCGCCGTGGCGAGGCGGTGGGCCAGCCGCCGCACCGCCTCGGCATCGGCGAACCGGACGCCGGTGGCCCGGCGCAGGCCGCCGCCCCGGTCGAACCAGATCTCGTCCGGCCCGTTGACCAGGACGTCCGTGACGTCGGGCGCCGCCAGCAACCGCTCCAGCGGGCCCGCACCCACCAGTTCGGCGCACAGCGAGCGCACGGTGTCGAGGACGTCGTCCCCGCCGAGCGGCGGCCGGGCCGCCCGCAGGGCGTTCGCCACCGAACCGGCGGTGGGAACCGCCCCGGACTCGGCCAGCCGCAGCCGGACGGCGTCCACCAGCGCGGCGGCGCGCTCCTCCCGCGCCGTCCGCCCGTAGGGGTTCGGCTCCGGCCCCGGCCGCGCCGCCGGACCGCTCCCGGGGCCGGGCAGGCCCCGCAGCACCCGCCGCTCGCCCGGACCGTCACCCCCGTGCCCCGACCGGTACCCGCCCTCCGGGGCCGCTCCACCGGCCCCGTCGGCACCCGGCCGGCCGGCGCCGGGATCCTCGGCCCCGCCCGCCCTCCGCAGTCGCACCATCAGTACACACCCCCCTCGACCGCCGGCACCGTCGGCAGCACCTCGTCGAGGAAGGCCCCGCAGAACCTGGCGAGCGGCCCGCCCTCGCGGATGCCGGGCGGCACCCCCTGTTCGAGGTCGAGGGCCAGTCCCGGCTCCGGGTCCAGCATCCCGGCGAGCTGCATCCGCAACCCCCGGGCGATCCGGTGCGCGGGGAGCCCGAACGGCCCCGGAGGCCGCACCACCACCCGCACGTCGTCGATCCGCATCCGCACGGACGCGGCCACCCGGTCCGCGGCCGCCACCGCCCTCAGTTCGGCCGGCACCACCAGCAGCGCCGTGTCGGACTGCTCCAGCGCCTGCCCGGCCGCCGCGTCCAACCGCCGGGGCACGTCGACCACCACCAGGCCGCCGCCGCGGCGCGCGGCGGCGAGGACGCTGCGCATGGCCTCGGGCGGCACCGTCGGGGTGTCTCCGCGGTCCCAGGACAGGCAGGCCAGCGTGCCGAGCCGCCTGAGCGCGGGCAGCGCCCTGGTCAGCTCGGCGCCACTGACCCGGCCCCGGGAGCCGGCGAGGTCCGGCCAGCGCAGGCCCGCCGCCGTCTCGCCGCCGAGCAGGATGTCGAGCCCGCCGCCGAGCGGGTCGCCGTCGACGAGGACGGTGCGCAGGCCCCGGCGCGCGGCGGTGACCGCGAGCGCGCAGGCCAGGGTGGAGGCACCCGCGCCGCCCCGGCCGCCGAGGACGGCGACGGTGCGGGCGGGCGGGCCGACGCCCTCGACGGCGTCGGCGATCCGGTCGAGCAGCCAGGTCTCCGCGTCCGGCAGGAACAGCACGTGCTCCGCGCCGAGTTGGACGGCCCTGACCCAGACGCCCGCGTCGTCGAGGTCCAGCCCGAGCAGGAGCACCCCGGGTCTGCGGGGCATCGCGGCGCAGTGCCCCGCCCGGTCGTCGCCGACCAGGACCAGCGAGGCCTCCTCCCAGAGTTCGCGCGGCGGCGCGCCCCGGACCAGCCGCGGATCGGTGCCGGCCGCCGCGCAGATCCGCAGCAGGTGCTCGGCCAGGGCGTCGTCCCCGGTGAGAACGAGCGGCCGGGCGGGCTCGGGCCCGCCGGTGGCGGCGTGGTCGGTGATGGGCTTCGACATGGCGGCTCCCCTGTCCCGGTGCCGGGCCGCGCACGGCGGCCGGGCACACCTACGAAAGGTCCGGCAGTCGGCCGGGGGCCCGTGGGAACCGGGCCCGGCAACCGCTGCCGGGCATCACGTTGGACGGTGATCCCGATTCCGTCCTCCGGGTTCCGATTCCCTGTGGACAACTCGGGGCTGTGGAGGAAAACGTTCACCCGGACGGGGGGCTATTGGACAAAGAATTGACTAATCGGGCTCGCGGAGATGAACCGCCATACCCGGCGGGACGGGATAGTGCCACACGTACCGGGTGCTGCCGGGAGCAGGCCCGAGCCTCATTCCAGGCATGGTGGATCCGGAGCCGGACATGACCAAAGCTCTACGGAGAGTGACGAAAACGCTGAGACAGCCGGACGGACCGACACCCCCCGTAGAGATCGCCCGGATCAACCGGCGGATCCGCCGGGCGGGCCGCCCGAGCCCCGAAAACGGCTCCGGACGTGCGACGACCCCCGCCGGGGGGGAGAGCGGGGGTCGTCTATCCACGGCCCGACTCGGGGGGGAGGAGCCGGACCGGGTTAGCACGGTCGCGAACGATCCGTGACTTCCATGGTGTACCCGAGCGGCCAGAAACACAAACCCGCACGCCCGCGAGTACGCCGAATGGCGGGCTGTTTTGCGGAGCCCTCTATCCTCGGTTCCCGTGGACACCACCGAGAACGCCGACGAGTACGCCGACGAGTCCCCGGACTCCACCGCCGCAGCCACCGCCGGACCCGACGGGACCCCCGGGGCCTCCGGTGCCGACGGGACGGCCGTGACCGGCGCGCGGCCCGGAGCGACCGGCTCCGGCCCCTCCGCGACCCGTCCGGCGGCCGTGCGCCCGCGCCCGAGCGGCCCGCGCACCGCCGCCTTCTTCGACCTGGACAAGACGATCATCGCCAAGTCGAGCGCCCTGGCGTTCAGCCGTCCGTTCTACCAGGGCGGCCTGATCAACCGTCGGGCCGTCCTGCGAAGTGCGTACGCCCAGTTCGTCTTTCTGGTGGGCGGCGCGGACCACGACCAGATGGAGAAGATGCGGCAGTACCTCTCCGCGCTGACCCGGGGCTGGAACGTCCAGCAGGTCCGCGAGATCGTCGCCGAGACCCTGCACAACCTGATCGATCCGATCATCTACGACGAGGCCGCCTCGCTCATCGAGCAGCATCACGCGGCCGGCCGGGACGTGGTCATCGTCAGCAGCTCCGGCTCCGAGGTGGTCGAGCCGATCGGCGCACTGCTCGGCGCGGACCACGTGATCGCCACCCGGCTGCAGATCGAGGACGGCTGCTACACCGGCGAGATCGAGTACTACGCCTACGCCGAGAACAAGGCCACCTCCATCCGGGAGTTGGCCGAGGTCGAGGGCTACGACCTGGCCGAGTGCTACGCCTACAGCGACTCCTCGACGGACCTGCCCCTGCTGGAGGCCGTCGGCCACCCGTCGGCGGTCAACCCCGACCGGGCACTGCGGAAGGAGGCGCTGGCACGGGAGTGGCCGGTGCTGGTCTTCGACCGGCCGGTGGAACTCCGGCGACGGCTCCCGGAGTTCTCGGCGCCGAGCCGCTCGGTGCTGACGGCGGTGGCGGTCGGCGCCGCGGTCCTGACGGCCGGCGCCGTCTGGTACGCGGCCCGCCGGCGGCGCCGCCCCACGGCCTGACCGGGCGGGGAGTCCGGCGTGGGCCGGCTCGCCCGGCACCTCTTGGACAAAACGGGCAAAAGTCGAAGAATTCTCATTTCGGGTTCCCCTTTCGCCCGAAACGCGATACAAAGGAGTCACGGCCCGCGAGACCCGGTCAGGACCCAAGAGGTCAAACCGACAACGCAGTTCAGGCCCCACGGACCGTGTGCACGGATAACCGGGCACCCACATGCAGCCGACCCGCTGTCGGGCCGCCGCACCAGACGAACGGGCAGGATCCCCGTCTGATCGGCACTTTCCGGTGCATGCATGGTCACCCGGCATCTGTGCCAGCGGCGGCACCCGGCAGGTTCGGGTGCCGCCGCATCCTTGTGCCCGGAGCTCGCCCGGAGCCCCCGGGGGGGCCGTCCGGACCCCGCCCCCGGCCCGCCCGCCGGACCGGGGCCGTCCGCACCGCGCCGCTCAGACCATCCCGCGCTGCATCGCCTCGCAGACCGCCGTGCTCTCCCGGACCCCGAGCCGCAGGGCCCGCCCGCAGTGGCCGATCCAGGCCGCCAGCCCCTCCGGCGTCCCCGCCAGATAACCGGCGAGCGCCCGCCGGTAGGCGTCCGTCCCCAGCTCCACGAGCCCCACCTCGGCCGGGCAGATCGACTTCGGGTCGAGGCCCTCCGCGATCAGCACGATCCGCGCGGCGGCGCGGGCGATCAGGCCGTTGTACGCGCCGAACGGCCGCAGCGCCAGCAGTTCGCCGTGCACGACCGAGGAGACCACCAGGGCCGGCGTCCCGACGCCCTGGCCCTCGGCTCGGGCCACCAGCAGCCGGGAGAGCTGGTCCAGCCGGGCGGCGACCTCCTCCGGACCGGGTGCCGCCGGGAGGGCCGGCACAGGGCCCGCCGGAGCGGCCGCCACGGCAGCCGGGACCACCTCCGCCGCGACGCCTTCGGCCGGCTTCAGCTCCGCCGGGAACAGGTCCTCGACGCCCTCTCCTGCCTGCCGCGGCCGACCCGCCGCGGGGTCGGCGTCGCCGACCGCCAGCAGGTGCAGCCGGGCCAGCACCTGGAGCGGCGAGTGCCGCCAGATGCTCAGCAGCTGCCCCGCCTCGGCGGCGATCCGCAGGGCGGCGCCCACCGTCCGGGTCTCGGGGTCGGCGCCGAAGTCGCTGCGTCGGCGGACCTCCTCCAGCGGCCAGTCCGAGCCCGCCAGCGCCGCGGAGGCGCGGGCGCCGCGCAGGGCCGACTCGGAGGTGACCTCGGCCGCGCGGCGGCGCATCACCCGGTGGCCGTAGAGGCGGTCGACGGCCTTGCGCACCTCGGCCACCGCGTCGGGCACCCCGGGGAGCTGGGCCAGCGGGGCGAGGGGATCTGTTCCAGTGCTCACCTACCCGAGAGTAATGACCCGGACGCCTCTGCCGGAACAGCAACCACGCATCACCCGTTCGAGGCAATCCTCACTTCCCTCCCGCAAACGGCCCGAAACCCCGGATAGCATGGCTGTCGAAGACGATAACGATTTCCAACTCGGGAGATCGTCGACCTCGCCGCGGCGCGGACCGCGGACGCGGCGGGTCCTGGAGCGAGAGCCGGAGTCCCAAGATGAAGATCGCCTTCGTCGGCAAGGGCGGCAGTGGCAAGACCACGCTGTCCGCGCTGTTCATCCGCCACCTGGCCGCCGCGGGCCGTCCGGTCCTCGCCGTCGACGCCGACATCAACCAGCACCTCGGCCCCGCACTCGGCCTGACGGACGACCAGTCCGCCGCCCTGCCCTCGCTCGGGGCCCACCTGCCCGACATCAAGGAGTACCTGCGCGGCGACAACCCGCTGATCCGCTCCGCCGAGGAAATGATCAAGACCACCCCGCCCGGGCGCGGTTCACGACTGCTCCGGATCGTCGAGGAGAACCCGGTCTACGCGGCCTGCGCCCGCCCGGTCGCACTCGACGAGGGCTCGGTGCGGCTGCTGGCGACCGGCGCCTTCACCGAGGAGGACCTCGGCGTCGCCTGCTACCACTCCAAGGTCGGCGCGGTCGAGCTGCTGCTCAACCACCTGGTCGACGGCCGGGACGAGTACGTGGTGACGGACATGACCGCCGGCTCCGACTCCTTCGCCTCGGGCCTGTTCACCCGTTTCGACCTCACCTTCCTGGTGGCCGAGCCCACCCGCAAGGGCGTCTCGGTGTACCGCCAGTACCGGGACTACGCACAGGACTTCGGCGTCCGGCTGCGGGTGGTCGGCAACAAGGTGCAGAGCCAGGACGACCTGGACTTCCTCCACCGGGAGGTCGGCGAGGACCTGCTGACCTCCTTCGGGCACTCCGACTGGGTGCGCCGGCTGGAGCAGGGCGCCCGGCCGTCGCTGCGCGCCCTCGAAGCCGCCAACCGCGCGGTGCTGGACGAGCTGAGGACGGCGGCGGACGCCGCGTACGACCTGCGGGACCCGCGCCGCTACACCGAGCAGGCCGTCCTGTTCCACCTGCGCAATGCCGAGAGCTGGGCGAACGCCAAGGTCGGGATCGACCTCGCCACCCAGGTCGACCCGGACTTCGCGCTCGGCGACGAACCGGCGGCGGCCGGCGCGACCGTCTGACCGAATCGGCACCGCGCAGCGCCGACGCGGAGCACCACCGCGCGGCACGACCGCGGCGGACACGGCGGACACGGGCCGCGACCCCGGAACGGGGCCGCGGCCCTCCTGCGTCCGCCCCGCCCCGACTTGACCCGCCCCGCCCCGCCTCGCCCTGGCCCACCGCGGCCCGCGGTGCTGCCGCCGACAACGGTCACCGCCACGGCCGCGGCGCCCCCACCAGCAGATTCGCATCCGTTCGGCCACCACCCATTGGGGTGAACCAGACGGATATTGCCTGTCGCTCCGGATGACGCTGTGCAAAGCTCTCATTACCCTCGGTTTACCGAGTCTTGATGTACCGAGTCTTGATGTTCAGCATCCGTTCCGGTGCTCCTCGACGTGGCCTGGCTCCTCCCAGCGCCCACCGAGTGACCACCGGAGCCCCCGATGGTCCAAGGCCCGGCCGGTGACACCCGCACTCCCGGCCCGTCCGCACCATCCCGCCACACCGTCGCGACCCACGACAGCCGATCCGCTCCACCGAGCCCATGACCGGACTCACTGCCGGACCTGACTGCGTTCGTTCCCCCGGACAGACGGGAAGACCCATGACCCTCGACATCTCCAGCGCACCCATCGCCTCCGACACCACCGACCACGCCCCGCCGGGCCGACGTCCCCGCGCCACCTGGGCGCAGGACCTCTCGGCCTCCCTGGTGGTCTTCCTCATCGCCGTGCCGTTCTCCCTCGGCATCGCCCTGGCCACTGGCGCCCCGCTCACCGCGGGCCTCGCCGCCGCGGCCGTCGGCGGCATCGTGGTCGGACTGTTCGGCGGCACTCCGTTGCAGGTCAGCGGACCCTCGGCCGCGCTCACCGTGATCACGGCCGGACTCATCGCCCAGTACGGCTGGCAAGCGACCTGCGCCATCACCCTCGCCGCCGGCCTGCTCCAACTCCTCCTGGGGGTAAGGCGGGTGGCCCGGACGGCACTGGCCGTCTCGCCCGCCATCGTGCACGGCATGCTGGCCGGCGTCGGCCTCGCCATCGCGATCGCCCAGTTGCACGTCGTCCTCGGCGGCTCCCCGCAGAGCTCCGCCCTGGCCAATCTGCTCGCCCTGCCGAGCCAGCTGGCGGCCCCGCACCCGTCCGCCCTGGCCGTCGGCGCGGTCACTGCGGCGGTGCTGCTCGGCTGGCCCCGACTGGGCCGACTCCCCGGCCGGTACGGCGAGTTCGGCACCCGACTGGCCAAGGTCCCCGGCCCGCTGGCGGCCGTCGCCGCCGCCACCACGCTCGCGGTCACGCTGGACCTGCGGCTCGCCCGGGTCGACCTGCCCGCCTGGGAGCCGCACGACCTCGTCCCCGACCTTCCCCACGGAGCGCCCCTCGCCGTGCTCGCCGCCGTGCTGACCGTCACCGCCGTGGCGAGCGTCGAATCACTGCTCTCCGCCGTCGCGGTCGACCGGATGTCGCACCGCACCGGCGACCTCGACCGCGAGCTGCGCGGCCAGGGGCTGGCCAACATGATCAGCGGACTGGTCGGCGGACTGCCGATCGCCGGCGGCGCGGTACGCAGCACCGCCAACGTCCGGGCCGGAGCCCGCAGTCGCTGGTCCTCGGTGCTGCACGGGGTGTGGGTGCTGGCGGCCGCGATGGCCCTCACCGGCGGGCTGCGTCGGATCCCGCTGGCCGCCCTCGCCGCCCTGGTGCTGGTCGTCGGCCTGCAGATGGTGAGCTTCGCGCACATCCGCAAGGTCCACCGGCACCGGGAGTTCCCGGTCTACCTGGTCACCGTGGTCTCCGTGGTGCTGTTCGGCGTACTGCCGGGTGTGGCGCTGGGCGCCGCCACGGCCGCGCTGCTCGCGCTCTACCGGCTGACCCGCGCGCACGTGGACGTGCTGGCCGGCCCCGACGGCGCGTTCACCGTGGAGACGCACGGCCCGCTGACCTTCGCCGCGGTGCCCCGGCTGAGCCGGGCCCTGGCCGGCATCCCGGCCGGCGCCGAGGTCGCCGTCGTGCACGACGGCTCCTTCCTGGACCACGCCGCCTACGAGACACTGCACAGCTGGCGCACCGGCCACCAGGCGGGCGGCGGACAGGTGTCGATGGTGACCCGCCGCCAGGACGACGAGGTGCTCGACCCGGACGGCACCGTCCGCACCGGAAGCTCCCCCGGCCCGCACCGCTGCCGCGCGTGGACGCCCTGGGTCGGCCACCACTGCATCGAACAGCAGGAGGACCCGCACGTCCGGCTGCTCGACGGGGTGCGGGTGTTCCAACTGCACACCGCCCCGCTGATCCGGCCGGAGCTGGCCCGGCTGGCCCGGGAGGGACAGACCCCCTCGCAGCTGTTCCTGACCTGCGCCGACTCCCGGATGGTCACCAGCATGATCACCAACAGCGGCCCCGGCGACCTCTTCACCGTGCGCAACGTCGGCAACCTGGTGCCGGCCCCGCACGAGCCGGGCGCGGCCGACGACTCGGTGGCGGCGGCGGTGCAGTACGCGGTGGAGGTGCTGGAGGTACGGTCGATCACCGTCTGCGGGCACTCGGGCTGCGGGGCGATGAAGGCGCTGCTGGACGGGGTGCACGAGCAGCCCGGCCGACCCACTCCCCTGGCCCGCTGGCTGCGCAACGGCCGGGGCTCGCTGGACCGGCTGCGCCGGGTCCCGGCGGAGTTCACCGACCGCGCGGTGGTCGATGTGACCGAACAGCTCTGCATCACGAACGTGGTCCAGCAGCTGGACCAGCTGATGGCCAACCCGGCCGTGGAGCGGCGGGTCGCCGAGGGCACCCTGCGGCTGGTCGGCATGTACTTCGACTTCGCCACCGCGCAGGCCTACGTGCTCGACCCGGGCAGCGGCCGGTTCAGCCCGGTCGAGGCGCTGGCACCGGCGCCGGCCGTCGCTGCCACCTCCGCCGCTGCCACCTCCACCTCCACCGACACCCCCACCTTCGCCGACACCGCCGCCTCCGCAGCGACGTCCGCCCCCGCGACGCTGTCGTCCACCCCGCGCAGGGAGCACGACACGCCCGAACGAGTGAATGAATTCGAACAGGTTCCGACCACCGGTACCGTCGCCGCGGATCCGGCCAGGGACGGCGGAGGCCCCGGCCTGGCCGCCTGAGAGCCGGGCCCGCGTCCGGCCGGGCGGGCCAAGGACGCGGGCCCACCTCCTCCGGCCGCCCGAGACGCCTCCGACCTCGGGCGGCCGTTCGACGAGCGATCAAAGGTCTACACCAATTAGCCAGAGCCTCTTGTCAACTGACCTCTTCGCCTGGTGAGCTGTGCGCTGGGACACACGGGACAATCCCCACGCACGGGAAACGACCCCGATCATGACTCATGAGGAGTGCGCGTTGAGCAACGAGAGCCTGGCCAACCTGCTCAAGGAGGAGCGGCGTTTCGCCCCGCCGGCAGAGCTCGCCGAAGCCGCCAACGTCACCGCGGCCGCGTACGCTCAGGCATCCGAGGACCGCCTCGGCTTCTGGGCCGAGCAGGCCCGCCGCCTCACCTGGGCCGTCGAGCCCACGCAGACCCTCGACTGGTCGAACCCGCCGTTCGCGAAGTGGTTCGCCGACGGCAAGCTCAACATCGCGTACAACTGCGTGGACCGCCACGTCGAGGCCGGCCACGGCGACCGCGTCGCCATCCACTTCGAGGGCGAGCCCGGCGACGGTCGCTCCATCACCTACGCCCAGCTCAAGGACGAGGTCTCCCAGGCTGCCAACGCCCTGCTGGAACTCGGCGTCACCAAGGGCGACCGCGTCGCCATCTACCTGCCGATGATCCCCGAGGCCGTCGTCTCGATGCTCGCCTGCGCCCGCATCGGCGCCACCCACTCCGTCGTCTTCGGCGGCTTCTCGGCCGACGCCGTCGCCTCCCGCATCCAGGACGCCCGGGCCAAGCTCGTCATCACCGCCGACGGCGGCTACCGGCGCGGCAAGCCCTCCGCCCTCAAGCCCGCCATCGACGAGGCCCTCACCAAGGCCGAGGGCGTCGAGCACGTCCTCGTCGTGCGCCGCACCGGCCAGGACACCGCCTGGACCGAGGGCCGGGACGTGTGGTGGCACGAGCTCACCGCCCGCCAGTCCACCGAGCACACCCCCGAGGCGCACGACGCCGAGCACCCGCTGTTCATCCTCTACACCTCCGGCACCACCGGGAAGCCCAAGGGCATCCTGCACACCACCGGCGGCTACCTCACTCAGGCCAGCTACACCCACCACGCCGTCTTCGACCTCAAGCCGGAGACCGACGTCTACTGGTGCACCGCCGACATCGGCTGGGTCACCGGACACTCCTACATCGTCTACGGCCCGCTCTCCAACGGCGCCACCCAGGTCATCTACGAAGGCACCCCGGACACCCCCCACCAGGGCCGGTTCTGGGAGATCGTGCAGAAGTACGGCGTCACCCTCCTCTACACGGCGCCCACCGCGATCCGCACCTTCATGAAGTGGGGCGACGACATCCCGGCGAAGTTCGACCTGTCCTCCCTGCGGGTGCTGGGCAGCGTCGGCGAGCCGATCAACCCCGAGGCCTGGATCTGGTACCGCGAGCACATCGGCGCCTCCACCGCCCCGATCGTGGACACCTGGTGGCAGACCGAGACCGGCGCCATCATGATCAGCCCGCTGCCCGGCGTCACCGAGACCAAGCCGGGCTCCGCCCAGCGCGCCCTTCCCGGCATCGCCGCCACCGTTGTCGACGACAACGGTGTCGAGGTCGCCAACGGCTCCGGCGGTTACCTCGTCCTCACCGAGCCGTGGCCCTCCATGCTGCGCACCATCTGGGGCGACGACCAGCGCTACATCGACACCTACTGGTCGCGCTTCGGCGCCGGACACAACGCGGCCGACCCCGAGTGGCGCTACTTCGCGGGCGACGGTGCCAAGAAGGACGAGGACGGCGACATCTGGCTGCTCGGCCGGGTCGACGACGTCATGCTGGTCTCCGGCCACAACATCTCGACCACCGAGGTCGAGTCGGCGCTGGTCGGGCACCCCTCGGTGGCCGAGTCCGCGGTCGTCGGCGCCACCGACGCCACCACCGGCCAGGCGATCGTCGCCTTCGTCATCCTGCGCGGCACCGCCACCGACAGCCCGGAGCTGGTCGAGGAGCTGCGCTCGCACGTCGGCCGCACCCTCGGCCCGATCGCCAAGCCGAAGCAGATCAAGGTGGTCGGCGAACTGCCGAAGACCCGCTCCGGCAAGATCATGCGCCGCCTGCTGCGCGACATCGCCGAGGGCCGCGAGATCGGCGACACCACCACCCTCGCCGACTCGACCGTGATGAACCTCATCCAGGCCCAGCTCCCGCCGGCCGGTTCCGAGGGCTGATCCGGGAGGTCCGACCTCGCGTCGGCTGCCCGCCACGCCACCTTCGGGCGGCGGGGCGGGCAGCCGACGCCACGGTGCCCCGGGCGGTTTCCACCGCCCGGGGCACCGTCGGCTCCGGCACAGGTCAGGTGGTCAGCCCTCGCCGAACTCGGCGATCAGCACGCGCAGGGTCTCGTGCGCGCTCTGCACCAGGGCCCGGCTGCGCAGCGGCTGTCCGCCGGCCAGGACCGCCAGACCCACCGGGACCCGGGGGCTGAATCCGACGAAGGCGGTGGACCCCCGGTCGGCACCCACGTGGTAGACCACCTCGCCGGCCTCGACCGGGCCCGCCCCGTCGGACGCCACCGGCACCGGGAGCACGGCCCACCCCGCAGCCTCGGCACGCCCGGCAGCCCCCGGACGCCCCGCGACCCCGGCACGCCCGGCAGCCCCGGACCGCCCGAACGCCCCGGCCACGGAGGCCCCCACCGCGGCCACGGATGCCCCCGCCCCGGCCACCCCGGCCCCCGCCGGCCTCGCGGCCGCCCGCGGTTCCGCCGCCCCCGCCGGAAGCGCCCGGTGGTTCCACCCCAGACAGATCCGCGGCCCACCGCGCCGCCCGTCGGTGCGCGGGCGGCGCACCTCGTTCAGCGCCGTCCGCAGCACCGCCGCGTCCGCCCGCTCGGGAAGCGGGACGGCGTCCAGCGCGAGGTGCGCCTGGAGGTAGCGGAGCATGTCGTCCGCCGTGGACCGGAGCGCGGCGGCGGCCGGCAGTGCGGGCAGCCGGAAGGACGGCACCCTCCGCCCGCGCCGGTATCCGGCGTCCTCCTCACGGCCGGGACCGCAGGAGGTGTCCATCAGACCGAGCGGCCCGCAGACCCGGGCGGCGAGCAGATCGTCGTACCGCTGCCCGGCCGCGTTGGCGAGCAGCAGGCCGAGCAGTCCGCAGCCGAGGTTGGAGTACCGGACCTGGGTGCCGGGCGTGCCGCGCACCGCCGTCCTCGGCAGCGCCCGCAGCAGGTGGGCCGGTCCGAAGGTGGCGTACGGGCGGGTGAACCAGCGCGGGACCTGCCCGGGCAGCACGCCGTCCGGCAGCCGGGGCAGGCCGGACGTGTGGGTGGCCAGGTGGAGCAGGGTGATCGGGCGCTCCTGCGGGTAGCCGGGGGCCGCGTCGGCGGGCAGGTAGCGGTCGATCGGATCGTCGTAGCCGACCTCGCCGCGGGCGGCCATCTCCGCGAGCAGCAGGCCGGTGAACGTCTTGGTGACGGAGCCGAGTTCGAAGCGGGTGTCGGCGCGGACCGGGCGTTCGGTGGAGCGGACGGCGTGGCCTCGGCAGGCGACGGTCCGCTCGTCGCCGCGGATCACCACGACGGCGGCGCCGCCGGCCGGTGCGGCGGCACGGAACAGCGGGCGGAGCAGGCGGTCGAGTTCGGGGTCGGGCGGGCCGTACAGCGGGGCATTCATCGGAGGGCGCTCCGGCGGCCGGACCGGACCGTGCGGGGCGGGCAGGACGGACGAGACCCACGAGACGTATACGAACGGAAGGATAAGAGGGGCGGTCTGGGCATGGCGGCGCCTCCACAGCGCAAAGGTCGGGAGCCCGGGGGAAAACCCCTGGACCGGGGCTCCGACCTCGGCCGGGCCCTGCGGTCGACGATAGAGAGCCGTTCACCCGTCTGCACGCCGCCGACTCCGTTCGGGTGCCGATCGGCCGTACGGACGGGTGCACAACGGGCCACCCAGGCTTAGGTCCTGAAGTATGACAATCCGGATGTCGCCTTGTTGTTTCCGTTAGACTGTCAACGACGCATCAAGATTCGCGTCACAGGGCGAGCCGGGAAGTCTGGTCGGCAATGCACCACCGGTGCATCTCCGTACACCGTCCCCGCCCCCAGGAGGCCGCGCGTGGCCAGCCAGCCGCCCGTCCACGAGCCGACGACCCGACGCCGCCAGCTCCTCGGCAGGCTGTCCCTTCCCGAGCGCACCTACATCACGGACGCGCTGCGCACCGAGACCGTCGGCGGCGTGCTGCTGCTGCTCGCCTCGGTGGTCGCACTGATCTGGGCCAATGTCTGGCCGGCCGCCTACCAGGCCGTCCTGGACTACACCGTCGGCCCTTCCACGCCGCTCCACCTGGACCTCAGCCTGGACGCGTGGGCGAAGGACGGCCTGCTGACGATCTTCTTCTTCGTGGCCGGGATCGAGCTCAAGCGCGAGTTCGTGGCGGGCGAACTCCGCAGCCCCAGTGCCGCGATCCTCCCCGTGATAGCCGCCGTCTGCGGCGTCGCGCTGCCCGCGATCGTGTTCACGGTGGCCAACTCCGGCCCCGGCGGCCATCCGAACGGCTGGGCCGTCCCGACCGCCACCGACATCGCCTTCGCGCTCGGCGTACTGGCCGTGGTCGGCAGCCACCTGCCCTCGGCACTGCGCGCCTTCCTGCTCACCCTCGCGGTGGTGGACGACCTGATCGCGATCCTGATCATCGCGATCTTCTACAGCTCCGGCATCAAGTTCTGGGCGCTCGGGCTGGCCTTCGCCGGGCTGGTGCTGTTCTGGTTCCTGCACCGGCGCGGGGTCCACGGCTGGTACCTGTTCGTACCGCTCGCCTTCGTGATCTGGGCGCTGATGCACGAGAGCGGCGTGCACGCCACGGTGGCGGGCGTCGCGATGGGCCTGCTGCTCCGCTGCCACCGGGAGGGCGACGAGAAGACCTCCCCCGGCGAGCACATCGAGCACCTGGTCCGCCCGGTCTCGGCCGGGATCGCCGTACCGGTCTTCGCCCTGTTCGCCGCCGGGGTGACGGTCTCCGGACCGGCGTTGCGCGAGGTGTTCACCCAGGCGGCCCCGCTCGGCATCGTGCTCGGCCTGCTGGTCGGCAAGACCGTGGGCATCTTCGGCGGCACCCGTCTGGCCGCCCGCTTCACCCGCGCCGAACTGAACCCGCAGCTCAAGTGGGCGGACATGTTCGCCGTCTCGGTGCTGGCCGGCATCGGCTTCACGGTCTCGCTGCTGATCAGCGAACTGGCCTTCCCCGACGACCCGGCGCTCGCCGGCCGGGCCAAGGCCGCCGTCCTGATGGGTTCGCTGCTCTGCGCACTGATCGCCACCGTGCTGCTGAAGCTGCGCAACCGGCACTACCGCGAGCTGTGCGAGGAGGAGGACCGCGACCTCGACGGCGACGGCATCCCCGACGTCTACCAGCTGGACGACCCGGCCTGGCAGGCACGCGTGGCGGAGCGGCAGAACCGCGCGGCCGAAGAGCAGAACCGCACAGCCGAACAGCAGGACCGACCGGGCGGACACCAGGACCGACCGGCCGGACAGCAGGACCTTCCGAACCGGCCGCGGCAGGGCACGCACCCGGCCGACGAGGGCCCGCAGCGCCCGCATTGAGCCGGACCCGGACCGGACCTGCCCGGAACACGTCCCTCGCCGGGCCCCCCGGAGTGGTGTCCGCTCGTCCGGTAGGGGCATGATTCTGAACTGTCGACAGTCCACCGACGCCACCGGGCCCGCCCCGGTACCCGGAACCACCGGGGAGCCGCACCGTGCGGCGGCGTCACTCGCCGCACGGCCGAAGAGGAGAACCGCTGATGCCCGCAGGAGCCGCAGACCCGTCCAGCAACGGCCGGGCGCCCTATGAGGGCGAGCGTTCGGTGGGGCAGCTGTTCGCCGCGGCCACCGCCGACCTGTCCGCCCTGGTCCACGACGAGATCGCGCTCGCCAAGGCCGAGATCCGCGCCGACGTCAAGCGCGGTGTCTCCGGCGGCGTCTCGCTGGCCGTCGCCGGTGTGGTGGCCCTGGCCGCCGTCCCGATGCTCAGCGCCGCCGCGGCGTTCGGCATCC
Source organism: Kitasatospora sp. NPDC089913 (assembly GCF_044748625.1). Taxonomy (NCBI): domain Bacteria; kingdom Bacillati; phylum Actinomycetota; class Actinomycetes; order Kitasatosporales; family Streptomycetaceae; genus Kitasatospora; species Kitasatospora sp. NPDC089913. The sequence goes on along the minus strand of NZ_JBIVGI010000006.1, from coordinate 94,813 downwards.
ACGCGCTGGGCCTCTCGCTCGGCTGGTCGTTCCTGGTCGTGGCCGGCGCGTACCTGCTGCTGGCCGTGCTGCTGGGCCTGCTGGCGCTGCGTTCGTTCAAGAAGATCGAGAAGCCGGTCCGCACCATCGAGGGCGCGCAGAAGACCGCCGACGTCCTGAAGAACGCGCGGCCGCGTCCCGCCACCAAGGAGGAGATCGACCGCGCCCTGGGCCGCATCCCGTAGGCCAGGCCCCGCGTCGTGAGAACACGCGGCCGGCGCTCCGAGGGCCCGAACGGTCCGAGTGCGAGTGCCGGGCGCGTGTCCGGCGCGCGGATGTGACACGCTCTCGGTATGTCGCTCGACCAGAAGCCCGTGCCCGCACAGCCGCCCGCCGGTTCCGGCGACACCGCGTCCGGTTCCGACGGCACCGTCACCGATGACGGCGGGACCGCCTCCGGTTCCGGCGGCACCGTCCCCGGCGGCGTCGCGGCGCCCGCCGACCGCGGCGGCGACGCCCAGGGCGCGCCCGCGGCCGCCTGGGACGTCCGGCAGGCCGGACCGTGGACCCACCGCGACCTCGCCGCCAACGGCGCCCGCTTCCACATCGCCGAACTCGGCGAGGGCCCGCTGGTCCTCCTGGTGCACGGCTGGCCGCAGTACTGGTGGGCCTGGCGCCACCAGCTCACCGCACTCGCCGAGGCCGGCTACCGGGCCGTCGCCCTGGACCTGCGCGGCATCGGCGGCAGCGACCGCACCCCCCGCGGCTACGACCCGGGCAACCTCGCCCTGGACATCACCGGGGTGATCCGCTCCCTCGGCGAGAACCGGGCACACCTGGTCGGCCACGCCTCCGGCGGCACGCTGTCCTGGGTGGCGGCCGTGATGCGGCCCTCGGTGATCCAGAGCCTCACCGTGGTCTCCGCCGCGCACCCCCGGGACCTCCGCCGGGCGCTGCTGACCGACCGGCGGCAGATGGCCGCCTTCGAGCACATCCTGGGCTTCCAGCGGCCGTGGATACCGGAGCGCCGCCTGGTCGCCGACGACGCCGCGCTGGTCGGTCGCTACCTGGACGCCTGGACCGGGCGCAACCAGCTGGACCGCGCGGCGGTGGCCGCGTACCGGGAGGCGATCCGGATCCCCAGCACCGCGCACTGCTCGATCGAGCCGTACCGGTGGCTGCTGCGCTCGATGGCCCGCCCCGACGGCATCCAGTTCGCCCGCCGGATGAAGAAGCCGATCACCGCACCCACCCTGCACGTCCAGGGGGCGGCGGATCCGGTGCTGCTGTCGCACACGGCCCTGGGCGGCGGCGAGTACGTGGCCGCGCCGTACCGCTGGCGGCTGCTGCCGGGCATCGGGCACTTCCCGCACGAGGAGGCGCCGGAGCAGTTCACGGCCGAGCTGCTGGACTGGATCGGCCGGCACAAGGACTGAGGTGGTGCGGGGCCCCCGGACCGGGCAGAAGGTCCCGCACCCGATCGGGGGAACCGGGACCGAGGTCCCAACTCCCCTCGGGTGACGCACATATGACAAGCGCATAGGCCACGTTGATGGCCGGCCGGGCGGTTACCCCCGTCGGCCCAGGGGCATCCATTGCGGTATGACCTGGATGCCCGATCGCGGCAGCGCCCCGCGCGGCCGACAGCACAGCGACAGCTCGCAGCGTTCCGCCCACCGTTCCGAGTGGGCGGAGAACCGCGGTCACGACCGCGGATACGACACCGGCTACGACCGCCGGTACGACAGCGGGTACGACGGCGGGTTCGACGGTACCGACGGCCACCCCCGTACGGCGCAGGACCGGCTCGGTATCCCGCGCATCCTCGGCCGACGTGCCCGCTGGGTGGGTGCCCGGCTCCGTCGCGACACCTGATCGACCCCCGCCCCCGGAACCACGGACCCGCGCGTCGGAAGACCTGCGGGCCCGCGCGTCGGAAGGCCCGCGGACCCGCGCGTCAGAGGGCGCAGCCCTGGGTGTCCGCCCGTCCCGAGGCCACACTGCCCAGCTCGGCGTCCTCGCGCACCTCGGCCGCGGTCAGCACGTACCCGGTGTCCGCGCTGTCCAGCGACTTGGCGAACACCATCCCGTACACCTGGCCGTCCGGGGTGAGCAGCGGCCCGCCGCTGTTGCCCTGGCGCACCAGTGAGCGCACCGAGTAGACGTCGCGGACCACCTGGCCGCGGTGGTAGATGTCCGGCCCGTTCGCCTGGATCCGGCCGCGGATGCGGGCCGGCTGGACGTTGAAGGCGCCGTTCTCCGGGAAGCCCGCCACGATCGCGTTGTCGTTGGTCTTCGCCTCGCCGGCGAAGGTGAGGGCCGGCGCGTTCAGCTTGGGCACGTCGAGGATCGCGATGTCGCGCTGCCAGTCGTAACGGACCACCGTCGCGTCGTACAGCTGGCCGACCCCGCCGATCTGCACGGTCGGCTCGTTGACCCCGCCGACCACGTGCGCGTTGGTCATCACCCGGTGCGGGGCGTAGACGAAGCCGCTGCCCTCCAGGGTCTTGCCGCAGGAGGTGGCGGTGCCGACGACCTTGACCAGACTCTGTCGCGCCCTCGCCACCGCGGGGCTGCCCGCCAGCGTCGGATCGGGGATGTCGACCTGGGTGATCGGCTCGTGCTCGAAGGGGTTGAACACCTGCGGGAAGCCGTTGCGGGCGAGCACCTTGGAGAAGTCCGAGAACCAGTTGGGGGCGTCGGAGGGCAGGGTGTCCTGGACCCCGCCCAGGATCGCCGAGGTGCGGACCTGCTTGGAGACGGTCGGCAGGGACGTCCCTGCCAGTGCGGAGCCGATCAGCCAGGCCACCAGCAGCATCGAGATCACGTTGACCACGGCGCCGCCCGCGGCGTCCAGGGTCCGGGCCGGGCGGCGGTCGATGTGGCCGCGCAGCTTCCAGCCGAAGTGGGTGGTGATCGCCTGGCCGATCGCCGCCAGCACGATCACCACCACGACCGCGATCACCGAGGCGGTCGTCCCGGGGCTGAGATGGTCGAGCAGCAGCGGCAGCAGCTGGACGGCGAGCAGTCCGCCGCCCAGGAAGCCGAGGACCGACAGCACGCCGACCACGAAGCCCTGCCGGTAGCCCGACACGGCGAATCCGATCGCGGCGGCGATCAACAGCACATCCAGGACATTCACCCGGACACCCTCCCACGACGGACCACCCCGACGGGCGGGCGATGGTCGAATCCGCCCGCCGTCCGGTTCACTGCGGCCCGGCGTCGCGGCCGAGCAGCGCCCGGGACCGCTCGCGGTCGCCCTGCACCAGCTCCAGCGCCTCGTCCGAGAGCTCGACGATCCGGCCGGCGTCCCACGGCCGCTCCAGCCCGCTGTGGTGCAGCACCCGGTCGATCACCCCGGCGGTGAAGCCCCAGACCAGTCGGCCCCCGACGGCGAAGGCCGGTCCCATGTGGCCGGACGGGTGCCGCAGCCTGGCCCGGTTCACCGGATCGGTCAGCTCGTCGATCGGCACCCGGAACACCGCGCCGGTCTCCCCCAGGTCCACCGGACGGACCGGTGACTCCTCGCGCCACCAGCCAAGCACCGGCGTCACCACGAACCGGCTGACCGGGATGTACAGCGCGGGCAGCGTGGCGAACACCTGCACCCCGTCCGGGTCCAGGCCGGTCTCCTCCCAGGCCTCGCGCAGCGCCGCCGCCACCGGGCCGGGACCGGCCGGGTCACCGTCCTCCGGGTCCAGCGCACCGCCGGGGAAGGAGGGCTGGCCGGCGTGCGAGCGCAGCGAGCGGGCCCGTTCGATCAGCAGCAGGTCGGGACCGGACGCGCCCTCGCCGAAGAGCATCAGCACGGCGGCCGCGCGGCCGCCGTCGTCCGGTGGCAGGAAGCGGCTGAGCTGCTCGGGCAGCACCCGCTCCGCGGCGTCCCTGACCGGCTCCAGCCAGGTCGGCAGCCCGTCCCGCTCCACCCCCCGCACGATCCCCCGGTCGCTCACTCGGCCACCGCCAGGTCGGCGACCTCGCCGTGGTGGGCGGCGGCGTCGGCGCGGGCGCCGGCCTCGCCCGGGAAGTCCGCGGGCGGGCGCAGCCGCTGGCCCGGCTGTCCGCCCATCTCGTACTTGAGCAGCTTCTTCGCCTTCTCCGGATCGGTCTCGCCCTCGCCGTAGGAGGGGCAGAGCGGTGCGATCGGGCAGGCTCCGCAGGCCGGCTTCCGGGAGTGGCAGATCCGCCGGCCGTGGAAGACCACGCGGTGCGAGAGCATCGTCCACTCGGACTTCGGGAAGATCTCCGCGACCGCCGCCTCGACCTTCACCGGGTCCTCGTCGGTCGTCCACCCGAACCGGCGGGCGAGGCGTCCGAAGTGGGTGTCCACGGTGATCCCGGGGACGCCGAAGGCATTGCCGAGGACGACGTTGGCGGTCTTCCGACCGACCCCGGGGAGGGTGACCAGGTCCGCCAGCCTGCCGGGGACCTCGCCGTCGAACTCGTCGCGCAACGCGATCGACAGGCCGATCAGGGACTTCGCCTTGTTCCGGAAGAACCCGGTCGGACGGATGATCTCCTCCAGCTCGGCCGGGTTCGCCGCCGCCATGTCCTCCGGCGAGGGGTACGCGGCGAACAGCGCCGGCGTCGTCTGGTTCACCCGGAGGTCGGTGGTCTGCGCCGACAGCACGGTGGCCACCAGCAGTTGGAACGGGTTGTCGAAGTCCAGCTCCGGGTGCGCGTACGGGTACAGCTCCGCCAGCTCCCGGTTGATCCTCCGTGCCCGCCGCACCATCGCCAGCCGCGATTCGGGCTTGGGCGCCCCGCCTGCCTTCCCCACCGGCTTCCCCGCAGACGCGGTCGTCCGGACCTTGCTCTCTGCCATGCGTGAAGGCTACGCCGCACGGCCGTGCTCCTGCGGCGGATCGGCCAGGACCGGGCGCGGAAGGGCAGTGAAGGGAGAGGAAGGACGGGGACCGCCCGGGGGAAGGCCCGCCGGCCCGTCAGCCCCGGAAGAGGGCGTCGACGTCGCCGTAGCCGAGCGCGCCGACCGGCTCCGTCAGGGCGCCGGGGCCGAGCAGTTCGGCGGCCGCCCGGCGGGCGGCCGTGTAGGCGAACTGGGCCAGCGCGGTACCCACGCTGATCCTGCGCACCCCGGCGGCGGCGAGTTCGGCGACGCCCGGCCCGCCGGCCACGGCCATCGCGTTGACCGGCAGCGGCGTCCGGGCGCAGAGCTCGGCCAGCGCCTCGAGGTCCAGCAGGCCGGGGACGAACAGGCCGTCCGCACCCGCCGCCGCGTACGCCTCCGCGCGGACGAGCACCTCGTCGAGTCCGCCCAGGCCGAACAGGAGGACGTCCGTCCGGGCGTTGACCAGCAGCTCCGGCAGACCCGCCGCCTCCGCCGCCGACCGTGCGGCACGAAGCCGTCCGGCCTGCTCCTCCACCGTGAACAGCGGGCCGCCGGGGGCCGCGGAGTCCTCCAGGTTGACCCCGGCCGCGCCCGCCCCCACCAGGGCCCGGACCGTCTCGGCGACATCGTCCGCCGAGGGCCCGTAGCCGCCCTCGGCGTCCACCGTGACCGGCAGGTCGACGGCGGCGGCGACCCGGCGGGCAGCCTCGACCGCCGTCGCGCGGTCGAGGCGCTGGCCGTCGCCCCGGCCCAGCGACCAGGAGACGCCGCCGCTGGTGGTGGCGATCGCGGCCGCCCCGGCCGCGGCGATCACGGCGGCGCTCCCGGCGTCCCAGGCGTTCGGCAGGACGAGCACGCCGTCCGCGACCAGCGCCCTCAGCCGCTCGGCCCGCGCGCGGAGGGTGGACGGCTGGAGCGGGGAGGAGGTGGACATGCTGGTCACCGGCTTTCGGTTCGGGAGGGATCCCGGGAGAGGTCCCGGGAGAAGTCCTGGGAGGGATCACGGGAGGGATCACGGGAGGGATCACGGGCGGCGCGAGGGACTCCGCGAGCCGCCCGGGAGCCGCCCGGGCGGCGGTGGGGGTCACGCGCCGCCGCCATCCTGCGACCGGTCGGCGGGCACCCTCCAGTGATTAAGCTGGGACCGAATCCTGGACCGAACCCTGGGCCGGAGCGGGAGAGTGGGCGGGCACCGATGCGGACCGAACTCGCGTTCTCGACGGACGACCTGGCACGCACCAGGTTCGCCGTCTCCCCCATGTGGGAGGTGGTGACCAGCCTCCGGGTCCTGGCCCACCGGGCCGTCCCCGCCCTGCACCGGCCCTGGGCCGCGCAGGTCCGCCGGGCCGCGGAGGCCACCGGGCCGGCCGTCCGGCGGCTGGCCGCGCTGGTCCCGGCCGTCGGCCACCTGCCGGACTTCCTCACCCCGGTACCCGTCGGCGCCGCCGCCACGCTCGCCGAGGAACTGGCCTCCGTCGCCGCGACCCCGCCCGAGCAGGTGCGGGCCGATCTCGCCCTCCTGGCCGGCGAACGCGGCGGCCGGCTGCCGGCCGTCCTCGAACCCCTGGACCGCGATCCGGCTGGCCTGCTGCCCCTCCTGGTCGCCGACATCGAGGAGTACTGGGGGTTCGCGCTGCGACCGCACTGGGCCCGGATCCGCGCGCTGCTGGACGCGGACGTGCTGCACCGCGCCCGGCAGTCCGCCGGGCTCGGCAGCGCCCAGGTCCTCGACGACCTCCACGAAACGGTCCGCTGGGACGGCGGCGCGCTGCGGCTGGAGCAGCGGCACTGCGCGGTCCAGCGGCTGGATGCCGGGGCCGGGCTGGTCCTGGTGCCGTCGGTGTTCGCCTGGCCCCGGGTGCTGACCCGGACCCTGCCGCCGGACCCGCCGCAGCTCGCCTACCCGGCCCGCGGCGTCGCCACCCTGTGGGAGTCCGGGCCGGTCGCGGAACCGGCCGAGGCACTCGCCGCCGTCCTCGGCCGCTCCCGGGCCCGGCTGCTCGCCGAACTGGACGCACCGGCCTCCACCACCGAGCTGGCCCGCCGGACCGGGCTCTCCACCGCCGGGACCTCCCAGCACCTCACCGCCCTGCGCGCGGCCGGGCTGACCAGCGCGCAACGGGCCGGGCACGCCGTCCTGCACGCGCGCACCGCCGTCGCCGACGCCCTGCTCGCGGCGGACCGGGCCGGCGCCGCCGCCGAGTGAGCCTCCGGTAGCCGTCGGACGGCTCCCGAGCCGGTCCGGCGCGGCTCCCCGAGCCGCCCGGGGCCGGGGGCCGGGGCGGTTCCGACGGTACGAATGGCCCCGCGCAGCACACCTCGGCACACCCCCTCCTCATATGATCGGAGCGACATGCGCCATGCTTGGTGATGCAGAGCACTGTACGAACTTGTGCCGGAGGGCTTGACGGCCGGCCGGCCGAGAAGGAGGAAGCACGTGGACGACGTTCTGCGGCGCGCCGCACTCTTCGCGGCACTCGACGACGAACAGGCCGGCGAGCTGCGCGCTTCCATGACCGAGGTGACGCTCGCCCGCGGCGAGTCGCTGTTCCACGAGGGCGACCCCGGCGACCGGCTGTACGTCGTCGCCGAGGGCAAGGTCAAGCTGCACCGGGCCTCGCCGGACGGCCGCGAGAACATGCTCGCCGTCCTCGGCCCCAGCGAGATGATCGGCGAGCTGTCGCTGTTCGACCCGGGCCCGCGCACCGCCACCGCGAGCGCGCTGACCGAGGTCAAGCTGCTGGGCCTCGGCCACGGCGACCTCCAGCCCTGGCTGCACGCGCGCCCCGAGGTCTCGATCGCACTGCTGCGCGCCATCGCCCGCCGCCTGCGCCGGACCAACGACGTGATGTCCGACCTGGTCTTCTCCGACGTGCCCGGGCGCGTCGCCAAGGCTCTGCTGGACCTCTCCCGCCGCTTCGGCGTGCAGTCCGACGAGGGCATCCACGTCGCCCACGACCTCACCCAGGAGGAGCTGGCCCAGCTGGTCGGCGCCTCCCGCGAGACGGTCAACAAGGCGCTCGCCGACTTCGCCGGCCGCGGCTGGCTGAAGCTGGAGGCCCGTGCGGTCGTGCTGATGGACGTCGAGCGGCTCTCCCGCCGCTCGCGGTAGTCCGCGATCCCCGAACCCGCGCGAAGGGCCCGTACGCTCCGGCGTACGGGCCCTTCGCCGGTCCGGCGGGTCCTTCCCGGCTCCGGTGGGTCCGGCCGGTCCGGTGGGTCCGCCGCAGCGGACGGTGCGGCGGGCGGCGCCCGGCGCCCGGTCAGTCCGGGATGAGTCCGTGGTCCCTGAGGTACTGGAGCTGCGCGAGCACGGACAGCTCGGCCGCCGGCCACAGCGCGCGGTCCACGTCCGCGTAGACCCGCGCCACCACCTCGGCCGACGTCCGGCAGCCGGCCTCGACCGCGGTCTCGACCTGGGCCAGCCGGCCGGCCCGGTGGGCCAGGTAGTAGTCCACCGCGCCGAGCGCGTCCGCGAGCACCGGCCCGTGCCCCGGCAGCACCGTCCGGACGCCGTGCTCGGCCGCCATGCCGTGCAGGTGCCGCAGCGAGTCCAGGTAGTCGCCGAGCCTGCCGTCCGGGTGGGCGACCATCGTGGTGCCCCGCCCGAGGACGGTGTCGCCGGTGAGGATCGCACCGTCGGCGGGCAGGTGGAAGGTGAGCGAGTCCGAGGTGTGGCCGGGGGTACCGATCACCCGCAGGTCGAGGCCCCCGACGTCCAGGCGCTGGCCGTCCGTGAGTCCCTCCGGACCGAGCCGGTGCGCCGGGTCCAGCGCTCGGACCTCGCTGCCGGTCAGTTCGGCGAACCGGGCCGCCCCCTCGGAGTGGTCGGCGTGCCCGTGGGTGAGCAGGGTGAGCGCCACCCTCTTGCCCCGCTGCTCGGCGGTCTCGATCACCCGGCGCAGGTGGCCCTCGTGCAGCGGGCCCGGGTCGATCACCACCGCGAGGTCCGAGTCCGGCTCGGACAGCAGCCAGGTGTTGGTGCCGTCCAGGGTCATCGGGGACGGGTTCGGCGCCAGCACGCAGAGCGCACGGGGAGTGGCCTCGCCGCCGATCCCGGCGGCGGGGTCACCCGGCAGGAGTCCGCTCACCGGCGGTCCCCGGTGTCGCGGTGCAGCGCCCGGAGCGGCAGTGCCCGGGTGAGGGCGCGCTGGGCCATCTCGGTGAAGCTGACCGAGTCGCTCTCACAGGCCGGGCGGCGCGGGTTCAGGCGGCGGGCGGGCATCTCGGGCGCCGTCCGGCGAGCCACGTCGTTGTGGGTCATCGGGTCGGTCCTTTCTCGTACGGGTCACTCGGGAGCGGTGCGGGGGCGGATCGGGGCGGATCGGGAAGCGGTGGGGCAGGAAGCGGTGGCGGGGACGGGCGAAGCGGTGGGTCGGTGGGGCGCGGTCAGCCGACGCGTTCCTCGGGGAACGTACCGTCGATCGTCAGCTCGTCGTACCCCGGCCAGCGGACGGTCAGCCGCTCCCCCCGCACCTCGGCCCGGCCGAGCACCGGCTCCAGCGAGCGGTCCGCCGCCGCCCCCAGCGCCTCGGCGGCACTGCGCACCGGCGTCAGCTCGCGCAGCACGGTGACGGTCGGCGGCAGCATCCCGAACCGGCCCTCCTCGTAGCCCCGGACGGCCTCGGCCGGGGTGAGCCAGGCGACCCGGTCCGCCTCGCCGACCTCGAGGGCGGCACGCTGCCCGGCCGGCAGGGCGGCGACGAAGAACCAGGTGTCGTACCGGCGCTCCTCGAAGGCCGGGGTGATCCACCGGGCCCAGCCGCCCAGCAGGTCGCTGCGGAGCAGCAGCCCGTGGTCGCGCAGTAAGTCGGCGAAGGAGAGCTCGTGGGCCTCCAGGGCGGCGCGCTCGGCGGTCCAGTCCCGGGGCTCGGCGACGCTGTCGGCATCCGGACCTGCCAGCAGGACGCCGGCCTCCTCGAAGGTCTCGCGGACGGCGGCGCAGACCACGGCCTGCGCGGTCCGGGCGTCCACGCCGAGCCGTTCGGCCCACTCCTGCGGGCCGGGACCGGCCCAGCCGAGCTCGGCCTCCGCGTCCCGCCGGTCGACCCCGCCGCCCGGGTAGGCGTACATCCCGGCCGCGAACGCCATCGACGTCCGCCGTCGTAGCAGGTACGCCTCCGGGCCGGCGTCCGTCCCGGTGTCCCGGAGCAGCACCACGGTGGCGGACTGCCTGGGCACGGGCGGGGTCAGCTCCCCGGCGTCCGCCGCCCTGATCCGGGCGGGCCAGCCGGGGGGCATCGGGAGCGTCGTTGCTCGCTGGTCCATGCCCGGATGCTAAGCGCCCGGGGGCGGGCTTGGACAGGGGTGATCCGTTCGTGCGGACCGTCTCCGACGGACCGTCCCTCCGCGGGCCCGCGCTCGCCCGGGCGCTCGCCCGTCCCGAGGGCCGTCCACCCCGGACGCACGTCCGCCCCGGACTCCGTACGGGCCGGGGCGGGCGGGGCGTCGAGGGTGTCCGTCGCGTCGGGGGTGTCCGGCGCGTCGAGGGTGTCCGGCGCACTCGAGGGCGTCGAGCGCGCCGAGAGTCGTCCGGTCGCGGGTGCGGTCGGTCAGGCTCCGGCGCGGACCCGGACCTGGATCTCGACCTCGACCGGGGCGTCCAGCGGCAGCACGGTGACGCCCACCGCGCTGCGGGCGTGCACGCCCGCGTCGCCGAGCACCTTGCCGAGCAGCTCGCTCGTGCCGTTGATCACGCCCGGCTGACCGGTGAAGTCGGGGGCGGAGGCGACGAAGCCGACGACCTTGACGACCTGCTCGACCAGGTCGAGGTCACCGATCACCGACTTGACGGCGGCCAGGGCGTTCAGCGCGCAGATCTGCGCGAGCTCCTTGGCCTCCTCCGGGGTGACCTCGGCACCGACCTTGCCGGTGCTCGGGAGCTTGCCCGCCACCATCGGCAGCTGGCCCGAGGTGAAGACGAAGTCACCGGTACGCAGCGCGGGCACGTAGGCGGCGACCGGGGCGGCCACCGGCGGCAGGGTCAGGCCCAGTTCGGCCAGCTTCTCCTCGACCTTGCTCATGCCTGCTTCTCCCGCTTGAAGTAGGCCACCAGCTGCTCCGGGTTCGGACCCGGTACGACCTGGACGAGCTCCCAGCCGTCGTGGCCGAAGTTGTCCAGGATCTGCTTGGTGGCGTGCACCAGCAGAGGTGCCGTCATGTATTCCCACTTGGTCATGGCCAGACTCTAGACGTTCCGTCCCGGCGATCGGCCCCGGTCCGCGTCCGGGCGCGCTCGTGCGTGTGAGGTGGCCCACAAAGCGGGCATGATTCGAGTCCGGCGCCCCGGGTAGTCCCGGCATCCGGTGCGGTCCCTGGTTACCCTCGCGGGAGGGCACCTGCGTGGTGCCGGCCCTCGGAGACGGACGGAGACGGAGCGTGGCACGCACCCCCGGCCAGGCGGCCCGGCGCGATCCCGACTGGGAGGGCGTACGGCTGCACGTGGTCAGCGGCAAGGGCGGGACCGGGAAGACCACCGTGGCCGCGGCGCTGGCACTGGCGCTCGCGGCGGAGGGACGCCGGACCCTGCTGATCGAGGTGGAGGGCCGGCAGGGCATCGCCGAACTGTTCGGCATAGCGGCACTCCCCTACGAGGAGCGCCGGATCGCCACGGTCACCCCGGCCCAGCTGGGCCTGCCGGCGAGCGGCGCGGCGAAGGGATCGTCCGGCGGCGCGAGCGGATCGCCGGGCGGCCCGGTGAGCGGGGAGCTGCACGCGCTCGCCATCGACACCGAGCAGGCTCTGCTCGAGTACCTCGACATGTTCTACAAGCTCGGCCGGGCCGGGAAGGCACTGCAGAAGGTCGGGTTCGTCGACTTCGCGACCACCATCGCCCCCGGCGTCCGGGACGTGCTGCTGACCGGCAAGGCCTGCGAGGCGGCCCGCCGCAAGGGCCCGGACGGACGGCGGACCTACGACGCGGTGGTGATGGACGCGCCGCCGACCGGCCGGATCACCCGGTTCCTGAACGTCAACTCCGAGGTGGCCGGGCTGGCCCGGATAGGGCCGATCCACAGCCAGGCGCAGGCCGTGATGCGGGTGCTGAAGTCACCGGAGACCGCCGTGCACCTGGTCACCCTGCTGGAGGAGATGCCGGTCCAGGAGACCGTGGACGGCATCGCCGAGCTGCGCGAGGCCGGTCTGCCGGTGGGCGGGGTGCTGGTCAACATGGTCCGGCCGCCGCTGCTGGACGCGGCCGCGGTGGCCGCGGTCGACGGCGACCACCGCGAGGAGGTCGCGCTGGCGCTCGGCGAGGCGGGTCTCGGCGGCCGCTCGCGCAAGCCGGACACCGTCCGGGCGGCGGTCGAACCGCTGCTCGATCCACTGCTGGCACAGGCCAGGGAGCACGCCGAGCGGGTGGAACTGGAGCGCGCCCGGCGCGCCGACCTGCAGCACCTGAAGCTCCCGACCTACGAACTTCCACTGCTGGGCGAGGGTGTGGACCTCGGCACGCTCTACCGGCTGGCGGGCGAACTGAAGCGTCAGGGGGCAGCGTGAGCGGGCGGACCGGCACCGACGGACAGGGCACCACCGGACAGGGCGGAGCGGGCGTCGGCGGCAGCCGGCTCGCCGTGGACGAGCTGATCGACAACCCGAAGACCCGGATCATCGTCTGCTGCGGCTCCGGCGGCGTAGGAAAGACCACCACCGCGGCGGCGATCGGTCTGCGGGCCGCCGAGCGCGGCCGCAAGGTCGTCGTCCTGACCATCGATCCGGCCCGGCGGCTGGCGCAGTCGATGGGTCTGACCGAGCTCGACAACACCCCCCGGGTCGTCAAGGGCGTGACCGGCGACGGCGAGCTCCAGGCCATGATGCTCGACATGAAGCGGACCTTCGACGAGGTCGTGCTGGCCCACGCCGACCCCGAGCGGGCCCGCGCGATCATGGAGAACCCCTTCTACCAGTCCCTGTCGGCCGGCTTCGCGGGCACCCAGGAGTACATGGCGATGGAGAAGCTCGGCCAGCTGCGGGCGGCCGAGGAGTGGGACCTGATCGTCGTCGACACCCCGCCGTCCCGGTCCGCGCTGGACTTCCTGGACGCGCCGAACCGGCTCGGCTCGTTCCTCGACGGCAAGGTGATCCGGATCCTGACCGCCCCGGCCAAGGTCGGCGGGCGGTCCGCGATGAAGTTCCTGAACGTCGGGATGGGCCTGATCACCGGCACCCTCGGGAAGATCTTCGGCGCCCAGCTGCTGACCGACGTCCAGACCTTCGTCAGCGCGACGGACTCGATGTTCGGCGGCTTCCGGGAGCGGGCGGACCGCACGTACCAGCTGCTCCAGGCGCCGGGCACGGCGTTCCTGGTGGTGGCCGCCCCGGAGCGGGACGCGCTGCGCGAGGCGGCGTACTTCGTGGACCGGCTGGCCGCCGACCGGATGCCGCTGGCCGGGCTGGTGCTCAACCGGGTGCACGGGACCGGCGCCCCGCAGCTCACCGCCGAGCGGGCGCTGGCCGCGGCCGAGGCGCTGGAGGAGAACGGTTCCGAGCAGGTCTCGCCGGACGCCGAGCTGCTGGCGGCCGGACTGCTGCGGCTGCACGCCGAACGGATGCAGGTGATGGTGCGCGAGCGGCGGACCCGTGACCGCTTCGTCTCGGTGTACCCCGACGTGCCGATCATCGAGGTCGCCGCGCTTCCCGGGGACGTCCACGACCTGGAGGGACTGCGGACGATCGGCGAACGGCTCGGCGGGTCCGCGGACTGACACCCGGTGGCTCGGCGGACCGGACCCGTCCGGCCGGACCCACCGGCGCGGTCCGGGCCGTCGACCCGGACCTCCGGACCCGAGCCCCCCGACCCGGGTGGTGCGCGCCGACTCCGCTCCGCACGGCCGAAGCCCGTGCGGCGGTGGCTCAGCCCGCCTGGGCGTAGTCCGTCAGTATCACGCCGGTGGCCAGCGAAGTCTCGTACTCGGTGCGGGCCGTCTCCAGCAACCGCCGCCACGAGATCACGGTCGGCCGCCGACGCAGCAGCGCTCGCCGCTCGCGTTCGGTCATCCCGCCCCAGACCCCGAACTCCACCCGGTTGTCCAGCGCGTCCGCCAGGCACTCCGTGCGCACCGGGCACCCGCTGCACACCGCCTTGGCGCGATTCTGCGCCGCCCCCTGGACGAACAGTTCGTCCGGATCACTCGTGCGGCAGGCGGCCTGCGCACTCCAGTCGTCTACCCAGCCCATGCCGGCGCCGTCCTCTCCCGAATCGAGGCTCCCCCACGGCGGCAACGGCATATTCACCGTTGCCAGTTGAGGACGTTACGGAAGAACGACAGCTTGCAACAGCCCCTTCGGGCTCAATCTCGAATGACCCGATTGGACTATGGGTGGCGATCAGCTCACTCGTTGGAGTGATCGCAGGTCGCAAGCATTGCCAGGATCGCGTTCAGTACTCTCGCCACGCGGGCCGTCACACAGTGCTACCGGACACAGGTGTGCAGCCACCAACAGCTGCCTCAAAAATGCGCCAAAGGCAGGCAATTCGGGCAATTCTCATCACTCACAAGAGTGATCGATGCTGACGCAGCGAAGCTGTCGCAAGCTTGTGACAAGCCTAGGCGAACACCTGCCCCGGTGTGCGGCATTCGGCAACGTAGGGTTCTCCCCATGGCACCGAAGCGCCCCCAGGCACCCCAGCCCCCAGGCAACACCGGAGCTCCGCGCGGCAAGCGCCGCGGGTCACCGCTCGACTACGCGGGACACGGAGTGAAGTTCCTGGGGGTCAGCGTGCTGTCCGGAGTACTGCTGGCGGGCATGGCCCTGCCCGCCGTCGGCGCGCTCGGCCTGACCGCCAAGAACACGGCGGAGGGCTTCTCCAACATCCCGGACGACTTCAAGACGCCGCCGCTCACCCAGGCGACCCAGATCTTCGACGCCAAGGGCGGCCTGATCGCCAAGGTCTACGAGCGCGACCGCACCGTCCTCACCGCCGACCAGATGTCCCCGTACATGCGGCAGGCGCAGGTCGACATCGAGGACGCCCGCTTCTACGACCACGGCGCCGTCGACCTCAAGGGCGTGCTCCGCGCGATCAGCAAGAACGCGGAGAGCGGCACCGCGTCCCAGGGCGCCTCGACGCTGACCCAGCAGTACGTGAAGAACGTCAACGTCGAGAAGGCCGGCGACGACCAGGCCGCCGTCCTGGAGGCCCAGCGCAAGACCCTGGGCCGCAAGATCCAGGAGCTGAAGGTCGCGATCAAGCTGGAGGAGGATCTGACCAAGGACCAGATCCTCACCAACTACCTCAACATCACCTTCTACGGTCACCAGGCGTACGGGATCGAGGCCGCCTCGCAGCGGTACTTCAGCAAGTCCAACAAGGACCTCACCGTCGCCGAGGCCGCCACCCTGGCCGGCCTGGTGCAGAACCCCTCGCAGTACGACCCGGTGCGCTTCCCCGACAACGCGGTGAAGCGGCGCAACGTCGTGATCGACAAGATGGTCGAGAACAAGCACGTCACCCCGGAGCAGGCCAAGGAGGCCAAGGCCGCCCCGCTGGGTCTGAAGTACAAGGACCCGCAGAACGGCTGCATCACCGCCCAGGCGGGCATGGGCTTCTTCTGCGACTACGTCCGGCACGTGGTCAAGCAGGACCCGGCCTTCGGCAAGAACGCCGCCGAGCGGAAGAAGTTCTGGGACCAGGGCGGTCTGAACATCTACACCACGCTCGACCCGGACAAGCAGGCCGCCGCCCAGGCCGCCGTCACCGGCAAGGTCAAGGTCACCGACCCGGTGTCGGCCGCCGCGACCATGATGGAGCCGGGCACCGGCAAGATCCTGGCGATGGCCCAGACCCGCCCGTACGGCCTGGAGCCGTCGAAGAACCAGACCGTCGTCAACCTCAACGTCGACGCGGCGATGGGCGGCGGCAACGGCTTCCAGCCCGGCTCGACCTTCAAGCCGATCATCGCCGCGGCCGCGCTCGAGAACGGTATGGCGCCCACCAAGCCGTACCCGTCCGAGAACCGCATCGAGTGGCCGACGATGAAGACCTGCGAAGGCACCTGGAAGAACACCTACAAGGGCAACGAGCGCTACGTCCCGAACGAGAGCAAGAGCGAGGTCGGCCCCTACGAGCTGAAGCAGGCGATGGCCCTCTCGGTCAACACCTACTTCGTCCAGATGGAGCAGGACATGGGGCTCTGCCCCGTCAAGCAGATGCTCGACAAGCTCAACATCACCACCACCGCCTCCGGCGCCAAGCTGGACGTCGTGCCCTCGATCACCCTGGGCACCAAGGAGATGTCGCCGCTGACCATGGCGAACGTCTACGCGACCTTCGCCGCGCGCGGCAAGCACTGCACGCCGATCGCGATCAACAAGATCAGCACGGTCGACGGCAAGGAGGTCAAGGTCCCGCAGACCACCTGCACCCAGGCCTTCTCCGAGCAGACCGCCGACGCGCTGAACACCGTCCTGCTCAACGTGACCGAGAAGGGCACCGGCGCCACCCTCGGTCTGGAGGACGGCCGCCAGATCGCCGGCAAGACCGGTACCACCGACAAGAAGAAGGCCGCCTGGTTCAGCGGCTACACCCCGCAGCTCGCCACCGCGGTCTGGATCGGCGGGCCCACCGGCGGCGTCGAGATGAAGAACATGAAGATCGGCGACACCTACTACGGTGCCGACGGCGTCTTCGGTGCCACCGGCCCCGGTCCGATCTGGAAGATGGCCATGGACGGCGCGCTCAAGGGCTCCCCGAAGGAGACCTTCCAGACCATCGACATCCCGGACCCGGCCCCCAAGCCGGACCCGAACGCCACCCCGGGCGCGACCCCCCCGGCCTCGCCCGCTCCGGGCGGCGACCCGAACGCGGGCGGCAACCCGCCGCCGCCGGCGGCCAACCCGAACCCCGGCACCAACGCGGGCGGCCTGATCGGCGGCGGGTTCACCTTCCCGCCGGGGGTCATCGGCGGGAACGACGGCGGCGGGAACGGGCGCGGCCACCACTGAGCGGACGGCCCGCAGGGCCTCCGGCAGGACGGACGAGGGGCGCCCCCCGAGCATCTCGCTCGGGGGGCGCCCCTGTTTCCTGTCCTCGGCGTGCGTGCTTCCCGGCCCTGCGTCCGGCCGCGTGCGGCCGGGCACGTGCGGCCGGGCCTGCCGCTCCCCCGCTGCCGCTCGACCCGGATCCGCTCCGCGGACCGATCAGCCGGCGAGGGCGGACTTCACCGCGGCGGCCACCCGGCCGCCCTCGGCCAGGCCGTCGACCTTCGGCCGCACCAGCTTCATCACGGCGCCCATGCCCTGCGGACCGACCGCGCCGCTCTCGGCGACGGCCGCGGCCACGATGGCCGTCAGCTCCTCGTCGGACAGCTGCTTCGGCAGGTACCCGGCCAGCACCTCGCCCTCGGCCACCTCACGCGCGGCCTGCTCGGCCCGGCCGGCGCTGTCGAACGCCTCCGCGGCCTCCCGGCGCTTCTTCGCCTCCCGGCCGATCACCTTGAGCACCTCGGCGTCGGAGAGCTCGCGCTTCGTCTTCCCCGCCACCTCCTCGCTGGTGACGGCCGACAGCGTGAGCCGGATGGTGGACGAGCGCAGCTCGTCCCGGTCCCTGATGGCAGCCGTCAGGTCCTGGTGCAGCTGCTCCTTGAGCGTCGTCATGGCCCCGAGTCTCCCACCTGCCACGTTCCGACGCCCAGCATTAATCCGCCCCCACCCGTCAGCCGTCTCCCGCCCCCGCTCCCCTCGTGTCTTCCCCGCCCCGGAATAACCTCTTAAACTGGTTACATGACGGACGAGCGAAGCCCCGGCCTGGTCCTGCACTACCCCGGCGGAACGCGCTTCCACTTCGACCCCGGCACGCTCTGCCTGGAGCTCCTGCCCACCGGCGGCCCGGGCCGCTACGCCCGGTACGAGATCCTGCACCGGCCGTCCGACCTGCTCGAGTGGCTCGGACAGTCCCGGCTCGGCCTGTCGCCCGGCAGCGTCCGGATCAGCGACGGCCAACTGGCCGCCGTCCGCACCCTGCGGGACGCCCTCTGGCGCCTCGCCGCGGCCCGCGCGAGCGGCGGCCCCGCGCCCGCCGGTCCCGCCGACCACGCGGTGCTCAACCGGGCCGCGGCCCGACCGCCGCTCGCCCCGCAGATCGCCCCCGACGGCACCGCGGCGCCGCCCCTGCCCGGCGACGGCGACCAGCTCGCCTCCACCCTCGCCCGCGACGCCATCGCCCTGCTCACCGGCCCGCACGCGGACCGGATCCGCGAATGCGGCGCCGACGACTGCCAACTGCTCTTCGTCGACACCTCACGTCCCGGCCGGCGCCGCTGGTGCTCGATGGAACGCTGCGGCAACCGCCACAAGGTCCGCGCCCTGCGCGCCCGCCGCGAACGCCCCGGGGGGACGACCTGACGTGTCCCCGGGCGCACCCCGACAGTTCACCTGCTGATCCGCCGTCTGAGAGCATGGACCGATGCGACCGCTGTACTCCGTTCCCCTCGGAATCGCCGCCACCGGCGCCGCCTGCCTCGCCTACTCCGTTGGGTACGAGGTCCGTTCCTTCCGCCTCCGCCGGGTCGAGGTCCCGGTCCTCCCCCGAGGCGCCCGGCCCGTCCGGGTACTGCAGGTCTCCGACATCCACATGGTGAGCGGGCAGGGCAGGAAGCAGCGCTGGCTGCAGAGCCTCGCGGGCCTGCGGCCCGACCTGGTGGTCAACACCGGCGACAACCTCTCCGACCCGGAGGGCGTCCCCGCCACCCTGGACGCGCTCGGCCCGCTGATGGACTTCCCCGGCGTCTACGTCTTCGGGTCCAACGACTACTACGGCCCCGCCCGCAAGAACCCCGCCCGCTACCTCCAGGCGATGCGCACCGGCAGCCACGGCATGAACAACGCCGACGGCACCGCCCGCCGCGGGATCACCGGCGCCGTCCACAACCCCTGGGAGAAGCTGCGCGACTCCTTCGACGCCGCCGGCTGGCTCGACCTCACCAACACCCGCGGCCGCCTCACCGTCGCCGGCCTCGACCTGGAGTTCACCGGCCTGGACGACCCCCACATCCGGCGCGACCGCTACAGCGAGGTCGCCGGCGGCCCCTCCTCCGACGCCGACCTCTCCCTCGCCGTCGTGCACGCCCCGTACCTGCGGGTCCTCGACGCCTTCACCGCCGACCGCTACCCCCTGATCCTGGCCGGCCACACCCACGGCGGCCAGCTCTGCGTCCCCTTCTACGGCGCCCTGGTCACCAACTGCGACCTCGACGCCAAGCGGGTCAAGGGCCTCTCCACCCACCAGGCCGGCGGCCGCCGCTCCTACCTCCACGTCTCGGCCGGCTGCGGCACCAACCGCTACACCCCCGTCCGCTTCGCCTGCCCCCCGGAAGCCACCCTCCTCACCCTCACCCCCACCCCCCGCTGACCCACCCGCCCCGCTCGCCGAGAAACCGGATTTCGTCTCTCGGCGAGCGTCCGGTAGAGTTCTACTCGTCGCGAAGGAGACGGAGCGACAAACAGAAAGACCGGGGTGTGGCGCAGCTTGGTAGCGCGCTTCGTTCGGGACGAAGAGGCCGTGGGTTCAAATCCCGCCACCCCGACCCAGTCCAGAGGGCCTATCGGAGAAATCCGATAGGCCCTCTGGCGTTGTGCGTGCCGACCTGGGTGACCGGCCCTCAGGCTCCCGGGCTCCTCCCCCACGAACGGGATGTGAGTCGGGACACACTCGCGCGTCCCGACTCACATCCTGATCAGTCGGCGCATGACACTCGGCCCTCGCGGCCCCTCCGGTGGCGTGGCGCCCTCGCCGCCGGCCCCGCCAGTGGGCTCAGGGCGCTTCGCCGCACAGGGCTGGAATCGCCGGGATTCGCCCCCTGCGCAGGAGGTAGCGCGATCAGGGACCGTCCAGCGTGGGGGACGCGGTGCTCGCGCCTACATCTCTGTGCATGCGCCAGTGCTTGGCGATCCACTTCTTGTGCGCGTTCGTAATGGGCACCGCCAAGACCTGGCCGTGGAGCTTCGCGTACTCGGGATAGGCCCGGGCCTTCGGAGCGACATCAAGGGCAAGGCTCTGTGGGTCGATGGAAATCTGGCCCAGGTCGAAGAGACGATGAACGTCTCGACGCAACAGTAGACCACCGTTCGCGTGGTGCTTGCCGTTCGCGGCATAGCTGTAGAGGTGAGCCGCTTCCAGCACGCACGCCGGCGCCGGGCCGGTGAAGGCACAGACCTCTCCGAACACGTCCAAGAGCGCGGCGCGGAACGCCGGCTGCCCCCTACGGACTCGGACCATCGCCTTTGAGTGACCACCCGCGATGGCATCGCGGGTGGTCTTGATGATCTCGAGAGGAGTGGCGTTCTTACCCGTCTCGATACGGTGCTGGAAGTCGTCCCACCGCAGCCGTCGCATCGCGTTCTGGGAGCCGGGCTCCTCACACAGCTCTCGCAGTTCACTACCGCTGACCACACCGGGCAGGCCAATCCAGGCGAAGTCGTACCGACTGCGATAAGTGGTGACGGGTACGGTCTGGGTCTTGGGCTCCCCGAACTCCGCCTTGCAGTTCTGGTTCCAGCACCGGTACTTCGGTGTCTTCGTCTTCCGCTCGGCGATATCGGCCTTGCCACAGCTCGGGCATGAGCTGACTTCCTTGCTTGCGGAACGCGTCACGATGTCCTCGATCACGGACATTCCTATTGAGGTCTGGCCGTCCCAGAGCACGATCTCGTCGCCAACCTGAACATGTCCCGCGTTCGGGACCCGACTGTCCCAGCTGTAGTGACTCGGACCGCTGTCGTCGTAACCACTGCCCACGCGCTTGGGGTCGTCCCCCATATACATCAGCCATGCTGTCATCAGAATCTCCCCCTCGACCTACCTTTGATCCGCCGCAGGTAGCACACCAGGAGCCACCGTCCGACCAACGTATCCCGTGCGATGGAGACACTTGATGGCGGTACAGGGCAGCGGCAGTAGTGCGGGCGGGGGTCGCCTGTGACCGGACTGCTGCTGGCCCGGAGGGCAGGCCAGCAGCAGGGACGATTTGGGGCGCGGGCGCGTACACGAGGGCGCGTTGTCCCGCCTGCGTCCCACCGGGCCGGATCCGGGCAGGATTACGGGTCTGGCTGTGCTGGAGGCCGGCGGGGGCGGGTGGGCCGGCGGGGGTGGGTGGGGTGGGAATCCTTCGGTTGGCGGGCGGGCGGGGGGTGGGGCGGCGTAGCGTCGGAGTGTCGTCGTTCCGGTACGCACCGGCACGTCCCGATCGCCCGAAGGAGGCATCTCCACCATGTGGTTGGGCCACTCGCTTTCGCCGACCGCCGTCGTGGCGGCGCGGCCCCGTGCCCGTCGTGTCCGTGGTGGCGCGTGATGCGGCAGGAACGCGCCCGGCAGACTCGTCGTGCTCTACTGTGCGCCGCGGCAACCGAGTTCGACCTGTACGGGTACGAGGGGACCTCGCTGGCGCGGATCAGCCGGAGCGCCGGGGTGACGCTGGGGGCGCTCACGTTCCACTTCGCGTCCAAGGCCGCCCTGGCGGACGCGGTCCGGGCCGAGGGGGCCGCGCTCACGGGTGACGGTCGAGCGCCCGACCCGGGCGCGGGCGGGTTGATCGATCTGCTCGCCCGGTTGCTGGACGAGGAGCCGAGCGTGCGGGCAGCCGCTCGGCTCAGTTGGGAGCGGCCGGAGTCGGCGGGCAACTGGTACACGGCCTGGGGTCCCGAGCTTCGCGACCGGCTGGCCCGTGAGCGGTCGGCGGTGCCTGCCGGCGTCGCGCCGGTGCTGGACGAGGTCGATCTGGAGACGCTGGCGCACTGCCTGGTGGCCGGGTCGGCGGTGCTGCGGCGGGGGATCGTCCCCCTGGGCGGCGGCGGGCCGGCCGCTCCGGAGGAGATCCGGCGGCGGCTCCGGCGGCTCTGGCGGCACGCGGCGGCGACGGATCCCGACCCGTCCTCCACGCCGCCGGTCTGACCGTGTCCGCGGCGCGAGCGTCGGCCACCGGGACACCGGAATTCGCCAAAGCGCCTCCCGGGCCCGACGGGCAGTCGGAACAAAGCGATCGTTCACTATCCTCCCGAGGACGGCACCTCACAGCACCACACCACCCGGGGAGCTCATCACATGGACTCGCAACCCCTCTCACCGGTCGGCGAAGCCGCCGTCTCCCGGTTCGCCGAGCAGGTCTTCGCCCAGCTGGGCCGGACCGACCAGCGCCGCTGGGCCCGGGCCTATCTGCAGGGCCTGCTGGCGGCTCCCGGCCGCAAGTCCCTGGCCAACATGGCCGCCAGTCTCGCCACCGGACCGGCGGAGGCGGCCACCGTCTCGCTCTCGCTCCAGCAGTTCATCAACGGCAGCCCCTGGGACTGGCGTCCGGCCCGCCGGGTGCTCGCCGACCTCGCCGCCGGCCCCCGCCCGGTGCGGGCCTGGACCGCCGCGCTCGTGGTCGTCCCCAAGCGCGGCGACCAGGTGGTGGGCGTCCACCGGCGGTTCGACCCGTCGACCGGGCGGACCGTCAAATGCCAGGCGGCGACCGGTCTTTTCGTCGCCACCGACCGGGACGCCGTGCCGGTGGACTGGTCGCTGCTGCTCGACCCGGGCTGGACGGACGACCCGCAGCGGCGCGCCCGGGCCCGGATCCCCGAGGACGTGGCCCCGCACCCGGCGGGCGACCTGCTGACCGGAATGGTGGACCGGCTCGCCGCCCACCATCCGGTGGCACCGCTGGTCGCCACCCTCGACGCGACGGACGACCCGGTCCGACTGGCCGCCGCGCTCGCCCGCCGCTCCGTCCCCTACCTGCTGGAGGTCCGCGGCGATCAGCCCGTCCGGCCGGTGCTCCAGGCCACCACGGGGCGGCACGGGCGGGTGCAGCAGGGCGCCGTGCCCGCCGAGTCGCTGTTCCCGTGGCGCCGGCCGCGGATGTCGCCCGACCCGCAGCCGGTGCTGCGCGGCACGCCCGTTCTGCCGCCCGGCCCGGTGACCGCGCCGGGACCGGCTCCGGCTCCAGGAGCGGGAGCGGCTCCGGGCGCCGCGGGAACGGTGGCCGGAACGCCGTCGGCGCCGGTGCACCGGCTGTGGGCGCGGTGCGACGGCGACGGCGGACCGCGGCGGTACTGGCTGACCGATCTGGCCGAGGACGCCCCGGGTGTGCTCGCACTGCTGGACGCCGCCTCGGCCACGCGGAGCACCGTGAACCGGCTGGGTTCGGACTTCGGCCTGCTGGACTTCTCCGGACGCTCGTACACCGGCTGGCACCATCACATGACGCTGGTCTCGGCCGCGTACGCGCTCGGCCGGGACCTGGCGGTCCGGGTCGGCGGCGGGAGTGGCGGGGGCGCGCTCCAGAACTCGGCCTAGCCGCACGGTCGGGCAAGCGCCGGCGGCCCGGTGACCCGGTGACCCGGTGGCCCGGTGGCCCGGTCAGGCGTCGAGGGCCTGGTAGACCGTGGTCCAGAAGTCGTGGATCAGCCGCGCCGAGTCGGGGACGGTCATCCCGACCTGGGTGAGCACGATGCCGACCAGCCCGTGCTCCGGGTCGGCGTAGGTGGAGGTGCCGCTGCCGCCGTCCCAGCCGAACTGGCCGACGGGGGCGTAGTCGCCGCGATAGGTCCGCACCGCGGCGCCGAGGCCCCAGCCGCCGTGCTGTCCCTGGCCGTACGACAGGTGCACGTTCTCCTTGGCCAGGGTCTCGCGCAGGGCGGTCTGCTCCGGGGTGAGGCGGTTGGTGGTCATCAGCTCGACCGCGGGGCGGGAGAGGACGCGCCCGCCGCCGTGCAGGCCGCCGTCGAGCAGCATCCGGAAGTAGGCGTGGTAGTCGTCGACGGTGGAGACCAGGCCGCCGCCACCGCCGGGGAACGCCGGGGGCCGGCTCCAGCGACCGTCCGCCGGCTCGTCCCAGACGTGGAACTCGCCGGTCCGCGGGTCGGGGGCGTAGAGGGCGGGCAGCCGGTCGATCTTCTCGGCGGGCACGTGGAAGCCGGTGTCCGCCATCCCCAGCGGACCGAAGACCCGCTCGCGGAGGAAGCTCTCGAACGACTGGCCGGTGACCCGGGCGACGAGCACGCCGAGCAGGTCGCTGGCGATGTGGTACTGCCAGCGCTCACCGGGCTGGTGCATCAGCGGAAGCGTGCCGAGGCGGCGCAGCCACTCGTCCGGTTCCGGCATCGGCTGCGGCAGGTCGGGCGTGAGGCCGTTCTCGATGATCGCGCCCATGATCGGGCTGCCCAGCGCCGTGATGTCCATGCCGAGGCCGAAAGTGGAGGTCAGCACGTCCCGGACGGTGATCGGCCGCCGGGCCGGCACCGTGTCGTCGAGCGGGCCGTCGATCCGCTCGAGAACGCGGCGGTCGGCGAGTTCCGGCAGCCAGGTCTGCACGAGGTCGTCCAGCCGCAGCCGGCACTCGTCGAGCAGGACCGTGGCGGCGGCCATGGTGACCGGCTTGGAGGTCGAGGCCATCCGGAAGATCGTGTCCCGGCCCATCGGCGCGCCGCCGTCGTGGCGCATGGTGCCGATCGCCTCGACGTGCGTCCGGTCGCCCCGGCCGATCAGGGCGACGACGCCCGGGATCCGGCCCGACTCGACGTGCCGCGTCAGCACCTC
The DNA here is from genome assembly GCF_044748625.1 of Kitasatospora sp. NPDC089913. Classification (NCBI taxonomy): domain Bacteria; kingdom Bacillati; phylum Actinomycetota; class Actinomycetes; order Kitasatosporales; family Streptomycetaceae; genus Kitasatospora; species Kitasatospora sp. NPDC089913. The sequence goes on along the minus strand of NZ_JBIVGI010000006.1, from coordinate 70,469 downwards.
GCGCACCTTGCGCAGTCCCTCGTCGGTGAATCCGCCGTTGCTGCTGGTCATGGTGACCCTCCCCGCCCGTTGTGTTCATGAACTTCCGAACACTCAGGAAGCTACATTGCGTTCACGGGTCCGTCAACGCCAAACAAAGGGAAAGCCTTGTAGATGCTGGGATCATGGGCATTCGTTGCAATGGATTCGAAGTCGAAAGGCAATGCCGGACCGCATCGCCGTTGCAATGGAACGGGACTCTCGATCAGGCCGCGAACAACGCCGCCAGCTCCGTCCGCGAGGCGATCCCCAGCTTCGGGTAGGCCTTGTAGAGGTGGTGCCCGACGGTCCGCGGGCTGAGGAAGAGCTGCGCGGCGATGTCCCGGTTGGTCAGCCCCCGGGCCGCCAGCCGGGCGATCTGCAACTCCTGCGGGGTGAGCCCCGTCAGCGCGCCCCCGGCGGCGGCCGGGGCCGGGGCGGCGGTGCCGGTGGCGGTCAGTTCGGTGCGGGCGCGGTCCGCCCAGGGTTCGGCGCCGAGTCGCTCGAAGGTCTCCAGGGCGGCGCCCAGGTGCGGGCGGGCGTCCGTCCGACGGCGCTCCCGGCGCAGCCACTCGCCGTACAGCAGGGCGGTCCGGGCGTGTTCGAACGGGCGGTGGGCGCCCTCGTGCAGGTCGAGGGCGGCACGGTACGCGGATTCGGCGAACTCGTCCGGTCCGAGCAGTGCCTGGCAGCGCAGCCGCAGGGCCTCCGCCCAGGGCGTCCCGGCCGCGGCCGCCCAGCGGGCGAAGCGCTCGTACGGCTCGGCCGCCCGCTCCGGTCCGCCCAGCCGGACGACGGCCTCGACCAGGTCGGGAACCGCCCGGGTGGCGCCGACATGGTGCCGGTACGGCCCGGTGGTGAGCGCGTGCAGCCGGTCGGCGGCCGCCGCCGCGCGGCCCCGGCCGAGGTCCAGCAGGGCGAGCGCCCAGTGCGCCCACGGCTCCCCGGCGGCGGGCGCGGCCGAACCGGGGACCAGCGCCGCGGCCGCCAGCTCCGCGCACCGCTCGTCGGCCCCCGACAGAGCCGCCAAGCAGGCCAGCAGCGAGGCGAGTTGACTGGTCCACTGGGCCTGGCCGGTGTCCCGGGCGAGCGCCAGGCCCTCCGCCGCCGTGACCTCGGCGTCACGGTGCCGGCCGTGGAACAGTTCGGCCTCGGCGAGGAAGAACTGCAGCGTCGGCAGCACCCCGACCGTCCCCTTGGCCCGGGCCTCGGCCGTGAGTTCGGCGGCCAGCTCCAGCGTCTCGTGGTCCCGTCCGAGGACCAGGGTCGCGCCGCACAGCTGCACCAGGTCGACCGGGCTCTCCGCCCCGGCCCTCCGGGCCTCCGCGACGGTGGCGCGGACCTCGGGCAGCGGGTCGGCGGGACGACCCAGCGCGGGCAGTACGGCGGCCGGCAGGTGCCGGGCCAGCGGGGCGAGCGGTTCGTCCGCGCCCAGCGGCAGTGCGGCCAGCCGGTCGAGCACGGTGGCCACCGGCTCCTCCCCGACGTACCAGGCGGCGTGGAAGGCCTGGAGCAGCATCCGGGCCGCGTGCGCGGGCTCGATGTCGGTCGCGGCGGCGTCCAGCAGCAACCGGTACGCGGCCGGGTAGGCACCGCGCCAGAACTGCGCGACGGCCCGGACCTGGTCCAGCAGCGCGTGCGCGAAGACGCTGTCGGTGCGCGCGCCGGCCCGGTCCGCGAGCGACTCGGCCAGCTCCAGCTTCCCTTCCTCGGTCGCCGCTTCGGCGGCCAGCACGAGGCGCCGGGTGGCTCCGTCGCGGTCCGGGGTGAGCCCGGCGGCGCGCTCGTACGCGGCGGCCGCGCCGCCGTGGGCACCACGGGCCTCGGCCCGGACGGCGGTCCGCTCCAGCGCGTCGGCGAGTCCGGCGTCCGGCGCGGTGGCGGCGAGGGCGAGGTGCCAGGTCCGCCGGTCGCCCTCCTCCAGTGCCTCGCCGAGCGCCCGGTGGGCGGCCAACCGCTGCTGGAGCGGGGCCCGTTGGAGGACGGCCGCACGCAGCAGCGGGTGCCGGAAGGCGAACCGGCGGTCGGTGCCGACGGTCACCAGTCCGGCCCGCTCCGCGGGCTCCAGCGCGTCGGCGCCGGCCCCGAGCGCCGCGGCGGCGGCCAGGACGACGTCCAGCTCGCCGTTCTCCTCGGCCGCCGCGACCAGCAGCAGGGTCTGGGTCGCGGGCGGCAGGCCGGTGACCTGGCCGTGGAAGGCGATCCGGAGCCGACTGGTGAGCGCGAGCCCACCGGACGCCAAATCCGCCTCGGTGGAGGGAAGTTCGACGAGTGCCAGCGGGTTCCCGGCGGCTTCGGCGAGCAGTCGGCGGCGGGCCGGGCCGGTGAGGGCCGTGCCGGTACGGTCGTCGAGCAGGCGGACGGCGTCCGGTTCGGCCAGGCCGGTGAGCCGCAGCTCCGGCAGACCGGCCAGCGGTCCGGCGGCCGTAACCGGCAAGGCCGGGTCGCCGGCCCCACCGATGCCCGCTCCCCCGATGCCCGTCCCGCCGATGCCCGCCCCGGCCCCGGCGTCCGCCCCGGCCCCGGTGTCCCGGGCGGCGAGCAGCAGGGCGACGCCCTCGGCCTGGAGCCGGCGCGCGGCGATCAGCAGAGCGTCCAGCGAGGAGCGGTCGAGCCACTGCACATCGTCGACCACGCACAACAGCGGTTGCTCGGAAGCGAGTTCGGCGAGCAGCCCGAGCGTGGCCAGTCCGGCGAGCAGCCGGTCGGCGCCGCCGGTCGCCTCACCGAGCCCGAACGCGCCCTCCAGCGAACGCCGTTGCGGCCCGGGCAGGGCGTCCAGGTGGTCCAGGCCGGACGCCAGCAGCAGGCTCAGCCCGGCGAAGGGGAGCTCGGCCTCGTACTCGACGCCGGTCGCCCGGATCACCCGGAACCCGTCACCGGCCGCCGCCACCGCGTACTCCAGCACGGCCGTCTTGCCGATCCCCGGCTCGCCGCGCAGCAGCAGGACGCCACTGCGACCGCCGCGCGCCCCGTCGAGCAGCGCGTCGACGGCCGCCCGCTCCCGTTCCCGCCCGTACAGCATCCCGGTCTCCTCCCCCGCGGGCCCCCGTGCCCGGCAGGTCCGACCCTACTGGCGCTCACCCCGGTACCCCCTACCTATCCGTGACGGATTCGCCCGCGGCCCGTCGTCCGTAAGTTTTCGACCAGCGGGAAACGGGCCACCGGACACCGCACCAACCACCGCACCGGACAAGGGAGAAGACCATGACCGCCAACCTGCCCACCGACCTCGGACAGCTCGCCGCCACCTACCTCGCCGCGTGGAACGAGACCGACCCGACCGCCCGCCGGAAGCTGATCGACGAGGCGTGGGCCGAGGACGGCCGCTACACCGACCCGCTGGCGGCCGTCACCGGGCGCGAAGGCGTCGATGCGCTGATCGGCGCGGCGCAGGGGCAGTTCCCCGGCCTGGTGTTCACGCTCGGCCCGGTCGACGCCCACCACGACATCGCACGTTTCACGTGGAACCTCGGCCCGGCCGGGGAGGAGCCGCTGGTCATCGGCTTCGACGTGCTGGTCGCCGACGCGGAGGGCCGGATCGCCTCGGTGTACGGCTTCCTCGACCGCGTCCCCGGCGCCTGAACCGTCGGCCTCCGCCGACTGCCGACCGTACCCCGGGGCGGGCGCCACCTGTGCCCGCCCCGGTCCCGGCCCACACGCACCCCACACCACGCACCCCAGCACCACACACCCCGCCGCCACGCACCCACCGGAGCAGACGTTGTCCAGCACCCTGACCGCCCGGAGCACCGCCCCCACCGTCCCCGCCGCCCCCAGCGCCGCCCCCGCACCGACCACCACCTCCCCTACCGCCCCCGCACCGCGCGGCCTGCTGCCGGTCCTGCTGACCGCGACCTTCATGACCGCCCTGGACGTCTTCGTCGTCAACGTCGCCATCCCCTCCCTCCAGACCGACCTGAGAGCCGGACCGGCCGCCGTCCAATGGGTGGTGGCCGGCTTCGGCCTGGCCCTCGCCGTCGGACTGATCACCGCGGGCCGGCTCGGTGACCGGTACGGCCGCCGCCGGATGTTCGGCCTCGGCCTGGCCCTGTTCACCCTGGCCTCGGCCGCCTGCGGCCTGGCGCCGACGGCGGGCAGCCTGGTCGGCGCCCGGGTCGCCCAAGGGCTGGCGGCCGCACTGATGGGCCCGCAGGTGCTGGCGATCCTGCGGACCGCCTACACCGGCACGGCGCAGGCCCGGGCGTTCGCCATGTACGGCCTGACGATGGGCCTCGGAGCGGTGTTCGGCCAGCTGATCGGCGGCGTGCTGATCCGCGCCGACCTGTTCGGCCTGGACTGGCGCAGCTGTTTCCTGCTCAACCTGCCGGTCGGCCTGGCCGCCCTGGCCCTGGTCCGACGCTGCCTGCCCGAGTCGCGCGCCCCGCACCGGCCGGGCCTCGATCCGGTGGGCGTCGTGCTGGTCACCCTCGCCCTGACCGGTCTGGTGCTGCCGCTGATCCAGGGCCGCGAGAGCGGCTGGCCGCTGTGGACCGGGCTCTGCCTGGCCGGCGCGGCGGCACTGCTCGTGCTCCTCACCGTCCACCAGCACCGGCGCGGGCTCGCGGGCGGCTCGCCGCTGCTCGACACCCGGCTGTTCCGGGACCGCGCGTTCACCACCGGTCTGCTCGCCCAGCTGGCCTTCTGGCTCGGCCAGGCCTCGTTCTTCCTGGTGCTCGCCCTCTATCTGCAGCCGGGCCTCGGGCTGGACGCGCTCGGGGCGGGCCTGGTCTTCACCGCGATCGGCCTCGGCTACCTGCTGACCTCCACCGCCGCGCACCGGGTGGCCGCCCGGCTCGGCCGGCAGGCGATCGCGCTGGGCGGGCTGCTGATGGCCGCCGGCCTGGGTCTGCTCGGGCTGGCCGTGCACCTGGCGGGCACCACGGGCAGCGTCTGGTGGCTTGCGCCGGGCCTGTTCGTGGACGGGCTCGGAATGGGTCTGGTGATCGCCCCGGTGACCTCGCTGGTGCTGGCCGGCGTCGAACCCCGGCTGGCCGGCTCGGCCGCGGGCCTGGTGGCCACCGTCCAGCAGGTCGCGGGGGCACTCGGGGTCGCGCTGATCGGCGTCCTCTACTACGGCGCCGCCGACCCGGCCACCGCCTTCGGGCGCTGCCTGGGGGCGCTGGCGGTCCTGGAGGTGCTGCTGGCGGGCCTGGTCCAGCTGCTGCCCCGCCGAGCGGGGTGAGCCGGTCGGAAGGACCGGAACCGTCGACCTGGCCCACAGGGCCCACAGGGCCCACAGGGCCGGCAGGACCAGCAGGACCAGAACGATCGGGACGACAAGCAGGACCGGGACGACCGGGAGGGTCGGCCGGGGCGCGAGGCCCGGAGGAACAGGCAGGAGGGGAGGGCCGCACCGGCCCTCCCCTCCCCCGTTTCCCCGTCCCGTTCCGTTTCCTCGCCCCGATCTGGTTGGGTGGGTGGATGAGCGAGGAGAAGAGCGCCGTTCCGGCGTGGGAGCAGCGGTTCAGGGCGGCACGGGTCTCCCTGCCGGACTGGGCCGAGGACGCCCCCGACCGGGCGCTGTACGTGTCCAACTCCAGCGGTACCTACGAGGTCTACGCCTGGGACCGCGCCACCGACACCCACCGGCGGGCCACCGACCGCCCGAACGGCACCACCGATGCCGAGCTGTCCCCCGACGGCGAGTGGATCTGGTGGTTCGACGACAGCGACGGCGACGAGTACGGCGTCTGGCGCCGCCAGCCGTTCGCCGGCCGTCCCGAGGGCGCCACCGGTCCGGACGAGGAGGCCGTCCCCGGCCTGGCCCCGTCCTACGAGGCGGGTCTGGCCCTGGGCCGGGACGGCACCGTGGTGGTCGGCCGGTCCACCGACGAGGACGGCACCACCCTGCACCTGCGCCGCCCGGGCGCGACCGAGGCCGTCGAGATCTACCGGCACGCCGAGTACGGCGGTGTCGGCGACCTGAGTCACGACGGCACCCTGCTGGCCATCGACCACACCGAGCACGGCGACGCCATGCACGGCGCGATCCGGGTGGTCCGCCTCGTCGGCGACGGAACCGCGGCCGGAACCGGAACGGGAACCGCCGACGAAACCGCCGCCGACGCCGACGCCGCAACCGCCGTCCCCACCGTCGCCGAGCTGGACGAGGTCACCGGCCACGAGCACCCGCGCGGGGTCGCCTGCCTCGGCTTCGCGCCCGTCGACGGCGACACCCGGCTGCTGGTCGCCCACCAGCGCACCGGCCGCTGGGAGCCGATGATCTGGGACGTCGCGACCGGCGAGGAGACCGCCCTCGTGCTCCGCGACGAGCAGGGCCGCGAACTGCCCGGCGACCTCTCCGCCCAGTGGCGCCCCGGCGCCCGCGCGCTGCTGATCGAGCACGAGTACGAGGCGCGCAGCGAGCTGTTCTCGTACTCCCTGGACGAGGGCGTGCTCACCCGGCTGGACACCCCGCGGGGCACGGTCGGCGGAGCCACCCCCCGCCCCGACGGCACGGTGGAGTTCCTGTGGTCCTCCGCCGCCGACCCGTCCGCCGTCCGCTCCACCGCCGGCACGGTCGTGCTGCGCGCGCCCGGCGCCGTCCCGCCCGGCTCGGTGCCGGTCGAGGACGTCTGGGTGGACGGGCCGGGCGGCCGGGTGCACGCGCTGGTCCAGCGGCCGGCCGGGGCGGGCGAGGGCCCGTTCCCGACCGTCTTCGAGGTCCACGGCGGCCCGACCCACCACGACAGCGACTCCTTCGCCGCCGGACCGGCCGCCTGGCTGGACCACGGCTTCGCGGTGGTCCGGGTCAACTACCGCGGCTCGACCGGCTACGGCCAGGCCTGGACGGACGCGCTGCGCGAGCGGGTCGGCCTGATCGAGCTGGAGGACATCGCGGCCGTGCGCGGCTGGGCAGTGGAGAGCGGGCTGGCCGACCCGGACCGGCTGGTGCTGGCCGGCGGCTCCTGGGGCGGCTACCTCACCCTGCTCGGGCTCGGCGTGCAGCCCGAGCTGTGGAGCCTCGGCGTCGCCGCCGTTCCGGTCGCGGACTACCTGACCGCGTACGACGACGAGATGGAGGCGCTGAAGGCGATCGACCGCACGCTCTTCGGCGGGACGCCCGAGGAGGTGCCCGAGCGCTGGACCGCCTCCTCCCCGCTGACGTACATCGACCGGGTCGCGGTCCCGGTCTACATCAGCGCCGGGGTCAACGACCCGCGCTGCCCGATCAAGCAGATCGACAACTACGTCGAGGCGCTGGAGCGGCTCGGCAAGCCGCACGAGGTGTACCGCTACGACGCCGGGCACGGCTCGCTGGTCGTGGACGAGCGGATCAAGCAGTTGCGGTTGGAGATCGACTTCGTCCGCCGGCACCTCGGCGGACTCCCGGTCGGCGAGAATCTGGCGGACACCGAGAAGCAGTGAACGGGGGACACGGGTGAGACGCCTGCTGACGATCCTGGGGGCGGGGGTGGCCGGGGCACTGGTGCTCACCGGCTGCTCGGGGCAGGACGACGACGGCGGGAGCGCGGCCTGCCCGCCGGCCGTCTCGCCGTCCTCCGCCGCGCCGTCCGCCTCGCCCCCGCCCTCCTCCCCGGCCCCGCCGTCCGCCACCGCGCCGCCCACGGCCACCTCCACGGTGGTGAAGGCCGCCTTCCGCACGGCGGTGGCCGGGGCCGGGGCCGGGGAGGAGGGCGGGGTGGTGCTGCTCGCCAAGTCCGGCTCGAAGGGGTCGAAGAGCTCCAAGAGCTCGAAGAGCGGCCGCACGACGCGTCACCACACCGACCGGTACGACTCCGACGACGATTCCAACGGCAGCGGCGGCAACAACGGCCGCCGCTGCGACAACCCGCCGCCAGCCACGTCAGCGTCACCGACCGCACCACCGTCACCGACCGCTCCGGTTCCACCGATGCCGTCGGGCTCGGCAGGGGTGCCGGTACTGCCGTCCAAGCCGGCGGTCCCGGCCGTGCCGGCGGTCCCGGCCGTGCCACCGGCGAAGCCGACCCGCTGACCCGAGGCCGGCGGCCCCGGCTCCGGGGGCGCCGGAGCTGGGGGCACCGGAGCCGGGCGGTCAGTCCAGGACCGGGTCCAGTCCGAGGGCCCGGTCCTGCTCGGCCTCGGCCTCGCGGCGCAGCAGCCGGAACCACATGAACACCACGAAACCGCCGAAGACGAACCACTCCAGCGTGTAGCCGAGGTTCTGGAACGCCCGCAGCGAGAGGCCGTCTCCACCCTGCGGCTGGACGGTCGGCACCGGCGTGAGCCCGTCCGGCGCGACGTCGGCGGACACCCAGCCGTCGTACCAGCCGTCGAGGGCGAGCTTGTTGACGAGGGCGGCACGGTTGATGGTGCCGAGCTGCCCCTCCGGGAGGCCGCCGGCCACGGCGCCGTTGCTCCCGCTGGTCTCGCCCGCCTGGAGCCGACCGCCGATGGTCACCTCGCCGGTGGGCGCGTCCACCGGCGCCCCGGGCGCGGACGCCCCGGCCTGCGGTGCCCCGGCCGGCGGCGTTCCCGGCGCCCAGCCGCGGACGACCGCGACCGTCCGGCCGTCGGCGGTGCGCAGCGGGGTGAGCACGTAGTAGCCCTGTCGGCCGTCCAGCACCCGGTTGGGGACCAGCAACTGGTGCTCCGGGTCGAAGGTGCCGGTGACCGTCACGGCGCGGCCGACGGTGTCGGTGGTGACCTGCGGCCGGTCGGCGGCCAGCAGTTCACCGAGCGGACGGGGCGCGCCGGCGTCGTTCACGGCCCGGCTGATCTCCTGGTGCGAGGAGACGCGGTCCTCGAACCGGCCGAGCTGCCAGGAACCGAGCCAGACGCACACCGCCACGGCCGCCACGGCCAGCGCGGTGCCGCTCAGCCAGCGCGGGGTGAGGAGAAACCGGTACACACCCCCCACGGTAACCACTCCTCACACTCCGCCCGTCCCCAGGCCCCCGTCTCGGAGCCGGAAGTCGGCCCCGCCGACTTCCCGCGCGCGGCTCCGGCCGGGCCCGCCGAGCCGCCCGGGCTGCTCGAACCGCCCGGGCGGACGCCCGCGCCGGTCACCCCGCGGACGGCGAGGTACCGGGCGCCGGCGTCCGGGCGTCCGGCACGACGACCCGCGGCGCGGTGCGGTAGACCGTGCCCGCGCAGGCGTCGGCCAGGACGACCCGGGCGGAGGCCGGGTTGCCCGGGGCCGGCGTGTACGCCAGGGTGACGCTCGACGAGGCCCCGCCCGGCCCGGGCACCGGGGTCGCGGACGGGCTCGGGGTCCCGGTGCTCCCCCCGGTCGTCGAACCGCTCGGCTGCGGGGTCGTGCTCGGTGACCCGGTGGGACCGCCCGCCGGAGCCGCCTCGGTGGCCCCGCCCGCCCCGCTCAGCTCGCCCGCCCCGGCGGGAGCACCGGTGGACGTTCCCGGACCGCCCGTCCGGCCGCCGGTCGCCGCGACGCCGACGGGGCCCGGACCGGCGCCACCTCCGGTGCTCGGGCCCGCTCCGGCCCCGGAGCCCGGCCCCGGGCCCGTGGCGCTCGGGCCGCCCGCCCCGCCGGAACCGCCGGCCCCGGGCAACGCGCCGCCCCCGCCCGTGCCCGGGCCGCCGGTCGCCCCGCCGTTGCCCATTGCGGACCCGGTGGCGCCGCCACCGGTCGCCCCGCCCGCCGCACCACCGCCCGCCGCGCCACCGGTCGAACTCGCTCCTCCCGAACCGGCGGAGGCACTCGGCGAGGTCGTCCCACCGAGGACGGGACAGCCCGCCGGGTCCGGGATCCACGCGATGTCGACCCGGTAGACGGCGCGCGGCGCGAGGACGAGGCCGTTGCTCCCGGCATCGGCCCCCGCCGCGGGGCCGGCCGAGGGCCCGGGCGCGGGCAGACCGGTCGCCGGGTCGCCCGCGGTGTGGAAGGCGATCCGGATCCTCCCGTTGTCCGCCCCCGTGCTGCCGCTGCTGCCGGTGGCTCCCGTCCTGCCGGTGACCGTGACCGATCCGGGCCCGCCGAGCCGGCAGCTGCGTCCGGAGACATTGGTCATCGTGAAGGATCCGTAGATCCGGCCGTCCGCGTCGGGGGCGCCGAGCTGCGCGGTGCCCTGTCCCAGATCGGCCCGGGTGCAGAGCGCCAGGACCGGGGTGTCGGCCCCGCCGTCGGTGGTGCTGGGGCTCGGGTCGAAGGTGCCGGGCTGCTGGCCGGCGCTGCTGCCGCCGGCGCTCGGCTCACTGCCGACGCTGCCGGACGGGCTGCCGGGAACGGTCGGGGCCCCGCTGTCGAGGACCGGCGGGCGGTGGGCACCGCCGGTGCTCCCGCCGGGGAGGGTGCCGGCGGGACTGGGCGAGACACTGCCGCTGCCCGCGCCGGACGACCCGGGGCCGCCGGACAGGCCCAGGTGGTCCGTGGTGTGCAGGGCCGGCAGGAGGAAGGAGGCGACCACGGCCACCGCGGCGACGCCGGTCCAGGCCCCGCGCCGGGCGGCCCTGCGCCGCGGCACCGCCCGGCGGATGCGCTGGAGTCCGGCGGGATCCGGCTGGACCTCGGCGACCGCCCGAAGCATCAACTCCCTCACCAGCCGCTCCTCGTGGCCGGCCCCGCCGCCGTCGGCCGGCCGACCGCCGTCATCCGGCCGGCCTGCACCGCCCGGCCGGCCGCCGTCACCCGACGGGCGGCCGTCACCCGACGGACCGCCGTCGCCCGTTCGGCCACCGTCACCCCGCCGGGCGCCGTCACCCATCCGACCGTCCTCAGCCATGCCCGGCCTCCATCTGGACCCTCAGCGCGGCGAGCCCCCGTGAGCCGTACGCCTTCACCGAACCGAGCGAGATGCCGAGGGTCTCGGCGACCTGCGCCTCCGTCATGTCCACGAAGTAGCGCAGCACCAGCACCTCCCGCTGACGGCGTTGCAGACCCCGTAGCGCGACCTTCAACTGGTCCCGCTCCAGCGCATCGTAGGCGCCTTCTTCTGCACTGGCCATGTCAGGCATCGGCTTCGGCAGCAGCCGCAGTCCGAGGATCCTGCGCCGCAGCGTCGACCGGGACAGGTTGACCACGGTCTGCCTCAGATAGGCGAGGGTCTTCTCCGGTTCCCGCACCCGCCGCCTGGCCGCGTGCACCCGGATGAACGCCTCCTGGACCACGTCCTCGCAGCTCGACAGATCGTCGAGGAGCAGTGCCGCCAGCCGCAGCAGCGAGCGGTAGTGCGCCTGATAGGTCTCGGTGAGGAGGTCCTCGCTGGCACCGGCAGCGGTGTCGGCGCCAGGACCCGCGGCACCGGGTGCAACTGCCGTCATCTGGCTATCTTCCGGCCTATCCGCAGGCCACTGGACACGCGACGGGAACGTCACCGCGGCTGCCGCCGAGATGCCCGCCCCCGCCCCCACCATCACGTTCGCCACGCCCGTTGGACACTCGATCCCCTGTCATGGTTGCCCGGCCCCCGCGCATATTCTCGCGCATGGTCCGAACGCCCCTCCAGGGAATTCAGCGAGGATTCGTCAAGCAGTCCGCGAACAAACCGCGCAGACTCCGGGTGGACGGGCTGATCAGCCCGCCGCGCCACCGTCCGCGCCCGTCCCGGCTCCCTCGGCACCGGCGGCGCCGGACCCCTCGACGCGGAACCTCTCGACGCCGTTCGCCTCGACGCCGTTCGCCTCGACGCCGTTCGCCTCGGCGTCGTCCGCCGCCGTGGCCCGGTCGGCGATCTCCCGCGCCACCAGCTCGGCGATCTGAAGGGCGTTCAGCGCCGCGCCCCGCCGCAGGTTGTCGCCGCAGAGGAAGACGTCCAGCGCGTTCGGGTCGTCCAGGGCGCGCCGCAGCCGGCCCACCCAGACCGGGTCCGTGCCCACCACGTCGTTCGGTGTCGGGAACTCCCCCGCCGCCGGGTCGTCGTACAGCAGCACCCCGGGGGCGTCGCGGAGGATCTCGTGGGCGTGCTCCTGGGTGACCTCGCGCTCGAACACCGCGTGCACGGCCAGCGCGTGGGTGCGCACCACCGGGATCCGCACACAGGTCGCCGAGACCTTGAGCCCGGGCAGACCGAGGATCTTGCGGGACTCGTCGCGCACCGTGCGCTCCTCCGAGGACCAGCCGCCGTCGGTCAGCACGCCGGCCCAGGGCACCGCGTTGAGCGCGAGGGGGGCGGCGAACGGTCCGTGGTCGGCGATCACCGCCCGCAGGTCGCCGGTCTGTTCGCCGACCTCGGTGCCGGCCACCTGGGCGAGCTGGGCGCGCAGCGCGTCCGTGCCGTCCCGGCCGAGCCCGGAGGCGGCCTGGTAGGAGGCGACCACCAGCGACTCCAGGCCGTACTCGGCGTGCAGGGCGCCGATCGCCGCGATCATGGTCAGGGTGGTGGAGTCCGGGCTCGCCACGATCCCGCGCGAGCGCATCCGCACGGCGGCCGCGTTGACCTCGGGCACCACCAGCGGGACGGCGTCGTCCAGCCGGAACGCGCCGGAGTTGTCGACCACCACGACGCCCTTGGCGGCCGCGATCGGCGCCCAGCGGGCGGCGATCTGCTCGGGGACGTCGAACAGCGCGACGTCCACCCCGTCGAAGAGCTCCTCGGACAGCGGGAGGACCTCGACGGACTCCCCGCGCACGACCGCCTTGCGGCCGGCCGAGCGCGGGGAGGCGGCGAGACGGATCTCGCCCCAGATGTCCTGGCGGAGGGAGAGCAGGCCGAGCAGCACCTCGCCGACCGCGCCGGTGGCGCCGACGACGGCGAGGTTCGGCCGCCGGGTCATCGCCCGGTGCCCCCGTAGACCACGGCCTCGTCCGTCTCACTGTCCAGCCCGAAGGCGGAGTGGACGGCCTGCACGGCGGCGTTGACGTCGTCGGCGCGGGTGACCACCGAGATCCGGATCTCCGAGGTGGAGATCAGCTCGATGTTGACGCCGGCCGCGGAGAGCGCCTCGAAGAAGGTCGCCGTGACGCCCGGGTTGGAGCGCATGCCCGCGCCGACCAGCGAGATCTTGCCGATCGCGTCGTCGTAGCGGAGCGACTCGTAGCCGATGCCCTCCCGGACCCGCTCCAGCGCGTCGATGGCCTTCTGGCCCTCGGCCTTCGGCAGGGTGAAGGAGATGTCGGTCAGACCGGTCGACGCCGCCGAGACGTTCTGCACGACCATGTCGATGTTGACCTCGGCGTCGGCGATGGCACGGAAGATGCGTGCCGCCTCGCCCGGCTTGTCGGGGACGCCGACGACCGTGACCTTGGCCTCGGACGTGTCATGGGCGACTCCGGAGATGATGGCCTGCTCCATCTCGCCCCCTTCGGGCTGGTGCGGGTTGTCGTTGCTGACGATCGTCCCGGGAAGACCCGAGAACGACGAGCGTACGTGAATCGGGATGTTGTAGCGGCGCGCGTACTCCACACAGCGGTCGAGCAGCACCTTGGAACCGGACGAGGCCAGCTCCAGCATGTCCTCGTAGGCGATCCAGTCGATCTTGCGGGCCTTCTTCACCACGCGCGGGTCGGCGGTGAACACGCCGTCCACGTCGGTGTAGATCTCGCAGACCTCGGCCTTGAGGGCGGCGGCGAGGGCGACGGCGGTGGTGTCCGAGCCGCCCCGGCCGAGCGTGGTGATGTCCTTGCTCGACTGCGAGACGCCCTGGAAACCGGCCACGATCGCGATGTTGCCCTCGTCCAGGGCGGTGCGGATGCGGCCCGGCGTCACATCGATGATGCGCGCCTTGTTGTGGACGGAGTCGGTGATGACGCCGGCCTGGCTTCCTGTGAACGACTGCGCCTCGTGGCCCAGGGATTTGATCGCCATGGCCAGCAGTGCCATGGAGATGCGCTCTCCAGCGGTCAGCAGCATGTCGAACTCGCGGCCGGCGGGGAGAGGTGACACCTGCTCCGCGAGTTCGATGAGCTCGTCCGTCGTGTCGCCCATCGCGGACACCACGACGACGACCTCATGGCCGGCCTTCTTGGCGTCAACGATTCGACGGGCCACGCGCTTGATGCCCTCGGCATCCGCAACGGATGAGCCGCCGTACTTCTGCACGACAAGGCCCACGTGCGCTCCTCGACTTGTGTCGTTTCCGGGGGCCCTCGGCCCCCTCACCCCCGGGTGGCGGGGGCTGTGCGGTCGGCGCCAGTCTACCGAGCGGGGGTGCCCCGACCTCCGCTTTCCATATGATGAGACACACGTTTCGGCAGGTGAGCGGGGGTGTGGATACCGCCACCGGCAGGTCTGCGGGCGGGCGGGCGCCGTTCCGGAGAATCGGCGGACGAAGGGGCGGCCGCCCCGGGGTTTTCCGTCGGTGGCCGGGAGTGAGGTTTCCGTCACACTCCCGTCCGCCGGGGCCCCCGGGCGGCCGACGTCCCCGCCCTCCGCCTCCTCGCGCCCCCGGTCGCGCCAGGGGTCGACAGCCCTAGTGGCCCAGGCCGAGCTCGGCCGCCATCAGGTCGCCCGCCTGCTGCTCCAGCTGCTCGTCGGTGAGCCCGTCGTTGTCGGTGTCCGCCCCGTCCGGCGCCGCCCCGATCGGGCTGTCCAGCCGGACGTGCGCGATCAGCGACTGCAGCGCCCGCAGGACGGCCGTGCAGGTCGTACCCCAGTTGGACAGGTACGAGAACTGCCACCACCAGAGCGCCTCGCTGACCCGGCCCTCGCGGTAGTGGGTGAGCCCGTGCTGCAGCTCGCTCACCACCCCGGCCAGGTCGTCCGAGATCCGGAACGCGCTCGGCTTCTCCGGCGGCCCGTACGGGTCGAAGACCTCGTGGTAGACGTCGATCGGCGCGAGCAGCACCGCCAGCCGCTCCCGCAGCTGCTCGCCGTCCGGCTCCGGACCAGCGTCGGGCTCGAAGCGGTCCTCGGGGACGACGTCCTCGATGGCGCCCAGCCGGCCGCCGGCCAGCAGCAACTGCGAGACCTCCAGCAGGAGGAGGGAGACGGCGCTGCCGGGCTCGTCGCCCTTGGCGACCTCGGTCACCGAGAGCACGAAGCTCTCCACCGAGTCCGCGATCTGCACCGCGAAGTCGTCCGGCTCCGAGCCGTGGCCGTGCGTGTGCGGAGGACGCGGCACCTGCGCGGTGTCCCTGGCCTCCTCCGGCCCGGCCTGATGGGGCGCGTGTGGCTGCTGGTTGATCGTCCGGTCAGACATCGAGCAGTCGTCTCCCTTCGAAGGCGCGACCGAGTGTGACCTCGTCCGCGTACTCCAGATCCCCGCCGACGGGCAGGCCGCTCGCCAGGCGGGTCACCTTCAGGCCCATCGGCTTGCAGAGCCGGGCCAGGTAGGTGGCGGTCGCCTCCCCCTCCAGATTGGGGTCGGTGGCCAGGATCAGCTCGGTGACGGTGCCGTCGGCGAGCCGTGCCAGCAGCTCCCTGATCCGCAGATCGTCCGGGCCGACGCCCTCGATCGGGCTGATCGCACCGCCCAGCACGTGGTAGCGGCCGCGGAACTCCCGGGTGCGCTCGATGGCGACGACGTCCTTGGGTTCCTCGACCACACAGATGACCGCGAGGTCGCGACGCGGGTCCAGGCAGACCCGGCACTGCTCGGCCTCCGCGACATTGCCGCAGACGGCGCAGAACCGGACCTTGTCCTTGACCTCCAGCAGCGCGTGCGCCAGCCGGCGGACGTCGACCGGGTCGGCCTGCAGGACGTGGAAGGCGATCCGCTGCGCGCTCTTGGGCCCGACGCCGGGCAGCCTGCCCAGTTCGTCGATCAGGTCCTGAACCACGCCCTCGTACAACGTCGCGCCTTCCCTCGGGTTGGACCGGTGGCACCCGCGCGGGGTGCTCCGGTGCCATCATCCAACGAATCGGACGCCGGGCGCACCGCCCGACGCCCGACTCCCGCATTAATCACACAGGTCCGTTGTCCGAACTCCGGACCCGGCCGTCCGCCCCGTACGCTCCGGTGCCCCGGTCGGTACCCGCTGTCACGGCCGGGCCGCCACGCGGGACGACACAGGCGGGCCGTCACCCGCGGGCCGTCACGGCCAGGCCGTCACACGCGCGCCGTCACCGCCACGGGCGGGGTCACCGTCAGAACGGCAGGCCCGGGATCCCGCCGCCGAGGCCCTGGGTCAGCGGGCCCATCCGCTCGGCCTGCATCTTCTGCGCGGCCTGATTGGCGTCCCGGACGGCCGCCAGGACGAGGTCGGCCAGCGTCTCGGTGTCCTCCGGGTCGACGGCGGCCGGGGCGATGGTCAGCGCCACCAGCTCGCCGGAACCGGTCACCGTCGCCTCGACCAGGCCACCGCCCGCCGATCCGCTCACCTTGGCCTCGGCCAGCTCCTGCTGTGCCTGGGCGAGGTCCTGCTGCATCTTCTGCGCCTGCTTGAGCAGCGCCTGCATGTTGGGCTGGCCACCACCGGGAAACACGGCTCACTCCTTGCGTTCGGTCCGCTCCTGCATCGTCCTCGACGAGCCTACGTGCTGCTCAGTTGCCACCGTGCCGGATCTCCTCCAGCACCGTGGCCCCCAGCTCGCGGATGATCAGCTCCTGGCCGGAGAACACGTCCTCGTTCAGATCGGGGTCGTCCTCCTCCGGCACGTCGTCCTCCGGGGCCACCCCCTGCGCCGGGTACGCCGACGACGACGGCGGCGGTGCCTGGACGGGCGGCGGCACCGGAGCGGCGGGCGCCGGGGTCGGCGCGGCGACCGGGCGGGGCGCCGGAGCGGGCGCGGCGACGGGAGCCGGCACGACGGGCGCCGTCTGGGGCGCGGGCGCCGCCGGACGCGCCGGTGGGGCACCCCAACCGCCCCCGCCGCCACCACTGCCGCTCGGGGCCGCGGCGCCACCGGAACCGCCACCGGGGCCACCCGCGCCGCCGGACGGGTCGACGATGCACTCGATCCGCCAGTCCACGCCGAGCGCGTCGGCCAGCGCGGCCCGCAGCACGTCGTCGCTGTTGCTGCTCACGAAGCTGTCGCGGGCACCCGCGTTGATGAACGAGACCTGGAGCACGCTGCCGTCGAACCCGGCCACCTGGCCGTTCTGGCTGAGCAGGATCCAGGTGAACCGGCGCCGGTTCTTCACCGCCTCCAGGATCTGCGGCCACAGCTGCCGGACCTGGCCCGCACCCTGCTGCGCCGCCGCCGACGGCTGCCCGCCGGGCGCCGGAGCGGGGACGGGAGCCGGCGCGGGCGCGGCCGGAGCGGCCACCGGAGCGGGCTGCACAGGGGCGGGCGCGGCCACGGGGGCCGGGGCCGCCGCCGCGGGCGCCTCCCCGGCGGGCGGGAAGCTCCGCTTGATCGGCCACGCCCCGGGCGCCGGGCCGGCCGGCTGCGCGGGAGCGGGGGCCGGGGCGGGCGTCGGCTGCACCGGCGCCGACGGCACGACCTGCGGCATCTCGACGACCGCCGGCACCACCGGCGGCGCCTGCACCGCCGGTGCCGTCGGCGGTGCGACCGCCGCCGCCACCGGACCACCGGCCGGGGCGACACCGACCGGGGCGACACCGGCCGGGACGACACCGCCGGGCACGGCGAAGCCACCGGCCCCGGCGAAGCCACCGCTCGCGGCCCGCCGCTCCAGCTTGTCCAGCCGCGCCTGCAACGACAGCTCGTCGCTGTAGGCGCCCGGCAGCATCACCCGGGCACAGATCAGCTCCAGCTGGAGCCGGGGCGCCGCGTTGCCGCGCATCTCCGTCAGCCCGGTGTTGACGAGGTCCGCCGCCCGGCTCAGCTCCGCCGCCCCGAACGCGTCCGCCTGCGCCTGCATCACCGCGATCCGGTCGGCCGGGGCGTCGATCAGCCCCTTCTCCCCCGCGTCCGGCACGGTGGCGAGGATCACCAGGTCACGCAGCCGCTCCAGCAGGTCCGCGACGAACCGGCGCGGGTCGTGACCGCCCTCGACCACCCGGTCGACCACCTGGAAGACCGTCGCCCCGTCGTGCGCGGCGAACGCGTCCACCACCTCGTCCAGCAGCGCCGAGTCCGTGTACCCGAGCAGCGACGTGGCCATCCCGTACGTCACACCGCCCTCGGCGGCGCCGGCCAGCAGCTGGTCCATCACGGACATCGAGTCACGCACCGAACCGGCGCCCGACCGCACCACCAGCGGGAACACGGAGTCCTCGACCTGGATCCCCTCCCGGCCGCACACCTCCGCCAGGTAGTCGCGCAGCGTGCCGGGCGGCACCAGCCGGAACGGGTAGTGGTGGGTCCGGGACCGGATCGTCCCGATCACCTTCTCCGGCTCGGTGGTGGCGAAGATGAACTTCAGGTGCTCCGGCGGCTCCTCCACCACCTTCAGCAGCGCGTTGAAGCCGGCCGAGGTCACCATGTGCGCCTCGTCCAGGATGAAGATCTTGTACCGGCTGTGCACCGGCGCGAAGAACGCCCGCTCGCGGAGGTCCCGCGCGTCGTCCACACCACCGTGCGAGGCCGCGTCGATCTCGATCACGTCGATCGACCCGGGCCCGCCCGTGGCGAGGTCCGTGCAGGACTGGCACTCACCGCACGGCGTGGGCGTCGGCCCCTGCTCGCAGTTCAGACAGCGGGCCAGGATGCGGGCGCTCGTCGTCTTGCCGCAGCCGCGCGGGCCGCTGAACAAGTACGCGTGGTTGACCCTGTTGTTGCGCAGGGCCTGCTGGAGCGGAGCGGTCACGTGATCCTGCCCGATGACCTCCGCGAAGGTCTCCGGGCGGTAGCGGCGGTACAGGGCTAGGGACACACCCCCGACGATATCGGGACGGACCGACAAACGCGTCGCCCCTCGGCCCCCCGCGCCCCACCGGCCCCCGGGAACGCAAAGACCCCCCGTGCACCCGCCAGAGCCCTCCTACCCTTGCTGCCTTCCGGCCCTGGGGGGGTTCAGAGAGATAACGCCACACGAGGGGCTGGCCCCAACACTACCGGATCCCGGGCCCACCCCTCCACCACCACCCCGTCCCACCATCCGCAGGCCACCCCCACCCCCTACCTGCGAGATACGTGGTCGCGACCACCCCAAAACATGTACTAAGCTCTCCCACGGAGGATTCGCCTAGAGGCCTAGGGCGCACGCTTGGAAAGCGTGTTGGGGGCAACCCCTCACGAGTTCGAATCTCGTATCCTCCGCCTCTGCCAGCCATGGCAGCACGAAGGCCCCGACCGGGAAACCGGTCGGGGCCTTCGGCGTTTCCGGGGCAGGGCGGGCCGATCCGCGCGGAGGTGATCGGCCCCGTGCGGGCACGCACGGGGCCGTTGCCCGGTCAGGCCGGCAGGTACCACGTCCGGCTGGGACCGGGTTCGCAACCCGCGAGCCGGAGCGGCAGGCCTTCGGCGGTCGAGCCCTGCGGGCCGTCCAGGCAGAGGCCGTCGGCGGGGTGGTTCAGGTATCCGCTGGGGTGGACGACCCACTGCTGGGCCGGGCTGCCGTCACAGGTCGCAAGGGTGACCGCCGAGCCGGCGGCCGGCTGGAGGCAGAGGCCGAGGGCCCGAAGAGTCCCGTCGTTGCCGAGCGTCCAGATCTGTGAGCCGTCGTAGGTGCAGCCCGAGAGCACGGCAGGAGCACCGGCCGAGCCGCCGGTCAGGCACTCCTGGGCTGCCGCGTTGGTGAGTCCGCCGGAGATCGGCACGCCGTTGTACGGCAGCCGCCACTGCTGCGCGGCGGTGCCGTTGCAGGGGTGGAGCTGCATCTGCACTCCCCAGTCCGCGGAGGAGCCGGGGTCGTCCAGGCAGAGACCGGTCCCGATGTTCACCAGCGAGTGCGAGGCCCCGGGCCGCCACTTCGCGGCGGCCTCGGCACAGGAGCCGACCACGATCGGGCTCCCGGACGACGTACCGGTCGGCTGCAGGCACTTGCCCAGCACCCGCAGGGTCCCGTCATTGGCGAAGGTCCAGGTCTGCGCATCGGTGCCGTTGCAGCCCCAGAGAACGACCGGGTTTCCGTCGGTCGTCGCGCTGCGGAAGTCGTCCAGGCAGCGGCCCGGGATGCCCGAGGAGACCGTGCCGGTGGGCAGGCCGGTCACGGGCTCGAAGGAGAAGGAGCTGGTGGCCAGGCCGGTGCCGTTCTCCCAGATCTCGAAGCCGGCGGAGACGCCGCAGAGGTACTGCGCCCGGGGCAGGTGGCCCCGGCTGATCGCGTCGATCGCGAACAGCCGGAGGTCCAGCCGGTCGACCGCACTCGTCGCGGTCGGCAGCTGGTAGTTGATCAGATGGTGGGTCGGCGAGACGGTCGCCGCGCTCACCCGGTAGCCGGTGCCGCCGATGTCGACCGTGCCGACGTCGGTCGGACCGTAGGGCTTGGCCTGGGGCCCCTGGCCGTTGAGCCAGATCATCAGCTCGTCGCTGGTGGTCGGGTCACAGCTGGTCGCGTCATTGCTGAACCACAGGTCGTACGCGGCATCGTAGGTACCCGCGACGCCCTGGGTCGTGTGCCAGGTACTCGTCGCGTCACCGAGCGAGGCGACCGGTATCGGTAGACCCCGGAGGGGCTTGATGTACGCGTAGGCCCCCGGCCCCAGGCCGGGGTTCGAGATGGTGTCGGGGGTCAACTGGCTGGTGGAGAGCGTGAAATTCGCGCCGCCGTCGGTGGTGACGCACTGCCGCACCCGGCTGCGGTCGGCGTTCCACTCACCAGGCCCGACCTCGTAGTCGCCCGACACGGTGAGGGTGTCCTGCCCACACACCTCGCCGGCCGCCGCGACCGCCGTCCCTGCGAACGGGCCGGATCCGGCGACCGCACACAGCAGTGCGGCGCCCACCAGTGCCACTCGGCGTCGTGCCGAGTCGATGCCTCTCATGAGACCCCCCTTGTCGTAGTGCTGGTGAGCCTAGGGGGCGACGCCCTGGGGCCGCACGCGCCGCTTCCGCGGAAACCGGCCGGGGCCTTCGGCGTTCCGCGGTCGCCCCAGGACGCTAGAGGGTGGTCGACGGCCCCTGGTCCGCGGTGATGCCCGTGGCGACGGCGAGGACGGCGAGGCGGATGCGGTTGTCCCGGCCCGTCTTCGCCATCAGGTTCGCCACGTGCGTCTTGACCGTGGTGACGCCCATGTGCAGACGGTCGGCGATCTCCTTGTTGGACAGGCCGCTGCCGATCAGGCCGAGCACCTCCCGCTCGCGCGGAGTGATGGCGGGCGCCGCCGGGACGTCGGCGCGAGTACCGGGGGACGCCCCGGCGCGGGCGTCGACGGCGCGGCTGACGAGCCGGTCGAGTGCGTCCCGGCTGAACGGGGCCTCGCCGTCCGCGGCCCGGCGTACGGCGTCGACCAGCTCGGCCGGCGGGGTGTCCTTGACCAGGAAGCCGCAGGCTCCGGCCGCGAGCGCCGGGTAGAGGTGATCGTCGTCGTCGAAGGTGGTGAGCGCGACGACCCGAGTGACGGGGCAGCCGGCCAGGATGCGGCGGGTGGCGGTGATGCCGTCCATGAGGGGCATTCGCAGGTCCATGAGGACGACGTCCGGACGGAGGCGCTCGGCCAGCCGCACCGCCTCCGCGCCGTTGTCCGCCTCGCCGAGGATGTCGATGTCCGGGGCCTGCTCGAAGAGCATGCGCAGACCCATGCGGACGAGCGGCTGGTCGTCGGCGACCAGGATGTGGATCACGGGGTCTGCTCCCGGACTCGTACGGAGGCGGGCGGGGCGGGCGGGGCGGGGAGTGCGGGGAGTGCGGGGAGTGCGGATGGGACGCGCAGTGCGGGGAGCTCGGCCGTGAGCCGCCAGCCCCGGGGCGTCGGGCCCGCGTCGAGGCGGCCGCCGAACAGATCCACGCGTTCACGCATTCCGATCAGCCCGTGCCCCGACGGGCCCGGGGCCGACACCCCGGGACGACCCGCGCCGTCGTCCTGGAGCGTCAGGTGCACGGCGGCGTCGTCGGCCACTCGTACGGTCAACTCGGCCCGTGCGCCCGGGCCGGCGTGCTTCGCCGCGTTCGCCAGACCCTCCTGGACCAGACGGAGCACGGCGAGGCCGCGTACCGCGTCGAGGCGCGCGAGGACCGGATCCACGGCCGCGGTGACGGCCAGACCGGCGCGGCGGCTGCCCTCCAGCACCGACTCCAGCGCGGCCGGCAGCGCCCCGGGCGTGACCAGTGCGGAGGCCGTCCCGGCTGCCGCGACGCTGTCCGGGTCACGCAGTACGGCCACCAGGCGGCGCAGATCGGCCAGGGCCTCGCTGCCGCTGGAGTGCAGGTCGTCGAGGACCTCGATGACCCGCGCGTCGACGGTGTCGGGCACGACGTGCCGGGCGACACCGACGCGCAGCACCATCGACGAGACGTGGTGGGCCACCAGGTCGTGCAACTCGCGTGCGATGGTCGTGCGTTCCGCGGCGCGGGCGGCCAACAGCCGCTGGCCGGCGCGGGCCTCCTCCTGTTCCGCGTGCGCGCGTGCGGCCCGGGCGGCGTCGCGGGTGACTCGTACGTATCCGCCCATGAGCAACGGCAGACCGGCCACGATGCCCGTCTTGTACAGCACCGAGGGGAGTTCGCCGGGCAGGTCGGCGAGGCGGTTCACGGCGACGGCGAGCGCCAGTACCGCCGCCCCGGCCACCGGGCGGCGGCCGTACTCCCGCACGGACAGCTCGAAGAGGGTGACGGCGGCCAGCACCTTCAACGCGGGGACGATGTCCGAGCCGAGCGTGTGCGCGACAACGAGCAGGCCGGACAGTGCCACCAGCGCGCCGAACGCCCACCGGCCCGCGGCCGCGCACAGCAGGATCCCGGCCGCGGCGAGGCCCCAGTCCCGGCCCCCGGAGGGCCGGTGCACCAGCAGGAGATCACCGACGAGCACGCCGACCAGCACCACCGCCCTCGCGGCGGAGGACCTTTGATCGAACAGACCCTCGATCCTTGATCGGTTCACGCGCTTCACGATAGGCGGGCGCCCGTGCGCCCGGGTCCTGCCGCGGGAGGAGGTCGCCTCCTCCCACCGGCCGCGACGAGCGGCCCGCGGGTGGAGCCGGGCACCCGGCCCGGACTGCGAGCGTGGTCGCCATGAACACGAACTCGAACGGGAATACGAAGAACGGTCCCCTGGGGCGGCGGTCCCTGCTCGGTGGCGCGGCCGCCCTCGGGGTGGCGGGCTCGGCCCTCGGCGCGGGCGCTCGCACGGCGAGCGCCGCCCAGGGCAGGCCCCGCGTCCAGGACGGGCGGTTCCAGGGCAGGTCGGTGCTCATCACGGGTGGCACCTCGGGCATCGGCAGGGCCGCCGCCCACGCCTTCGCGGCGGCCGGTGCCCAGGTCGGATTCTGCGGCAGGCGGGCCGAGTTGGGGCGCCAGGTGGAACGGGAGATCCGGAACGCGGGCGGCGAGGCCACGTACATCCAGGCCGATGTGCGGGTGGCCGACCAGATGCAGGCCTTCGCGGACCGGGTCGCGAGCCGGTACGGCGGCATCGACGTGGCCTTCAACAACGCGGGGATCGGCAGCAACAAGCTTCCGCACGAGCTGAGCGTCGAGGAGTGGGACGACGTCCAGGCCACCAATGCCCGGGGCGTCTTCCTCGCCATCAAGTACGAGATCCCGCACATGCTCCGGGCCGGGCACGGCGTCATCGTCTGCACCTCCTCCTCGGCGGCCGACCTGGCCCGGCCGAACAGCGCCGCGTACACCGCGAGCAAACGGGCGGTGCAGGGCATCGTGAAGGCCGCCGCGCTCGCCTACGGACCCCGGGGCATCAGGCTCAACGCCCTGCTGCCCGGCACCACCGACACCCCCTTCGTCCGCCCGCCCGGCATCCCGGACGAGGCCTGGGCGGCGTACAAGAAGGCGTTCGGCCCGCTCAACATCGACGGCCTGGAGCGGATGGCCGAGGCCGAGGAGATCGCGCGCGCCGTGCTCGGGCTCGCGTCGGACGACTTCCCCTACATGACGGGTGCCTCGGTCGCGGTGGACGGCGGAAGCACCGCCGGCCGGAAGATGATCCAGCCGAGCCGCGGCTGAGGCCGGGGCGGACCACTCGTCCGTCGGTCCGGGTCCCGTGTCCCCGCATCCGGACGGCCGGTCCCGCGGCGGACGGGGCCGGCTCGTGTCAGCCCACTCCGGGGTGAACCAGGCGGCCCGACTCCCGCGCGCCGAACGGCCGCCGGCTCGACCGGCCCGGGCAGATCACCGCGGCCGTCGCGGTCACCGCGGTCGTCTACGGCGTGATCGAGGGCGGCGCCGACGGCTTCGGTTCGCCCCCGGTGCTGGCCGCGCTGGTGCTCGGCGCCGTGAGCGCGGTCGCGTTCGTCGTGGTGGAGCGCCGCAGCAGCAGCCCGATGCTCGACCTGGCGCTGTTCCGCAGCCCCGCCTTCGCCGCCACCTCCTACGGGTCCCTCGCCTGGCGCCTGGTCCTGCTCGGCCTGGGCGTGGGCACCGTCCTCACCCCGATGACGGCCTCCGCCGTCTCCGCCGTCCCGCACCACCTGGCCGGAGTGGCCGCCGCGGGGAACAACGCCTTCCGCCAGGTCGGCGGCGCGCACGGCCGCCGCTCCCGCCGGCACCAGGCACGCGCCCGCCGAGGACGCGCCCGCCCAGGAGCTGCAGCACACCCCGTGAGGCCGAGGCGCCCGGCGTTCTGCCGGGCGCCTCGTGTCCGGACCGCCGGCCGTGCCCGAGGTCGCGACCGACGAGCGCACCGCCCGGCGCAACCCACGCCCAGGGCGACCCGTCAGACGGCCACGAGCCGCACCCGGTCCCCACAGAGCTTGGTCATGTCGTCGATGTCCGACGTCAGCAGGACGACCGGCCGCTGCTGCCGCAGTGCCATCTCGGCCACGGCCGCGTCGATCGCGTACTTGTGGCCGTGCAGGCCGGCGGCGATGAGCATCGCGGAGGCCGCCCGAGCCTCCTCGTCGCCCACCTGCGCGATCCGCACGCCGGACAGGATCCATCGGAGCCGGGCCTGGTCGGTTCGGCTGTGAACAGCTTCGATGATGGTCAGAGCACTGATCACCACCTCCATTCCGCGCTTCCGCGCCTCCGCGACCAGCGCGACGGCCGGTTCATGGTCACCGATCAGCTTGGAAAGACCCTCCGAGTCGAGCACCAGGGTGCCCTCGTGGGTCAGCTTGCGACGGGCCATCCGCCCTCCTCGGCGAACACCTCGTCGAAGACGTGCCGCGCTCGCTCCTGCTCGGCCGGCGAGATCGATCCCTTCCGACGCTCGTAGTCGGCCAGGTACTCGTCCAGGATCCGACCACGCAGTTCCCGCTCGACGGCCGCAGTGATGAACGCCGAGAACTCGCGCTTGCCCACCCGCTGACGGATGGCCTCGGCCGTACCTTCGGGCAGGGAGAGGCTGACCCTGGTGGCCGGCCCCTCACCGATGCTGTAGGGCATGTCAGTCATGGCACTCAGATTATCAAAGGAGTAGGAATAAGGCTCCCCGTCCGGCCCGCACCTCATGAGTTCGAATCTCGCGTCATCCGCCGGCCGACGGCCCGGACCGCAGCAGGCGGTCCGGGCCGTCGATGTTCGGGCCGGGCCGGGCCGGTCAGCCGAAGGCGGCCAGGTTGTCGGCGAGCCACTGGGTGTACGGGCGGGCGGGGTGGCCGGTCAGGAGCTCGACCGTGTCGTTCACCGGAGCGGGCCTGCCGACGGTGGCAGCCATCAGGTCCAGCAGGGCGGCCACGAAGTCGGCGTCCATGAACTGGCTGAGCTGCTGCCGTACGGCCGGGGCGGGGACCTCCTCGAAGCTCAGCCCGCGACCGAGGGCCCGGCCGAGGAGTTCGACCTGTTCGGTCTGGGTGAGCGACTGCGGGCCGGTCAGCTCGTAGATCCGGCCGGAGTGCTCGGGGCTGCCGAGGACGGCCGCGGCCGCCTCGGCGACGTCGCGCTCGTGCACCAGCGAGGCGGCGGCCTCGGCATGCGGGCCGCGGAGGATGTCGCCGCCCGGCAGCTGCATCGCCCAGGAGAGCGAGTTGATCGCCGGGAAGAACAGCCGCAGGAACGTCCGGTCGACGCCGGTCGCCACGATCTCCCGCTCCACCCGGGCGTGGTAGGCGGCGATCACGTCGGGCTGCGGGTCCGCGCCGTCGACGACGGCCCCCGAGGACAGGAACACGATCTGCCGCACCCCGGACCGACGCACCTCCTCCAGCAGCGGCTGCACGTCCAGGCCGTAGGGCAGCACCAGGAACAGTTCCGTGACGCCGTCCAGCGCGGCCCCGAGGGTCTCCGGCCGGGTGAGGTCCCCGGGCACCACCTCGACGCCCTCGGGCAGTCCGGCCCGCTCCGGGGTGCGCGACAGCGCCCGCACCTTCCGTCCGGCGCCCGCCAGCACCTCCACCGTCTGCCGCCCGAAGTGCGCGGTCGCACCGATCACAAGAATCACGACGGATCCCTCCCCATCACCGTTCCGGTCACTTCCTTCGGAACAGACAGTAGAGGCCATCTAGGTCAGTTCTGGTCCTAGCTGGCGCCGACTCCACCACGGCCGGGCCACGCTGACGGGGTGTCGTGCATGCGACACTTCGGGAGAGCGGAGCCCGGAAGGAGAGGCGTGGGATCGTCGGAGCTGCTGATCGTGCTGGACCGGGGCAGTACGACGCCCCTGCAGCAGCAGGTGTGCGACGGGATCGCCGGGCTGGTCCGGTCGGGGCGGCTGCGGGCCGGGGAGGCCGTACCGGCCTCGCGGGAGCTGGCGGCCCAGCTCGGGGTGTCGCGCACGGTGGTCCTGCGGGCGTACGAACTGCTCACCGCCAACGGATTGCTGACGGCCCGTCGGGGCTCGGGGACCAGGGTGGCCGAGCGGGCCGCCGGGGAGGGGGCCGGGCCCGGTCCGGCCCGGACGGCGCTCGCGCCGCAGCCGCCGCTCGCCACCGACGGCGGGGACGCGCTGTGGCAGCCGTGGGAACCCCCGCCGATGCAACAGGCCGGTGCGGGGCTGGACTTCCGGCACGGGACCCCGGCGCTGGCCAACTTCCCGGTGTCGCGCTGGCGGCAGTCGATGCACGAGGCCTACGCGCGGGCGGACGTCGCCGCGCTCGGGTACGGGCCGGCCGAGGGCTCCGCCGCGCTGCGGGCGCAGATCGCCACCCTGGTCCGGCAGAGCCGGGCACTGGACGCCTCGCCCGACAGCATCCTGGTGACCAGCGGGGCCACCCAGGCGCTGGACATCCTGGCCCGGCTGCTGGTCGGCCCGGGCGACGTGGTGGTGATCGAGGACCCGAGCCACACCGTGCTGCGCCAGGTCTTCGGCTCCACCGCCGGCACCGTGGTGCCGGTGCCGGTGGACGAGGAGGGGCTGCGGGTCGCGGACATCGACGCCCGCGTCCGGGCGCACGGCCAGGACCCGGACCGGGTGCGGCTGGTCTACGTGACGCCCTCGCACCAGTTCCCGACCGGGTTCATCATGTCCGAGGCCCGGCGGCGGGCCCTGCTGGCCTGGGCGGCGCGGCGCGGGGCGACGGTGCTGGAGGACGACTACCACAACGAGTTCACCTTCGCCGCGGAGCGGCTGCCGGCCCTGGCCGCCGCCCGGCACCAGGGCACGGTGGTCTACGTCGGCAGCTTCAGCAAGACGCTCTTCCCGGCGCTGCGGATCGGCTACGCGATCCTGCCCCAGCGGCTGGTGCAGCCCTTCCTCGGCATCAAGTGGATCACCGACCGGCTGACCCCGACGGTCACCCAGGAGGCGCTGGCGCACTTCGTCGCCACCGGCGCCTACGCCCGGCACGTCAGCCGGATGACCCGGCTGTACCGGGAGCGCCGCCGCTCGCTGCTGGACGGCCTCTACACGCACTTCGGCGCCGAGGTGCGGATCTCCGGAGCGGCCGCCGGCCTGCACGTCCTGGTCGCCCTCACCGGGGCTCGCGGCGTCGGCGAGGACGAGATCGTCCGCCGGGCCGCGGCGCTCGGTGTCCGGGTGTACCCCGCCTCGGGGTACTTCGTGCGGGAGCCCCCGGCCGAACCCACCTTCCTGATGGGCTACGCGGCCCTGCCCGGCACCCGGATCGCCGAGGGCACGGCGCTGCTGGCTACAGCGGTCCGTGAGGCCACGGCGGTCCGGGAGGCGGGCAGGGGCGGCCGCGGCCGCTGACCGGCTCCGGGCGGCGGCGGCCGCTAACCGGCTCCGGGCGCGTCGGTGAACCGGGCCCGGCGGAAGCGGCGCCGCTGCGCGTAGGGGACGGTGCAGTCGAACACCGCCTTCGCGGTACGGCCGTCCGCCGACAGCAGGGGCGAGTAGGCGACCGACTGGGTCGGGTCGAGCGGGAAGCCCTCCCGGTCCGGCAGGACCAGCAGGTCCCGGTCGGCCTGCCACCGGGTGACCATCGCCCACCACAGGTCCTGGTCCGACTCCAGGTCCACGTCCTCGTCCACGGACAGCACCAGCTTGGCCATCCGGAACTCCTCCAGGACGGCCCGGGAGGCCTCCCGCACCAGCGCGTCGTCCTCGGCCGAGCGTTTGGCCGCCCACTGGAGCACGACCATCAGCTGTCCCCCGCCGGCGGTGTGGCAGTGCACCGCCCGGACGGGGGCGCCGCGGCGCCGCAGCACGGCCAGCACGGCCGCCTCCATCCCGAAGCCGAGCAGCACGGACTGCTCGTGGCCCGGGCCGGAGACGGCCTGGAGGATCGGGCCGCGCCGGGCGGTGATCCCGGTGATCCGGACGGTCGGCAGGGCCGGGTGGGCGGTGCCCTGGTAGCCGAGGAACTCCGGGGTGGCGGCGCTGCCCCTCGGGTTCTCCGGCATGGTGTCCGGCAGGAGTTCGCCCTCCAGCACGTACTCGGCGTGGGCGATGTACTCGGCGTCCACCGTGCGGCACGGCAGCAGTTCCACCGGGGCGCCCGCGAGCGCCCCGGCGACCGCCAGTTCGTCCGTCCCGGTCGGGACGAGCGAGGTGGGGCAGCAGGAGGCCAGCAGCACGGCCGGGCCGAGGCCGAGGTGGATCGCCACCGGCAGCGGCCGCCCGGCGGCGAGCGAGTTGCGGTGGGCCTGCTCGAGGTCCCGCCCCGGCACCATCCAGATGGTGAGCAGGTCGGGGCCCTGGACGCACATCCGGTGGATCGACAGGTTGCGCACGCCGGTGGCCGGATCGGTGGCGAGGACGGCGCCGAGGGTCAGGTAGGGGCCGGCGTCCTCGTCGGTGAGCACCGGGACGGGCAGGGCGGTGAGGTCCGGCTTGCGGTCGCTGCGGGCCCACCGGTCGGGGTCGGCGGCGGGCACCGGGGGCAGTGGCGCGGCCACCGCGTCCAGCAGCCGGTGGGCCAGCTCGGCGGGGGTGGCGCCGAGCAGGGCGGCGGCCCGCCGCCGGGTCCCGTACAGGCCCATCAGTACGGCGCCGGGCCCCGGTTCCGCACCGTCCTCGGCCGTGACGGCGCCCTCCTGCGGCGCGACGCCCGAGGGCGTCACCTGCTCGAACAGGACGGCCGGGCCGGGGCCGGTGGGCGGCGCCGCCGGGGCGCCGGCCCACCGGGCGTAGCGGGAGGAGACCCCGAAGCGGGCCGGGACCTCCTCCCGGACCCGGACCAGTTCTCCTGGCATCAGGTCCAGCGCGGCCAGCGCCGCCCGCAGGTCGGCCGGGTGCCGACGGCTCATGGCCCGTCCCCGGCGGCGCCCCCGGAACCGGCCCCGGCGGCGGCCGAAGCGGCCCGGCGCTCCTCCAGGAGCACCATCTGCATCCGGGTCAGCTCGTCGATCAGCGTGCGGTAGGTGGCCTCGGCGATCCCCGGCGGCATGCCGTGCTCGTCCGCCAGGCCCCGGACCTTGGCGACGACCTGCTCGACCCGGCCCGGGGAGCGGACGGTCTCCTCGTCCCGCTTGAACCCGGTCAGTTCCCGCACCACGGCGGTGCGCTCCGCCAGCAGCGCGACGATCCGGCGGTCCAGCGCGTCGACGGAGAGCCGCAGTTCGTCGATCCGGGGATCGATCGCGGGCACCGACGGACCGGTCGCCGTACCGTCCGCCCCCGTGAGGTCGGCGCTCATGCGGTCGGCACCACCTTGTCGACGACGTACACGACGGTCGGCTCGCCCTCCGCGCCCTGCGAACGGTGCTTCTCGTCGTCCGGGATCACGAAGCCCATGCCGGGGCGGCACGGCACCGAACGGTCCTCGAAGTGGATGGTGAACTCGCCCTGCAGCACGTAGCCCTGGTGTCCGCGCAGGCACCACTCGTGCTCGTCGAAGCCGGCCGGCAGCTCCATCAGACGGACCCGCAGGCCCTGGGTGTAGGCGATCTTCACCCGGCCCTCGGCGCCCGGCTTCTGCCACTTCTCCCAGGGGATCAGGTCGAAGTCGACGCCGACCAGGACGGGGTCCCCGGTCTGGCTGCCGTGCTGGTCGCCGGTCTCGGTCTCGGTCTCGGTGGACATGGCACTCCTCAACAACACGTCGGAAATGGGGTATCGGTGGATCGGCGGATCGGCGGCGCTCCGGCCGGCCTGCCTCTCCGGTGCGGCCGGCCTGCCTCTCCGGTTCAGCTGGCCTGCTTCTCCGAAGAGGTCCGCTGCCCCGGCAGGACCACGCGCGGGGCGCGGGACACGCGCTCGTTGCGGTCGTCGAGCGGCAGCACGGGCCGACCGTCGGCCGCGTGGCGGCGCAGCAGCAGGGACATGTCGATCATGCGGTGGAGCATCCGCTCCAGTGCCTCCAGGCCCTCGGCGTCCTGGAGCTGCGGCTGCGGCGAGGTGTTGCGCAGCAGCGCCGGGAAGCCGCTGCCGACCAGGATCATGCGGTTGAGCAGCAGGTTGTCGACCAGCTGGCTGTGCACCGCGGCGTCGCTGTACCGGCGCGAGACGACGATGATGCCGCCCACCTTGTTGGCCAGAGGGCGGTCGAAGCGCAGGAAGCCCACGCCGGCCCGTTCGATGAAGATCTGCATCAGATGGGCGGGACCGAAGCCGTGCACCGGGGTCGCGTAGACGATGGCGTCCGCCTGCTTCATCTGCTCGACGATCGCGGGCATGTCGTCGCGGAGTTCGCAGGGTTTGGTCCGCTGGTTGCAGTCGCCGCACGGGCTGCACGGCGAGATCCGGTGCTCGCGCAGGTGAACGGTCCGGAACTCGGCGCCCCGTTCCCGGACCAGGCGGCCGGCGTACTCCAGCGCGAGGTCGGTGTTGCCGCCCGGTCGCTCGGAGCCGCAGATCCCGAGCACGATCGGAGTCGGAGTTGATCCTTGCACGTGGTTCCCCCCTCGTAGTCTGCCCCTACGGGGGCGGGCGGCCGGACGGGCCCGTGGTGCGAGGGCCCGTCCGGCTGTTCGCCCGCCTGTCACCGCTCAGTACTCGTCGGTCCTCGAGCCGGCTCGTCAGTCCTTGAGCTTTCCGGCGAAGTAGTCGGTGTACGCCTGCATGTCGAAGTGCCCGTGGCCGGACAGCGTGAACAGGATGGTGCGGGCCTCGCCGCTCTCCTTGCAGGCCAGCGCCTCGTCGATGGCCGCCCGCACCGCGTGGGTGGACTCCGGCGCCGGGACGATGCCCTCGTTGCGTGCGAACAGGACGCCGGCCTCGAAGCAGGCGGTCTGCGGGACGGCCCGCGCCTCCAGCAGGTCGAGGTCCTTCAGGGCGCTGATGATGGGCGCCATGCCGTGGTAGCGCAGCCCGCCCGCGTGGATGCTCGGCGGCACGAAGTCGTGGCCGAGGGTGTGCATCATGGTGAGCGGGGTGAGGCCCGCGGTGTCGCCGAAGTCGTACTCGTAGCGGCCCTGGGTGAGGGTCGGACACGAGGCCGGCTCGACCGCCAGCGCCCGCACCGAGCGGCCGCCGCGCAGCTGCTCGCGCAGGAAGGGCAGGACCAGGCCGCCGAAGTTGGAGCCGCCGCCCGCCGCACCGATCACGATGTCCGGGTAGTCCTCCGCCAGCTCCATCTGGAGCAGCGCCTCCTGGCCGATCACCGTCTGGTGCGTCAGCACGTGGTTGAGCACCGAGCCGAGCGCGTACTTGGCCCGGCCGCCGCTCTTGACCGCGGCCTCCACGGCCTCGGAGATGGCCAGGCCCAGGCTGCCGCTGGCGTCGGGGTCGGCGGCGAGCGCGGCCCGCCCGGCGTCGGTGAGCACGCTGGGGCTGGCGTGCACCGTCGCCCCGAAGGTCTCCATCAGGGCCCGGCGGTAGGGCTTCTGCTGGTGGCTCACCTTGACCATGAAGACCTCGCACTCGAGGCCGAAGTAGGCGGAGGCCATCGCGAGCGAGCTGCCCCACTGGCCGGCGCCGGTCTCGGTGGTGAGCTTCTCCACACCGGCCTGCTTGTTGTAGTACGCCTGCGGCACCGCCGTGTTGGGCTTGTGGCTGCCGGCCGGGCTGACGCCCTCGTACTTGAAGTAGATCCGCGCCGGGGTGTCGAGCGAGCGCTCCAGCCGGTGGGCCCGGATCAGCGGGCTGGGACGCCACTGGCGGTAGACGTCGATCACCGCGCCGGGGATGTCGATCTCGGCCTCGGTGCTGAACTCCTGGGCTATCAGCGACTCGGGGAACAGCGGCGCCAGGTCGGCCGGGGTGAGCGGCTCCCTCGTCCCGGGGTGCAGCATCGGCGGCACCGGCTTCGGCAGATCCGCCAGCACGTTGTACCAGGTGGTGGGGATTCGGTCCTCGGGCAGCAAGAACTTGGTGATCATCGGGCCCTCCCGGAATGCATGGATACGGCGGTCGATCGGACGGTCACACGGTTCAGGTGCCGGAGCGGACGGCATCGGCCGGTCCGGGTCCGGCTTCGACGGAAGCGGAGGCAGCGGCAGCGGCAGCGGGTGAGGCTGAAGGTGAGGGTGAGGCGGCACCGGAAGCCGGGGCGGGCTCCGGGCCGACGGCCGCGGTGGCCGGCGCGCTCGCGGGCGAGGACCGGATCCGGAGCACCGCGAACACCGCGATGCCGACCAGCGGCGTGACCAGCATGGTGTGCAGCACCGGACGCGCGCCGTGGTTCTGCCAGATCAGCCCGAGGCCGAACGGCACCACCAGCCGGGCCAGGCCCAGCACGAAGCCGTTGAGCGCCATGAAGCGGCCGACCCGGTTCTCGTCGACGTGGTCGGCGATGTAGGTGGGCACCACCACGGAGGCGATGATCTCGCCGAGCGTCCACACCACGGTGGACGCCAGCACCGCCGCGAGCGAGAAGCCGAAGTCGAGCACGGCCAGGCCCAGCGCCCACAGCACCCCGGCCACCAGCAGCAGGGTACGGATCGGGTAGCTGGCGATCCGCTTCTCCAGCTGGAGCCCGAGGCCCACCACCACGACGCTGTTCACCGTGTACACCACGCCGACCAGCCCGGCCGAGGCGTTGAGCTCGGTGGTCACGGCCAGCGGCAGCGCGTACTCCAGCCCGATCAACGGGGCCACGTAGAAGAACGAGGCGAGCACCATCCACAGCACATGGCCGTGGACGCCGCCGAACCGGACCTTCCCGCCGGACGCCTTGGGTGCGGCGGCGCCGGTACGGGTGTCCCGGGGCACCCAGATCCGGATCACGACCGCGCACAGCAGCCCGACGACGATGTTGCCCGCGAACATCACGTGGTACGAGTAGGCGGCCGCGACCCCGCCCAGCAGCGGGCCGATGCCCATGCCCAGGTTGTTGCCGATGTAGCTGACCGTGTACGAGAACGGCCGCTGCTCGGGGGTCGCCAGGTCGGCGATCAGGGTGTTGGCCGCCGGGCCGAACATGCCCATCCCCACCAGGGCGACGAACAGGTACAGCGCGTACGTCCAGGGCGGGCCGTCCAGGGTGCCGAGGCCGAGGTAGCCGACCGCGTTGAGCACCAGGGCGGCGACCAGGGCGTCCCGGCGGCCGCGCAGGTCGCACACCGGCCCGCTGAGCAGCGATCCCACCAGCAGGCCGGTCGAACCGACCGAGATCAGCAGGCCCGCCTCGGCCGTGCCGAGGCCCTTGCTGCGCACCAGGTAGACGGCGAGCAGCGGGAAGACGAACATGCCCGCGCGGTTGACGAAGGACGTCACGAACAGCACCCGCAGCGGGAGCGGTAACTCCTTGAACCTGGCCGGCCATGCCTTCGGGGCGGCGGCGGCCCCTTCTCCGGTGTTCGTGGCCATCCCGGTCAGACCGCCGGCTCGGTCTCGACCCGGAAGGCCCGGCGGACGGTGCGGAACCGTGCCAGCACGTCGTCGTAGTCGCTGCCCTCGCACACGTACCAGCCGAGCACGTCGTTGGAGGCGACCGGCGGGGCCAGCACGTCGCCGACCCCCTTCCAGACGTCCGCGTCCAGGACGCCGTCGAGCGCGTTGAGGTCCCCGGGCGAGCTGATCCCGGTGATCCGCCCGTACTTGGCGGAGGACAGGTACTCGGTGCCGATCTCCGGGCCGATCCGGGCCTCGGTGCGGTGCTCCGGGTCGAGTTCGAGCCGGGCCCACTCGCCGGCCAGGTTGATGCCGCGCCCGGCCTGGATCGCCGGGACGATCGAGCCGCCGCCGGCCCGGGCCCCCGCCTCGCCGAACACCGCCTCGCCGTCCGCGTCCAGGAAGAACTCGACGTGCGCGACGCCGGTGCGCATCCCGAAACCGCGCAGCACCGTGGCGTTGAGTTCCAGGATCCGCCGCTCGTGCTTGCCGAGGTCGTGCTTGCGGGAGATGGTGCCGCCCGGCTCGTCCCGGTACTCCAGCACCGAGTAGGTGTAGCGGGACAGTTGCTCGAAGACGACCTCGCCGTCCTGGAGCAGGGCGTCCACATGGAACTCGGTGCCGCGGACGAACTCCTCGACCCGGTACTCGTGCCGGTCGTCGCCCATCTCCTCCCACACCTCGGCCAGCCGCTCCGGCCCGTCCACCCGGTAGGTGCTTCCGCAGGCCCAGCCCGCGTACGGCTTGATCACCACCGGGTAGCCGGTCAATGCGGCGAACTCCTCGACCGCGCCCAGGGTGTCGGGGCGGCAGGAGCGCGCGACCCGGACTCCCAGCTCCTCGGCGCGGCGGTGCATCACGTTCTTGTC
Source organism: Kitasatospora sp. NPDC089913 (assembly GCF_044748625.1). Taxonomy (NCBI): domain Bacteria; kingdom Bacillati; phylum Actinomycetota; class Actinomycetes; order Kitasatosporales; family Streptomycetaceae; genus Kitasatospora; species Kitasatospora sp. NPDC089913. The sequence continues at coordinate 35,807 of NZ_JBIVGI010000006.1, read as the reverse complement.
GCGGAAGTTGAGCGCCTGGTCGGGCGTCAGCCCGGGGATGCCGTGGTCCCGGCGGGCCCGGGCCGCGGGCAGCACGTCGCCCTCGAACAGCGGGAAGATCCGGACCAGCCGGTGCTCGGCGGCGATCGCGTCCACGGCGGACCGGAAGGCCGGGGTGGAGTCCAGGTCGGCCTCCCGCACCGTCAGGCCCTCGACCTCGGGCGGGATCTCGCCGGTGGGCACCAGGACGACGGGGTGGTGACCGAGCTCGGTGGCGACCTCGACCACGCTGCGGAACTGTGCGAGGTAGCGGCCGGCGGCGGGGCGGTAGACGATCAGAATCGCGGGGTTCATCGGGTTCTCCTGGAGGTAGCGGTCGGTCCGGCACCGGGGCCGGCTCCCACGACGATCAACCCGCGACGACGGACGACTCCGCTGCCGACTGCTCCTGGACGTTCTGCTCCGGCACGAACAGTTCGGCCCCGAGCTCGGCGGCGTCGAGCACGACCGGCCGCTGACGCACCGCCCCGAGCGCGTCGAGCGCGGCGGCGAGGCGGTCGAGCGCCCGCTCCACGTCCGCGCGGCCGCCCTCGTGCACCGCCTCGACGGTGAGCAGCAGCCGGCGTCGGCCGACATCGGTCCTGATCACCTCGCTCTGCCGCCAGTTCCACCGCCGCGAGTGCGCCCGGTCCTGGGTGTCCGCGTAGACGACCTCGCCCGGCTCCGGGCGCTCCGGTGCCTCCGGCGCGCCCAGCGGAAGGTACGTCTCGCCGCCGTGGGCCAGCCGGACGGCCAGCTCGCCGGTGATGTCGCCGACGTCGCAGGAGGCGACCGGCAGCCGACTGTCCAGCGAGACGGCGTTGCAGAGGTTCACGAGGGCGTTGATCCGCGGCAGCCGGTCGCCCTTGGCCACCCGCCGCAGCACCGATTCCGCCGCGCAGGGGAAGCGGTTGGGGTTGACGTCGACGCTGCGGTACGCGTCCCGCCAGGCGGCGATCGGGGGCAGGGCGGAGACCTCCGCCTTGCCCAGGGAGAGCCCGTGGACGGCGTCCTCGGCGGCGGTGAGGAGGTCGTCGACCTCCGGCGCCGCCGCCACGACGTCGACCACCGGGACGGCGATCAGTCCGAGGACGTAGCCGGGCACCCGCGCCAGAAGACTTTCGTCGAGAATGACCTTCAGGGCGCTGGTCCGGTCCATGAGGTGAGTCCTTCGCGTCCGAGCTGGGTTGATGACCTGACCGACGATAGGGAGCCGGGCCGCGTCCGACTGCGGCCAATTCCCGGACATCTGTTGGTGCCACTTCCGTCCACTCGGCCACCCGACGGCGCCCGGTCGACGGCCCTGCCGCCCCCGCGACGGGCCCCGGGCCCCTCGCGCGTTCCCGCGCGGCGGTTGCCTGTGCGGAACGAGTCCATCAAATGTGACAATGCTCGGTCCATACCACTTCGCCCTCTGCACAGGAGGCCACTTGGCCTGGCATCTGGCCCTCGACGTCGATCGCGGCTCCCGCGTCCCACTGGCCCTGCAAGTGCGTGACGCGGTACGCCGCCTGGTCGAGGACGGGACCCTCCGCGCCGGAACGCGATTACCCTCCAGCCGTCAGCTCGCCACCGACCTGGCCGTCTCGCGCAGTGTGGTGGTGGAGGCGTACGAACAACTCACCGCCGAGGGCTACCTCGTGACCCGGCGCGGCTCGGGCACCTCGGTCGCCGAGGACGGCGGCGGACTGGCCCCGGTCTCCTCCGCGCTCACCGCCGCGGCCGCCACCTCCGCCTCCGCCCCGGCGGACGGCGACGGCGGCGAGGCCGCCTGGGACCTGCGGACCGGCACCTCCAACCTGCTCGCCTTCCCGCGCCAGGAGTGGATCCGCTGCGTCACCGTCGCGCTGGGCGCCGCCGGCCACCGCGAGCTCAGCTACTCCCCGCCCGCCGGGGTCCCGCTCACCCGTCACATCCTGGCGGGCTACCTGGGCCGGGTCCGCGGGGTGCGCACCCGGTCCGAGGACCTCATGATCACCTCGGGCTTCGCCCAGGGACTCGCCCTGCTCTGCCGCGTGCTCGGCGACCGGGGCCACCGGACCCTGGCCGTGGAGGACCCGGGGCACCCCGGTGAACGGGAGTTCATCGCCAGCGCCCGGATCCGGCCGGTCGGCATCCCGGTCGACGCCGAGGGCATCCGCGTCGACCTGCTCGAGCGGTCCGGCGCCCGCGCCGTCCTGACCACCCCCGGCCACCAGTTCCCCACCGGCGCGTGCCTGAGCCGGGAGCGCCGGGAGCAGCTGATCGCCTGGGCCCGGGCGGTCGACGGCTACGTCATCGAGGACGACTACGACAACGCCTACCGCAGCCGTTCCGGCCAGCCGTCGGCCCTGCAGAGCCTGGCGCCGGACCGGGTCGTCTACGCGGGAAGCGCCAGCAAGGTCCTCGCGCCCGCGCTGCGGCTGGGCTGGCTCGCCGCGCCGTCCGAGCTGATGGCCTCGCTGGAGCACGTCCGCGCGGGCTGGGACATCGGCTGCTCGGGCCTGGAACAGCTCGCCTTCGCCCGCTTCATCGACACCGGCGGGCTCGACCGCCACCAGCGGCGCCTGCGCGCGGAGTTCGCCGCGCGCCGGGAGGTCGTCCGGCGGGAGGTCGCCCTCCATCTGCCCGGCACCCGGGTGCTCGGCGGGGACGGCGGGCTGCAGGCGTACCTCGAACTCCCGCCCGCCGTGGACGAGGACGCCCTGATCCGCGCGGCCCGCGGCCGCTCGGTGCTGATCCGCGGCGGGCGCTTCCACACCCTCGCCGACACCGGCCGGCCACCGGCGCTGGTCCTCAGCTACGCCACCGTCGGGTGCCAGGGCCTGGCCCGCGGGATCACCGAACTCGGCTTCGCCTACCGGCGGTTGCTGCCGGGGGCGGAGATGGGGGAGACCGCGGGGGAGACGACGTGACCCCCGGTGCCCGGCCTGCGGGGGCAGGCCGGGCACCGGGGGCGGACCGGGGGTCGTGAGCGTCAGGCGTTCAGCCGCTCGGGGGTGGCCTCCCGGTGCGGCGCCACCGCCTCCGCACCGTCCGACGCGTGGCGCGGGGTGGGCCGCAGCGGCCACCAGATACCGCGGCCGAGCAGCGCGGCCATCGCCGGGACCAGGACCAGCGAGAGCACGAGCGCCGAGAGCAGGATGCCGAGCGTCATCGCGAAGGCGACCTGCTCGCTGCCCGGAGTGGTGGCGAGGGAGGCGAAGGACGCGGCCAGGACCAGGCCGGCCGTGGCGATGGCGGGGGTGGTGTGCCGGACGGCGCGGGCCACGGCGCCGCGGACCGGACCGGGCCGCTCCATCTCCTCCCGGATCCGGTCGGTGATGAGGATGTTGTAGTCCGTGCCCAGCGCCACCACGAAGAGGAACAGCACCAGCGGCAGGGTGAAGCTGACACCGGGCTTGTCCAGCCCGTGCTGGAACACCAGCGTCGCGGCGCCGAGGGTGGCGGCGAAGCCGAGCCCGACCGCGAGCATCAGCACCAGCGGGGCCAGCAGACTGCGCAGGAGCAGCAGCAGGATCAGGGCGATCAGGGCGGCCGCGACCGGGAAGACCACGGCCAGGTCGTGGTCCACGGCGACCGAGATGTCCGCGAAGATCGCCGCCGTGCCGCCCACATGGGCGCTCGTCCCGGCCGGGGTGTTCGCCGCGACGGCGTCCCGGACCGGGCCGGAGACCAGCTCGCGCGCCTTCGCGCTCTGCGGGTCGGCGGTCAGGTAGAGGTCGATCCGGGCGGCGCGGCCGTCCGGGCTCAGCACCGTGCCGCCGACCTGGCCGACCCCCTCGACCCCGCCGAGGGCGCGGGAGAGGCCGGCCAGCCTGCCCGGGTCCACGGCGCCCTTGTCGGCGGCGGTGACGTAGACACCGGTCGGGTCGGACACTCCGGCCGGCAGCGCGCGGGAGATCTCGGTCGCGGTGGCCGCGGCCGCGGTCTTCGAGCCGCCGCCCTGGCCGTAGTCCATCCGGATCCCGACCGTCCCGGCGGCCAGGGCGCCGAGCAGCGCGAGGGAGGCGAACAGCATCGCGGCCGGCCGGCGGGCGACGAGCGCGCCGAAGCGGGCGGCGACACCCTCGCGCGGCTGCCGGCGCAGGCTCCTGGACGGCCAGAACATCCTGCGGCCGCAGGCGGCGAGCAGGGCCGGCATCAGGGTGAGGCTGCCCAGCAGCATCACCAGGACGGCGACCGCGATGGCCGGGCCGAGCGAGCGGAACTGGCCGAAGCTGGCGACGCCCAGGGTGGCGAAGGCGGCCACGATGGTCAGCGCGGCGGAGGTGATCGCCGTGCCGACCCGGCCGGCCACCTCGGCCGCCGCCTCCCGGGCGGGCTGCTCGGGCCGGGCCCGCAGGTGCTCGCGGAACCGGAAGAGCAGGAACAGCAGGTAGTCGATCCCGATGCCCAGCAGCACCACGGCGATCAGGCCCGGGGTGGTGGTGTCCAGCTTGAGTCCGGTCAGCGACGCGGCACCGGCCACCGCCCCGCCGGCCACGCCGCTGATGAAGGCGACGGCCAGCAGCGGCAGCACCGCGGCCAGCACGCTGCGGAACACCAGCACGTTGATCAGCACGATCAGGCCCATCAGCAGGGCGCCGCCGACCGTGGCGGCGGTCCTGTTGGCATCGTCCGTGTCGGACGCCTCCGCCAGGCCGCCGGTGAAGCCGGTGCGCATCCCGGCCTCGGTGAACTGCGCGCGGGTGGCGTCCCGGAAGGCCCGGTAGACCTTGCGGACCCCGTCGTCCGCGGCGTTCCCGGTCAGTTCCGCGGTGAGCAGTTCGAAGGTCCGGTCGGGGGCGACCATCGCCGGCGCGACCCTGGGGGTCTGCGAGCGGTCGGGCACCAGGAAGGACGGCTCGTCCTTCTCCCGGGGCATCTCCACCCGGCGCTGGGCCAGCTTCGCCGCCTCGCCCTCGATCCGCTTCTCGTCGGCGGGGGTGAGGGCCTTGCCGTCGGCCCGGGCGACCAGCACCGTCACCGTGGTGGCGTCCGGATCGATCCCGAAGTTCTTCTCGGCGATCCGCAGGGCCGCCGCCGAGTCGTAGCTCGCGGGCAGGAAGTCGCCGCTCTGCGACTGGGTGACGCGGGACATCAGCATCGGGGTCAGCAGTGTCAGCCCGATGCCCAGCACCGCCCAGAGGGCGATGACCTTCCACGCGTTCCTGGTCGAGAAACGGGTCAGTGCGCGGATCACGCTGCCCTCCGGTGGCTGGACGCGAACGTCGGCTTCGGCACCGGGGGTTCCCGGCCTGTTCCCAGAACATCAGGCCGAGCGGCGCCGGACGTCGGGGCGACGGACGATCCGCGCCGGGGGTCCTGCTCCCCCGGCCGGCCCGGACCCGGGACCACGGTCCTGGGCCCGGCCTCCGGCTCTCGGCCCCGGGGACCACGACCGGCCTGCCGGGCCGGTGCCAGAATGGGGGCGTCATCGCTGATCAGCCCGGGAGGACCGAGATGGACGGGCGTCAGCGCCCCGCAGCGGCCGCGGCCGACCCCGACGGCGGGCCCGGCCCCGGGGACCCGTCCGGCTCCCCGCTGCTGGCCCGCTTCGCGGACGGCACCCCGTGGAGCCACACCGACGCGATGGTCGCCGTCGGCGCCGGCCTGCTCGACCTGGTGGCCTACCTGCTCTTCAGCCAGGTCAACAGCTCCGTCGGCATCAGCGTGCCGGGCTTCCTCGTCCTCCTGCTGTCGGGCCTGCCGCTGCTCGCCCGCCGTCAGTACCCCGCCCAGGCGCTCGCCGCCGTCCTGGTCATGGAGACCCTGGTCAACGTGCTGGCGCCGATGGGGTCCCGCTTCGGCGCCGTCATCACGGTGGCCGTGTACACCGTCGCCCGGCACTGCAGCGGCCGCGTCACGGCCGTCGCGGGCGTGGTGACGGCCGTGACGACGATGCTGAGCCAGGGCCACTTCGGCGTCCCTTCCGGGGAGCAGTTCATCGCCGCCACCGCCTCCACCGCGCTGGTGACCGCCGGCGGCCTCGCGATCTCGCGCTGGCAGCGCGAGGTCGCGGCCAACCGGCAACTGCTGGCCGACCGCGCGGTGGCCGAGGAACGCCGCCGCATCGCCCGCGAGCTGCACGACATCGTGGCGCACCACATCACCACCATGCAGCTGATGGCGGGCGGGGCCCGGGCCAATCTGAACAACCACGACGTGGTCCGGGACGCCCTGGTAACCCTGGAGTCCTCCGGCCGGCTGGCCCTGCGCGAGATGCGCCAACTGCTGAACGTCCTGCGGGCCGGCGACGAGCCCGACGCCGCCCCGCCCTCGCCCCAGCCCGGGGTGGAGGACCTCGACCGGCTGGTCGAGGAGTCCCGCCGGGCCGGGCTGCCGACCGACCTGGTCGTCGACGGACCCGCCCAGCCGCTGCCGCCGACGGTCGGCCTGACGGTGTTCCGGATCGTCCAGGAGGGCCTCACCAACGCCCGCAAGTACGCCGGACCGGCCCGCGCGACCGTCCGGCTCGGCTACCGCCCGGACGGGATCACCGTCGAGGTGCGGGACGACGGCACGGGCCCCGCGTCGCCGGACGCCGGTCCGGCCGCCGGTGAGCGGGGCGGGTACGGCCTGATCGGCATGCGCGAACGGGTCGCCCTGCACGGCGGCACCCTGGAGACCGGTCCCCGGCCGGAGGGCGGCTTCGCCGTCCTGGCCGAACTGCCACTGGCCGCCGACGAGACCGCCGAGGCGGCCGTCCAGCACGGGAAGGTGCCCCGATGACCACCACGACGCCCCCGATCCGGGTCCTCCTCGTGGACGACCAGCCGCTGGTGCGGCGCGGTCTGTCGCTTATCCTGTCGCCCGACCCGACCGTCGAGGTCGTGGGCGAGGCCGAGGACGGCGAACAGGCCGTCGCCCTCGCCCGGCGACTGCGCCCCGACGTCGTGGTGATGGACATCCGGATGCCCGTCCTGGACGGCGTCGGCGCCACCGAGGAGCTGTCCCGCACCCTGCCCGAGTGCAAGGTCCTGGCGCTCAGCACCTTCGACATGGACGAGTACGTGGTGGCCGCGCTGCGCGCCGGCGCCCACGGCTTCCTGCCCAAGGACGTCTCGCCGGAGGACCTCGGCGCCGCGATCCGCACCGTGCACGCCGGTGAGGCGGTGGTCGCGCCGCGCCTGCTCTCCCGGCTGATCTCCACCTACGTCCGGGCGCCCGCCGACGTCCCGCCGCCGCCCGCCGCCGCCGTGACGGGCGAGCTCACACCGCGCGAGGTGGAGGTCTGGCGACTGATGGCCACCGGCCTCGACAACACCGCGATCGCCCGGTCCATGGACATCAGCCACTCCACGGTGAAGAACCACATCACCAGCATCTTCGGCAAGCTGGACGTCCGGGACCGCGCCCAGGCGGTCATCGCCGCCTACGAGTCCGGCCTGATCACCGCCCGCGCGGGCACCGGCGACCGGACCGGGGCGCAGGACTAGGGGTTGCCGACGGCCCGGGCGGTGCCGAGGACCACCGGGTCCCGGGCGAGGTCGGCCAGCAGGGCGTCCAGCTTGGAGCGGTCGACCGAGGGCATCAGGAAGACGTGCACGTAACCGCGCAGGCCGGCCGGGTCGCCGGGGGTGGTCAGGACGTTCTCGGAGGAGAGCGACCACTTGGCCACCAGCGCGGGGCTGGGCTTGCGGAAGCGCACGGTGATCGCGCCGGGGGTGCGGGCGGGCCAGAGCTCGGCGCCGGTCTCCCGCTCCAGGTCGCGGAGCCCGCGTTCCAGGTACCCGGCCAGCTCCTGGGAGCGGCGGATCCGGTCGACCTGGTCGCGGTAGGAGAGGCGGGACAGGTGGTCCCACAGCACCAGCGGCGAGAACCCGTTGCGGGAGCCGGCGAAGGTGCTGTCCGGGGCCCCGATGTACTCGGGCTGGGTCGGCGGCTCGAGCTGGTACTTGGTCTTCGTCATGAAGACGCCGCAGGGCCACGGCACACCGGCCCACTTGTGCCCGCTCATCGCGATCGACGCGACCATGTCGACCTCCCGGGTCTCCCCTGATTCCCGAGCGTCCCGGGCCGGCAGGGTGAGGCCGAAGTCGAACTCCGGCAGCTCGGTCTCCGGCGTCCAGCCGAACGCCGGGTCCGCCGCGGCCATCCGCAGGAACGGCGCGTAGCCGGCGCCGAGCGCGCCGTCCACGTGGATCCAGAAGCCCCGGCGGGCGTCGTCCCCGGCACCGGGCAGCAGTCCGTGCCGCTCGAAGACCGGCAGCAGCAGCTCGCACGCGCCCCGGACGTCGTCGTGGGCGCCCTTGAAGGTGCTGCCGAGGTTGAAGTTGACGAAAATCGGGTGCCCCTTCGCCGCGAAGAACTCCACCAGGACGGCGAGCGCCTCGGCGTCGACGGCCCCGGATCCGTCCCAGGAGCGGCCGGACGGGCCGGGCATCGAGGGCACCTCGGCGGGCCAGTCCCCGCCGAGCGGGCACTCACCGGGGTAGTCCGCCGCACCCACGGCGGCGAAGGTGTCGACCCCGAGCACCCGGACGGCCTTGGCGAAGGAGTAGTGGGTGTCCTCGGAGTAGAAGGCCACCGGCCGGGGTGCGCCGGGCCTGGTCAGGTAGTCGCGCGCGTTCCAGAGCGCGTACATGTTGCCCTCGGTCGAACCCATGGAGAGCATGTAGCCCCAGTAGGACTCGGGGTCGGCCGGGTCGTACGACGGCCCGGCGTGCCAGAGCCGCGCGTAGTAGTCGAGCACCGCGCGCTCGACGACCTTGGTGTTGGGCTTGTAGCCGCCGCTCTGGAACGGGTCGCCGAGGTTGTTGATGTTGCTGAGCATGAAGCGGGCGAGGTCGAGCGCGCTGCCCGCGAGCTCCTGGGTGGCCTGGTAGCCGACCAGGTGCCGGCGCTTGCGGGTGAGGTAGCCGTCCATCCGGTCGAGCGCGCGCAGCCGCTCGCCGTCGGTGAGCCCCTCGGCGGGTATCGCGAAGTCCCCGCGCTCCGGCTCCGCGTCGAGGTCGGCGGTGTCCATCGGGGCGGTGTCCACCGGGGCGGTGTCCACCGGGGCGTCCGCCGGGGCGGGCGCGGCGGCGAGGGCCCGGGTCCGGAGCGGCAGACCGGGGGCGGGAACGGTGGTGGGGCTCATGGGCGCGGCACTCCGGGTTCGCTGGGCGGGGTCGGCCGGAGCCGCTCACCCGCCAGAATGGAACTTCTCCGCATCCTGGCGAAAGTCTTCCGAACAAGATTCGGAATCGATCACTTCTGCCTTGCCAATCTGCGGCCGGGTCGGCGACTCTGGGCGACGTGCCGAATTTTCCGCAGGCCCACCGGGCGCCCGTCGACGACATCGACCGCGCGATCCTGCGCGTCCTCGCCGAGAACGCCCGCACGCCGAACAACGCGCTCGCCGAGGCCGTGGGCATCGCCCCCTCGACCTGTCTGGCACGGGTGCGCGCCCTGCGCGAACGCGGCATCGTCCGCGCCTTCCGGACCGAGATCGACCCGGCGGCGATCGGGCTGCCGCTGCAGGCGATGATCTCGGTCCGGCTTCGGGCGCACACCCGCGAGCAGAACGAGAGCTTCCGCGGCACCGCGCCCGACCTGCCCGGCGTCCTGGCGGTGTTCCACATGGCCGGGTCCGACGACTACCTGCTGCACGTGGGCGTGGCCGGGCCGGAGGAGCTGCGCGACTTCGTCGTGGACCACCTCACCACCCACCCGGCGGTGGCGCAGACCCGGACCAATCTGATCTTCGAGCAGATACCCGGCCGGCGGTACCTCACGAACGACTGACGCCCCCGGCCGGGACCCGCCTCACCGCCCGTCGGTGTGCAGGGCCTGGACCGCGGCGTACCCGGGGGTGCCGGCGGGGGCCGCCGGAGCGCCGTCGCGGACGGCGAGGGCGGTCGAGACGGCGGCCCCGAGCGCGGCCCGGTAGAGCAACGAGCCGAGGCTGACCCGGGCGACCCCGAGGGCCGCGAGTTCGGCCAGGGTGGGGCCGGTCGGGGAGTAGAGGATGTTCAGCGGGGCGGTGACGGTGCCGCGGATCCGCGCGACGGCGGCCGGGTCGGTCAGCCCGGGGACGAACAGGCCGTCCGCGCCCGCCCGTTCGTAGGCGGCGAGCCGACGGTCGGTCTCCTCGGCGGGATCCGGCACGCCGAGCCAGTGGGTGTCGGTGCGGGCGTTGACGAACAGCCGCGGCACGGCGGCCTTGATCGCGGCGATCTTGGCGGTGTGCACGGCCGCGGGGGCCAGCGTGCCGTCCGGCCGGCCGTCCTCGAGGTTGATGCCGGCCACCCCCGCCTCCGCCAGCTCGACGGCCAGATCGGCGACTTCGGACGGGTCGTCGCTGAACCCGTGCTCCACGTCGACCGAGAGCAGGTAGCGTCCGGACCGGCCGAGGCGCCGGGCCAGCCGGAGCGTCTCGGCCCGGGTGGCGGCGGCACCGTCGGGCAGCCCGGCCGCCGCCGCGACACCGAGACTGGTGGTGCCGATCGCGGCGAAGCCCTGCTCCGCGAGGACGGCGGCGGAGGCGTGGTCCCAGGCGTTGGGGAGCATCAGCGGCTCACCCGGGCGACGGTGGAGGGCGGCGAACGGGGTGTCCAGCGGGGCGGTGCTCATCGGACGGTCCTCTCGTACGAACGGGGACCGGCTCGGGTCGCCGGCCGCTCGGGGCGACGGAAGCGGTGGCCCCGGCCCTGCCCCCCACGGTAGGACCGGGACGTTTCGGCGCCCGCCGAACCGTCCCGGGGGCACCATGGACCCATGTCCCTCGCCCGACTGGCCGCCCTGCTCGCCGATCCCACCCGAGCCGCGTTCTGCACGGCCCTGCTCGACGGCCGCGCCTGGACCGCCGGCGAACTCGCCCGGCACGCGGGCGTGGCACCCTCCACCGCCAGCGAGCACCTCTCCCGGCTGATCGACGGCGGCCTGCTGGCCGAGGAACGGCAGGGCCGGCACCGCTACGTCCGGCTGGCCGGACCGGAGGTCGCCACCCTGATCGAGGACCTGTCCGCCTTCACTCCCCCGACCGGAACACCGGGCGGGCCGCCGGCCGGGACACCCGACGGGACACCGGCCCGCCGCTCCCCGGCGGCCACCCGCTCCCCGGCCCCGCGCTCCCTGCGCGAGAGCAGCCGGCTGAGCGCCGAGGCCCGCGCCCGGACCTGCTACGACCACCTCGCCGGACGGCTGGGCGTGGCGGTCGGCGACGCCGTACTGGCCCGCGGCCTGGTGACGGAGGAGGACGGCCCGGCCCTGACCGCCCGCGGCCGCGCCTGGCTGACCGAGCTGGGCGCGGAGCTGCCGCCCCGGGCCGGACGCGCCGGCGCCCGCCCGGTGGTCCGCACCTGCCTGGACTGGACGGAGCGGCGCAACCACCTGGGCGGGGCCTTCGGCGCGCTGCTCTGCCGGACGGCGCTGGACCGGGGCTGGGTGGAGCGGATCGGCTCCGGCCGCGCGCTGCGGGTCACCCCGGACGGCGAGCTGGCCCTGCGCGAGCTGCTCGGCGTGGAGCTCCTGCCCGCCTGAGCCGACGGCGCCCCGGCGTCCACCGACCCACCGACCCGCCGACACACCGACCCGCCGAACCCTCAGCCCATCGTCCTCGCCCCGTCCAGCGACTCCCGGATGATGTCGGCGTGCCCGGCGTGCTGCGCCGTCTCGGCGATGAGGTGCAGCAGCACCCGCCGCACCGACCAGGAGGCGCCGGGCTCGAACCACGGCGCGGCGGGCAGCGGATGCGCCAGGTCGAGGTCCGGCAGGCTCGCCACCAGCGCGTCCGTCGCGGCGGCCACCTGCTCGTACCCGGCGAGCAGCCCGGCCAGGGTCTCCCCCTCGGCCATCCTGAACTGCCCCTCCCAGTCGACGGGTTCGGACGCCATCGCGTCCGCGCCACCGACCGCGAACCGCATCCAGCCCGCCTCGGTCCCGGCCACGTGCTTGATCAGCCCGCCCAGGCAGAGTTCGCTGGCCGTGGTGCGCCGGGCGGCCTGCTCGTCGGTGAGGTCGCGGACCGTGAAGCGCAGGAACCCCCGGTGCTTGTCGAGGGTCTGCAGCAGGTCGGCCCGCTCGCCGCCGAGCCCGGCCGCCCCGGCCGGCCGCGGCGCGCTCATTCCGCGACCATGACCGGCATGTCGCCGGCCGTCCGGCCGAGGTCGATCACACCGAACGCCGCGCCCTGCGGGTCGCCGACCGCCGCGAACCGCCCGAACGGGCTGTCCGTCGGGCCGAAGTACAGCTTTCCGCCGTGGCCGGTGACCTTGGCGACGGTGGCGTCGCAGTCGTCCACGGCGAAGTACACGCTGAGGTAGTTCGGCGCCTCGGCCGGAAGGTCGGTCGGCCCCGCCAGCATCCGGCCGAGCACCGGCTGCTCCCGGACGTGGAAGATCTTGTAGTCCACCTGCTCCGAGTCCATCCGCTTCACCGCGTAGGGGAAGACGGCCGGGAAGAAGCGGTCGGCGGCGGCCTCGTCCCGGGTGATGACCTCGGCCCAGGTGTACGCGCCCGACGCGCCCTGCTTCTCGAAGCCCTCGTGGGTACCGGCCTGCCAGACGCCGAAGACGACCCCGGCCGGGTCCTTGGCGATCACCATCGAGCCGAACTCGCCGACCGCCATCGGGCCCATCAGGACCTCGCCCCCGGCGGCGCGGATCCGCTCGGCGCTGGTGGCGGCGTCGGGCGAGGCGAGGTAGAGGCACCAGGCCGACACCGCGGTCCCGTCCTGGCCCGGCATCGGCGGGACGATCGCCGCGACCGCCTTTCCGTCGGAGTAGGCCTGGGTGTAGTTGCCGTACTCGGAGGAGGACTCACCGAAGGTCCAGCCGAGTACGTCGCCGTAGAAGGCCTTGGCGCCCTCCAGGTCGGTGAACATCGCGTCGGCCCAGCAGGGCGTTCCCTCGGGCAGTACCGGCATGGCAAAGCCTCTCGTGTGGCGTTTTGTCCCGGTTCGCCACCCTAGTCAGTACCCTGCCGACGCGCGCGCCAAAAGGCCGGCGGCCCGCCGGGGAAACCGGACCCCGGCGGGCCGCCGCACACCCCGGCCCGCCGGGGAACCGGCCCGCTCAGGAACCGACCGCGACCCGGCCCGGTCCGCCCGCCACCGCGGCCGCCGAGGTACCGAGACCGGTCGGCCGCACCAGCAGCGCGCCCACCGCCGAAGCGGCCGGCTCCTCCCCCTCCCCGGCCGGTGCCACCGCCTGCTCCGCCGCCTCCCCGGCCGCGTCCCGCCCGAAGTGCCGCAGCAGGTCCTCCTCGCGGTACCGGCGGCAGTCCCGGTGCCAGACCAGGATCCCGGCGAGCCAGTTCTCCAGCTCCTTCACGTACCCGGCCAGCATCGCCCTGGCCGGTCCGTCCAGCCCGAAGTCCTCGAACAGGACCGGGAACTCCTCGGCCACCACGTGCCGGAACTGGTCCAGCCGGGAGTGCATGAGGTCGTCGACGATCCGCACCGCCGCCGGGTAGTCGCAGTCGAAGAAGTTCTGCACCACCAGCACGGCGTTGTTCAGCTCGCCGTCGAACTCCACCTCCTTCTGGTACGAGAAGAGGTCGTTCATCAGCGCCGCGTAGTCGGAGGCCGCGTTCTCCAGCGAGCGCATCGAGCCGCTGGCGTAGATCTCGTCCGGCACGACCTTCCCGTGCGCCAGCCGGGACAGACTCATGGTGAGGTCGGAGCCGAAGGTGGCGCGGCGCATCTCCAAGTAGTCGACCGGGTCCGCGATCCGGTTCTGGGCCTGGTTGTCGATCTCCCAGATCCAGCCCTCCAGCATCGTGTCGACGGAGGCACGGAGCGTCGAGCGGCCCTCGGCGGTCATCGGACCGGCGGTCCGCTCCCAGAGGTCGGCCAGCCCGCGCTCCAGCGCGTTCAGCGGCTCCGCGCCCGGCTCGCCGTCGACCGGCATCAGCAGCAGGTACCTCGCCCGCACCGCCTTGGCACCGGCCAGGTCGACGGGCCGGCCGAACGCCTTCGGGAACCAGTCGTCGGCGTAGGTTCCCCACAGCAACCAGTCGGTGGCGAGGTCGAGTTGGCCGGCACTGGCATCCGGGTAGATGCCCGCCGCGCAGAGCGCGAGGTCGTAGTCGGCCGCGTCCGCCGCACTCCAGACACCCGCGGTCGGGTCCTCCGGCCGGGCCTCCAGCAGGCCGATCCGGCCGGCCCACTCGATCGTGTGCAGCCGCGCGGCGTCCAGGCAGGGGTTCGGCTCGACCGTGAACGGCAGCCGGAAGTCCGGCAGCAGGGACGGTCCGACGGCCTGGAAGGGCACGTGCGCGTGCGAGCGCGCCCGCCGGACCCCCGGCTCGACGTCCCCGCGCGAACCGCCGACCAGCCCCGTCCCGGGCGACTCCAGGGACGCGCCGGCCCCCCGCAGGACGTCGAGCAGGGCCGCCACCGGCGAGGCCCCGACCGTCGGCGCCCAGTCCTTCATCACCGGCCCGGTCCGGCTCAACGAGCCCAGCTCCTCGGCCAGATCGCCCAGCGCCCCGCCGGAGCGCAGCACGTCCAGCGCCGACGTCCCGACCCCGCCGATCGCGAACGGGTCCCACCAGGTGGCCGCGTCCGCCGCCGCGCCGCCGCCGTTCATGTACCGGCTGGACCGCATGTGCCACTCGTGCCCGCCGGCCTGCCAGTCCTGCAGCCCCTTGACGTACGCCAGCACCCGGTCCTGCTCCCGCGCGTCCAGCCCGGTGTCGGCGAACAGCTGCGGCAGCTCCGTCACCACGGTGTTCTCGAACTGCTGGAGGCGCGAGGTGAGCAGGCCGTTGACGGCGTCCGCGGCCTCCTGCGTCGTGCACTCCAGGAACTTCTCCAGCACCAGCACGCCGTTGCTGAGCTCGCCCTCGTCCTCGACCTCGCGCTGGTAGGAGAACAGGTCGTTGCGCAGGTGGACGCCGTCCGAGAAGGCGTCCATCAGGACCCGCAGCGGTCGCGACCCCGACACCGCGGCCGGCACCTCGGCCCCGGCCGCGTACTCGATCAGCCCCGCGGACCAGGGCGCGCCGCCCACCTTGCGGCGCATCTCGATGTACTCGACGGGGTTGGCGACCCGGCCCGCGTCGATGTTCGCGAGCTCCCACAGCGACTCGTCGAGCAGGTTCCGGGTGCTCTCGGCGAACCGCACCCGCCAGTCCTCGCCCATCGCCGGCACCGTCCGCCGCCAGAGGTCCGCCAGCCCGGCCTCGACCGGATTGGTGGGCTCGGGCGTCTCCGCGGCCGGGTCGGCCGGCATGAACAGCGGCAGCCGGTCCAGGTACGCCTTGCCGCCCACCCGGTCGTTGGTGCGCTTGAAGACGTCCAGGAAGTGGTCGTCGAAGAAGAACACCCACACGTACCAGTCGGTGACCAGCGACAGCACCTCGGCCGACGCGTCGGGGTGGGTGTAGGCGCAGAGCAGCCCGTAGTCGTGGGCGTCCAGGTCCGCCCGGGTCCAGATGCCCGACCCCTCCAGCATGCCCATCTCCCGCGCCCACACCGAGGAATGGGCCCGGGCCTGGTCGAGGTGCGGATTGAGCCGCGCCGGGTGCGGCACGTAGAAGGAGGGCAGTTCGAACGGCTGGGACACCGGGCGAGCCTTTCTGGGCGCGTCGACAAGGCCGACACAGCATTACCCGACTCCACCGCTCTCAGCCGGAGAACCGGAACAGTCATATGAGATGGACCAGTTCGATCGAACACCTGATCAACTCACCTCGCGCCATTGGATCATCAGTGCGACTGGTCGGCTCCACCCCACCCTTCCGGCCCCCACCGGTCCACTACGCTCGGACCGCGCCGGCCGAGGGCGTCACCGCGCCGCCCGCACCGGCGAATCCGGCATCCGGCAACCGACAGGGGCGCAGGTCGTGGAGTACACCGAGGTCGAGCAGAAGTTCCGACTCGTCGGCCCGGCCGACGGGTTGAGGGAGCGGCTGGCCGCGCTCGGCGCGCGGCCGGGGAGTCCGTCCCGGCAGGTCGACACCTACTACAACGCGCCGCACCGGGACTTCCTCGACCAGGAGGTGGTCTCCGAGTGGCTGCGGGTGCGGGTCGAGGACGGCGCGGCGTCGGTCAACTTCAAGCGGTTCCACCCGATCGCCTCGCCGGTGAAGACGCACTGCGACGAGTACGAGAGCACGGTGGCCGACGCGGAGGCGGTGCGGCGGCTGCTCGCCTCGCTCGACTTCACCGAGCTGACGGTCGTGGACAAGACCCGCGAGGAGTGGCACGTCGACGGGATCGCGGTGGCCTTCGACCTGGTCGCCGGGCTGGGCGAGTTCGTCGAGTTCGAGTTCAAGGGGGAAGCGGCCACCGTCGCCGAGGCGACCGCCCGGCTGGAGGCGTTCATCGACGGTCTCGGACCGGGCGCCGGGGCCGGGCTCGGTGAGCGGGTCCGCCTCGGCTACCCCCATCTGACGCTCGGTCTGGAGTGACGGCGCCGCCGGCGCGCAGAAGTCCGCCGACGAACCAACCGGCCGCTCCAAGGAATCAGCTGGTCATGGCGTGTTGACAGGGCCCCTTCGGCGCCCGCCCGGCAGACTGGGCGCGACCCGAGTCCATGCTCCGAGGAGGTCAGCCCATGAACGTCACCGTGCGGCTCGCGCAGCAGCCCGAGGCCGACGAACTGCTCGGGCGGAGCCCGCTCGCCGCGCTCGTCGGGATGCTGCTGGACCAGCAGGTGCCCATGGAATGGGCGTTCACCGGACCGCTCACCATCGCCGGGCGGCTGGGGCACGAGGACCTGGACGCCCACGAGATCGCCACCTACAACCCGGAGGAGTTCGTCGCCCTGCTCTGCGAGAAGCCCGCGGTGCACCGCTATCCGGCGGCGATGGCCAAACGGGTGCAGCAGCTCTGCCAGTTCCTGGTGGCGCAGTACGACGGGGACGCCGCCGCGCTCTGGAAGGACGTGGCGACCGGGCGGGAACTGCTCAGCCGGCTCAACGCCCTTCCGGGGTTCGGGAAGCAGAAGTCGCAGATCTTCCTCGCCCTGCTCGGCAAGCAGTACGGCGTGCGGCCGGAGGGCTGGCGCGAGGCGGCCGGGGCGTACGGCGAGGACGGCGCGTTCCGCTCGGTCGCGGACATCACCGGCCCCGAGTCGCTGGAGCGGGTGCGGGCCACCAAGCAGGAACTGAAGCTCGCCGCCAAGGAGGAGAAGGCCGCGAAGGACGCCCTGGCGAGGTCCAAGGTCCGCGCCTGAGCCTCCGGCCCCTCCCGCCGGGCGCCGGACGCGCGGCAGGGGCCGGACGTGCGGCAGGGGCCGGAGAGGACTTTCCTCTCCGGCCCCCGGCACGGAACGGAGGCGGGACGCCCGGCCCCTAGACCAGGGCGGGCTCCCGCTCGGTCTCCTCGGCGACGTCCGGAGCGGCCTGCGCCTTCCGCCGCCCCGGCAGCGCGAACATCAGCAGGAACACCACCGCGAGCACCCCGAGCACCCACCACATCGCGTGCTGGAACGCGCCCACGAACGCCGGGCCCCCGGCCGCCCCGGCCGGCACCGCGTCGAAGAACGCCACCGACACCAGCCCCAGGCCGAGCGCCAGGCCGACCTGGTTCACCGTATTGATCAGCCCGGAGGCCGAACCGGCGTGCTCCTGCGGGACCTCCGCCAGCACCGCGTCGGTGATCGGCGCGACGATCAGGCCCATCCCCGCACCCATCACCACCAGCGGCAGCGCCATCTGCCAGGGCGCGATCCCGGTGCCGTACCGGTGCGCCTCCGCGATGTAGACGAGCACGCCGGCCGCCATCACCAGGGCGCCCGCCTGGAGCACCTTCCGGCCGAACCGGGGCACCAGTTGCTGCACCGAGACACCGGCCGCCACGGAGATCGCGATCGAGAACGGGATGCCCGTCGCACCGGCCTTCAGCGGGCTCCAGCCGAGCCCGAGCTGCATGTAGAGGGTCCAGACCAGGAAGAAGATCCCGGAGACCACACCGAAGGTCAGCTCGACACCGATGCCCGCCGCGAAGGACTTCGTCCGGAACAGCGACAGCTCCACCAGCGGCGAACCGTCCCGCCGGGTCTTGACCCGCTCGTACGCGACGAACAGCGCGAACACCGGCAGGCTCCCGGCCATCGTCAGGTGGCCCCAGAGCGGCCAGCCGGCCTCCCGGCCGTGGGTCAGCGGGTAGATCAGCATCAGCAGGCCGAGGCTGGCCAGCACCACACCCGGCAGGTCCAGCTTGAGCGCCCGGTCGGCCCTGGACTCGGTGATGAAGATCCGGCCGAGCAGCAGTCCGGCGATCCCGACCGGCAGGTTGATGAGGAAGATCGGACGCCAGCCGAGCCCGAGCACGTCCCACTCGGTCAGCACCGCGCCGATCAGCGGACCGCTGACCGCGCCCAGCCCGACCACCGCGCCGAACATGCCGAACACCTTGCCGCGCTCCTCCGCCGGGAAGGTCGCGTGGATGATCGACAGCACCTGCGGCACCATCAGCGCCGCCGTCCCGCCCTGGAGGATCCGCATCGCGACCAGCACCTCCGGACCGCTCGCGAGACCGCAGAGCGCCGAAGTCAGCGTGAAGCCGGCCATGCCGATCAGGAACAGTCGCTTCCGGCCGTGGATGTCACCCAGCCGACCACCGGTGATCAGTCCGATCGCGAACGCCAGCGCGTACCCGCCGGTCACCCACTGCACGGCGGAGAACGACGCCCCCGTGGACTCCTGGATGCTCGGGATCGCGATGTTCACGATCGTGACGTCCACCAGGTCCATGAAGGAGGCCGTCATCACGATCGCCAGCGCGATCCACCTCCGCCGGTCCGACAGCGACACCGGCGCCGCTCCCGGCACCGGCCCCGTCACCGACACCGGCCCCGTCACCGGCCCGGTCCCCGCCCCCGAACCCGATTCCTTCTGCACCGCACGCTCCTCGTCGCCGTCCGTCATCAGCACACGGACCACATTAGGAAGCATCTAGGTCAGATCCTGACCGCGACTTCGGGCACCCTGGAACCCATGACCGATACCCCGGCACGACTCCTCAGCCTGCTCTCCCTGCTCCAGACCCCGCGCGAGTGGCCCGGCAGCGAGCTCGCCGAACGGCTCCGGGTCAGCCCTCGCACCATCCGCCGCGACATCGACCGGCTCCGCGAGCTCGGCTACCCGGTCGAGGCCTCGATGGGCCCGATCGGCGGCTACCGGCTGGTCGCGGGCACCGCGATGCCGCCGCTGCTGTTGGACGACGAGGAAGCGGTGGCGATCGCGGTCGGCCTGCGCGCCGCCGCCGGACACGCCGTGGTCGGCATCGAGGAGGCCTCGGTGCGTGCCCTCGGCAAGCTGCTCCAGGTGCTGCCCTCCCGGCTGCGCCACCGGGTCTCCACCCTCGACCGGGCCACCCTCCCGCTGCTCGGCGGCGACGGCCCGACCGTCGACCCGGAGGACCTCACCGTGATGGCCAACGCCGTCGCCAACCACGAGCGCCTGCGCTTCGGCTACCGGGCCGGCAACGGCGCCGAGACCCACCGCCAGGTCGAGCCGGAACGCCTGGTGTCGGCCGGCCGCCGCTGGTACCTGGTCGGTTTCGACCTCGACCGGGACGACTGGCGGCTGTTCCGGGTGGACCGGGTCAGCGACCCCTTCGCGACCGGTGCCCGCTTCACCCCTCGCCCGCTCCCGGCCGAGGACGCGGCCGCGTACGTCGCGAGCAAGCTCCGCCGGGAGTCCTCCGCCCACACCCTGGACGCCACCCTGCGGCTGTCCGCCGAGGAAGCCCGGCGGCGTCTGGGCGGCTACGGCGACACCGAGGTGGAACCGGTCGACGAGCACAGCTGCCGGGTGCGCTCCCGCACCGACTCCCTGGACTGGCTGGCGATGCGCCTGCTGATGGCCGGCTGCGACTTCGAGGTGCACTCGCCGCCCGAGCTGCGCACCCTCCTGCGCACCCTCGCCGACCGCGCCGACCGCGCCGCCGACCCGGCCTGAGCCGGGTTCCTGAGCCGGGGCCGAAACGGACGGCGGCGCCGTCGCCCGCGGATCACGGGCGGCGGCGCCGCGGTCGGAAACGGTCCTCAGACCCCGAACTCGGCGGTGAGAACGGCCCGCGCCAGGGTGTGGAAGGTGATGTGGAAGCCGATCTGCGCCGCCGGGGTGTCGGCCGTGACGTCCAGGGCGTCCACGTCGAGGGCGTGCACGGCGAAGGCGTAGCGGTGCGCGGGCCCGGGCGGCGGGGCCGCGCCGTCGTACTGGTTGCCCGGGAAGTCGTTGCGCCCGTGGAAGGATCGCTCGCCCGGCAGGTCGCCGTCGGAGGCCCCGGCGCCGCGCGCCAGGCCGGCGGTGTCGGCGGGCAGCCCGAGGGCCAGCCAGTGCCACCAGCCGGAGCCGGTCGGCGCGTCCGGGTCGTAGCAGGTGACGGCGATCGAGCGGGTGCCCTCCGGCAGGCCCGACCAGGCCAGCTGCGGCGAGAGGTTGCCCCCGGCGTGGATGAACTCCTGTGCCAGCGTGCCGCCTTCGGTGATGTCCTGGCTGGTCAGCTCGAAGGACGGCACCTGCGGCAGGAACTCGTACGGCAGCGGCGGACGCACACTCATGGAGGGTCACCTCTCGGCACGGCGGGAAAAGGGGAGGCCCGGACCCGGACACGCGGACCAGGGACAGGATTCACCTTAGTGGGGTGACCAACCGCGCTGCCCGGCCCTACAGTCGGGACATGGCTCCGAGATTCGCCCGACTGCTCCGTGACTCCCGTGCCGCACTCCTCACGATGGTCGGCGTGCTGGCCGTCATCTGGGCGGTCCAGGTGGCGAACTGGCTGGACGACTACCGGCTCTCCTACGAGTACGGCATGAGCTCGGGACGGCTCGACGAGCTGCCCGACCTGCTCACCATGCCGTTCCTGCACTTCGGTTGGGACCACATCGAGGCCAACTCCTGGCCGCTGTTCGCGTTCGGCTTCCTGGCCGCGTACCGGGGCATGAGGCGCTTCCTGCTCGCGACCGCGCTGATCGTGGTGTCCAGCGGACTGACGGTCTGGTGGTTCGAGCGCCCCGACGCCGTCACGGCGGGCGCCAGCGGCGTGGTCTACGGGTATTTCGGCTACGTGGTGCTGCGCGGGATCTTCGACCGCAACCCGGCGGACACGGTGATCGGTGTGGTCGTCGCCGCGCTCTACTCCTACCTCCTGCTGGGCGTGCTGCCGAGCGCCCAGGGGGTCAGCTGGCTGGGCCACCTCGGCGGGCTGATCGGCGGGCTGGCCGGCGCCTGGCTGCTGCGCGACCGCACCCCGCGGCGCACGGCGGGCGCGGCCACGGCCGCCGCGGGCACCGGCCCGACCCCCGCGAGCCCCGCCGGCGCGCTGCTCAAGGAGCTCGACGACCTGGGCATCTAGGCCCTCTTCCGGACCACGCCACCCCGGCCAGGTATAGACCATTCCCCGCCCCGGCGGTTAGCGTGAACGGGCACCTGCCCCCTGCTCCGGAGCCGCACCGTGGAGTCGTCCGTCCTCGCCTTCGCCACCGACCTCCTCGACGAGGGCGCCGACACCTTCTTCGGCAACCTCACCGACCGGGCCGGGGTCGGCGGTGTCACCCTCGCCTCGGTCTACCACGAGGCCCGCGACGTCTTCCCGCACAACCCCCGCCGGGTGATCCGCTACCTGGAGCCGGGCGCGGCCTACTTCCGCCCCGACCCGGCCCGCTGGTCCGGGCAGCGGCTGCGGCCCGTGCCCTCCACCGCGATCGGCGACCGCGATCCGTTCGCCGAGGCCGCCGAGGAGGCCCGCCGGCGTGGCCTGAAGCTGCACGCGTGGACGGTTTTCTGCCACAACGACCGGCTCGGCTTCGAACACCCGGACTGCGCCCCCGCCAACGCCTTCGGGGACCGCCACCTCACCGAGCTCTGCCCGGCCCACCCCGAGGTCCGCGCGTACGCCCGCACCCTGGTCACCGAGCTGGCCCGGTACGGCGTGGACGCGGTCCGGGCCGAGTCGCTGCACTTCCACGGCCTGCGCCACGGCTACCACCACGAGCGCTACTTCGAGGAGCTGGGCGCGGCCGCCGAGGCCCTGCTCGGCCTCTGCTTCTGCGCGCACTGCCGGGCCGCCGCCGTCCGCGCGGGCGTCCCCGCCGAGGAGGCCGCCGCGGCGGTCCGCACCGAGCTGCGCCGCCGGCTGGCCGACGACACCGCCGCCGCCGAGCCCGCCGCACTGGACGAGCTGGCCGGCGGCGCCGTGGCCGCCTACGTGGACGCCTCGGCCGCGACCGTGACCTCGCTGGCCGCCGAGCTGACCGAGGAGGCGGCCGGCCACGGCATGCGGCTGAGCTTCATGGACGGCGGCGGCCCGGGCACCGGCTGGCTCTCCGGGATCGACCTGCCGGGGCTGGCGAAGGCCGCCCACCAGATCGAGACGCTGGGCTACGCCCGCACGCCCGAGGCGGTCCGGGAGAAGCTCGCCGCCTTCGCCCTGCACGGCGTGCGTCCGCAGGACATGGCGGTGATCCTGCGCCCGATGGCCTCGGACTGCGACGGCCCGGCCAACCTCGCCGCCAAGATCGCCGTGCTGCGCGAGCTGGGCGTCCCGGAGGTCGAGTTCTACCACTACGGCCTGATGCGGCTGTCCTCCCTCGACCGGATCGGCGCCGCCCTGGCCTGAAGCTGCCACGGCCGGAACCGATCGCTCACCCGTACGGCTGAATCTGGCCGTGCCGACACGTGCTCCCTAAGCTCCCCTCAGTCGTGATCGTCCGACGAGGGGGAGCACCCATGACCGCATCACCGATCAGCCGCCGCCGTCTGCTCGCCGGAGCCGCCGGCACCGCCGGGGCCGCCGCCCTGGCGGGCACCGTCGGCGCCACCGGGGCCGCCGCGGCCACCGTCCCGGCGCCCAGCCCGTACACGCTGAAGCTGCCGCACCAGATCGAGGCCGAGGCCCTGGTCGACAACCTGCGCCTGCGTCCCTGGGACCAGAACGCCAACCGGTACAAGACGGCCGGCGAGTTCGAGGACGTCCACACCACCGTCCGCTGGGGCACCGCCGGCCACCCGGAGGAGTTCTACAACCTGGCCCAGTGCTCGTCCTTCATCACCCTGGCCCTCCAGCGCGCCTACGGCACCCAGCCCACCGTGCCCGCCGGCACGCCGATGCCGTGGGGCGGCTACAGCTACGGCTGGGCGACCCGGGAGTACTTCCAGCAGTACTTCATCAAGGACCCGGCCAACACCAACCCCTACCCGACCGCCGAGAAGTACCAGCAGGCCTTCCTCGACCCGGACGCCCTCCCGCACTTCACCCGCGTCACCAAGCCGGTGAACCTGCGCCCCGGCGACCTGGTGGCCCTCGACTACCACCCCGACGAGGACGGCTCCAAGCCGTACACCGGCCACATCGTCATGATCCGCGAGCGCAAGGGCACCTGGTCGGACGCGGCGGTGGACGCCAGGCTCGGCCGTCCGGTCGTGCCGTACGTCTTCGAGATCATCGACTGCACCAGCGACCCGCACGGCAACCCGGCGAACGGCGGCACCGCGACCGACCTCTACCGGGCCTTCCCCGACACCCGGATCGAGGAGGTCCCCACCACCGGCGGCACCTCGGCCTGGCGGGAGCACGACGGCGTCGGCTACGGCCACATGGTCTTCTACGCGGACGCCGACACCAAGCTGTTCGCCGGCTACCGGTGGAGCCTCAACAGCACGGTGCCGCGCTCCGTCGCCGAGCGCCCGATCTCGGCCGGCCGGGTCTGGCTCACCGACAGCATCTGAGCCGGGAGCGCCCCTTCACCGCCGCCGCCGGGACGTCCCGAACAGGCTCCGGGAGATCTCCCGCCCGAGCTGGGTCCCGGCGGACCGGGCGAAGGACTTGAGCGCCGGGTTGTTCATCAGCGACCCCAGCAGCCCGCCGCTCTCCTGCGCCCGCTCCTGCGCCCGCTCCGGCGCCCGCTCCGACGGGCGTTCCGGCGCCCGCTCCCGCTCGGGCTCCGCACCGCCCCCGGGCTCCGGCACCGGTTCCGCCTCCGGCCGGGCCGCCCGCGCCGCCAGCTTCTCGTACGCCGACTCCCGGTCGATCGCGTCCCGGTACTTCCCGGCCAGCGCCGACCCGTCCACCGCGGCCTGCAGCACCGCCGGCCCGATCGGCCCCATCAGCGACTGCGGCGCCCGCAGCCTGGTCGCCGCCACCGGCGTCGGCGCGCCCTTCTCGGACAGCACGGTGATCACCGCCTCACCGGTCCCGAGCGAGGTCAGCACCTCCCCCAGGTCGTAGGCGGGCGACTTCGGGAAGGTCGAGACGGTCGCCTTCAGCGCCTTGGCGTCGTCCGGGGTGAACGCCCGCAGCGCGTGCTGCACCCGGTTGCCCAGCTGCGCCAGCACGTCCGCCGGCACGTCCTTCGGCGTCTGGGTGACGAAGAAGATCCCGACCCCCTTCGACCGGATCAGCCGGACGGTCTGGGTGATCGCCTCCAGGAAGGCCTTGGAGGCGCCCTTGAACAGCAGGTGCGCCTCGTCGAAGAAGAACACCAGCTTCGGCCGGTCGAGGTCCCCGACCTCCGGCAGCTCCTGGTAGAGATCGGCGAGCAGCCACATCAGGAAGGTCGAGAACAGCCGCGGCCGGTCCTGCACCGCCGGCAGCTCCAGCACCGAGACCACGCCCGCCCCGCCGTCCGCCGTCCGCAGCAGCTCCGCGGTGTCGAACTCCGGCTCGCCGAAGAACGCCCCGGCCCCCTCGTTCTCCAGCAGGGTGAGCGAGCGCAGGATCACCCCGGCGGTGGCGGCGGAGATCCCGCCGATGCCCTTCAGCTCCTCCTTGCCCTCGGGCGAGGTCAGGAAGGCGATGACCGCCGTGAGGTCCTTGAGGTCGTAGAGCTCCAGACCGTTGCGGTCGGCGTAGTGGAAGACCAGACCGAGCGAGGCCTCCTGGGTCTCGTTCAGGTCCAGCACCTTGGCCAGCAGCAGCGGGCCGAAGCTGGTCACGGTCGCCCGCAGCGGGATGCCGCTGCCCAGGCCCCCGAGCGCGTAGAACTCGGCCGGGCAGCCGTGCGGCCGCCAGTCCTGGCCCACCTCGGCGGCCCGGGCCGCGGTCCGCTCCCCCGGCTCGCCGGGGGCGGCCACCCCGGAGACGTCCCCCTTGATGTCGGCGAGGAACACCGGCACGCCCTGGGCGGACAGCTGCTCGGCGATCAGCTGGAGGGTCTTGGTCTTGCCGGTGCCGGTGGCTCCTGCCACCAGCCCGTGCCGGTTGAGCACCGCGAGCGGCACCCGCACCGGGGCACCGGCGTACGCGGTGCCGTCCAGCAGCACCGCCCCGAGGTCCAGCGCGGGCCCGGTGAAGGCGTACCCGTCGGCGATCTCCCGGACGGCGGACGGAACGAGAGCGGACATCGGGCACCCTCCCGGGCGGTGCGGCGGCCCCGCGGGCCGGAGGAACGGGTATCGATCCCGCGAGATCCCTCGAGGGATCTACACGACATTTCCCATGAAACAGCCGCAATCCACCGCCCGCAGCTCGCACCGGTGCGCGTGGCGACCCCATGGCTGCTGGGCCATCCGCCGTCCGAACGGTAGGCTTTCCGTGTGATCTTCAAGCGCATCGGCAATGGTCGGCCGTACCCGGATCACGGCCGTACCAGCACCCGCCAGTGGGCGGACGTCGCCCCGCGCCCGGTGCGACTCGACCAGCTGGTGACCACCAAGGGACAACTGGATCTGGAGACCCTCCTGGCGGAGGACTCCACCTTCTACGGGGACCTCTTCGCGCACGTCGTGAAGTGGCACGGGGACCTGTACCTGGAGGACGGACTGCACCGCGCGGTCCGCGCCGCGCTCCAGCAGCGCCAGGTGCTGCACGCCCGTGTCCTCGAGATGGAATGACCACCGGGCCGGTTCACCCGGCCGCACGTGTCGGACCGCCCCCCGGTCAGTACCGGGGGGCGGTCCGTTCGTACCGGGGTGCCGCCATTCGGGTCCCGGAGTACCCCGGATGATGATCGTTTAGTACCTTCGCGGCAGTACGGCACTAATCTGCTGACTACGGCCGCGATCGCCTTCCCGCGACGCCGCGCCGCACCTTCACCCGATCCCCGCCCCGGCACGAGGGGGAGACAAACCGTGAGCATGTTGACTCCCCAAGGTCTGAAGGGGAAGCAGTACCGGATCACCGGCAACGCCTATCCGCGACTGGGCCGCCCGCCGAAGAAGAGCCGCAAGGTGTTCGCACTGCTCGGCGCGCTGCTCGCGCTGGCGCTGATCGGCCTCGGCGGCGTCCAGCTCTGGGACATCTTCAGCGGCAAGGGCAAGAACGCCTCCGCCCAGGCCTGCGCCGGACCCTCCGGCAAGCCGCTGGCTGCCCCGACCCCGGAGGCGCCGACCGTCCCCGGCACGGCCGCCGCCCCGATCGACCCGGCGGCGGTCCCGCAGCCCGCGGCCGTCACCGTGAACGTCTACAACGCGACCGCCAAGGCGGGCCTGGCCGCCCGCACCGCCGAGGAGCTCAAGAAGCGGGGCTTCACCATCGGCAAGGTCGGCAACGCCCCGGCGGAGCTGGACAAGAAGGTGCCCGGCACCGCCCAGGTGGTCGCCGGCCCGGCCGGCGCCGGAGCGGCCACCCTGGTCGGCTCGGTGATCGCCGGAGCCACCAGCACCGCCGACGCCCGGACCGACGGCACCGTGGACTTCGTCATCGGCGACAGCTACAACACGCTGCTCGACGACACCCAGGCCGCCGCCGCGCTGGCCCTGGCCACCCGGCCGGTCCCCGCCCCGAGCAGCACCGGCAGCTGCTGACCCGCCCGGGGCCCGACCCCGGACCCGAACGCGACGGAGCCCCCCGGTTCACCACCGGGGGGCTCCGTCGCATCCGTGTCCGGACGGGTTCAGCCCGCGGTGCCGTACAGGCGGTCGCCCGCGTCGCCGAGACCCGGGACGATGTAGCCGTTCTCGTTCAGCCGCTCGTCGACGGCCGCGGTGACCACGGTGACCGGCAGGCCGGACAGCTCGCGCTCCATCACCTCGACGCCCTCCGGGGCGGCCAGCAGCACCACGGCGGTGACATCGGTGGCGCCGCGCTCGATCAGCATCCGGATCGCCGCGACCAGCGTGCCGCCGGTGGCCAGCATCGGGTCGAGCACGTACACCTGGCGGCCGGACAGGTCGTCCGGCATCCGGGTGGCGTAGGTGGAGGCCTCCAGGGTCTCCTCGTTGCGCACCATGCCCAGGAAACCGACCTCGGCGGTCGGCAGCAGCCGGGTCATGCCGTCCAGCATGCCGAGGCCGGCCCGCAGGATCGGCACCACCAGCGGGCGCGGGTAGGACAGCCGGGTGCCGGTGGTGACGGCCACCGGGGTGGTGATCTCCACCTCCTCGGTGCGGACGTCCCGGGTGGCCTCGTACGCGAGGAGGGTCACCAGCTCGTCGGTCAGGCGACGGAAGGTCGGCGAGTCGGTGCGCTCGTCGCGCAGGGTGGAGAGCTTGTGGGCGACCAGGGGGTGGTCGACGACGTGGATCCGCATGCGTCGAGGTTAGCCCGCGCCCGGACGCCCGTACGACACGCCGTGCCAGACCGCGCCGCGCGCCGCCCGGACCGGCCCTCACTCTGCCGTGACGCGCGGTGACGCACCGCGAATGTCCGGACGGAACGGCCTCCTGTGGTATCAACCCGGCCGATCTGGGAAAGTCAGGTCCTATGACGAGCAACCCGCACCACGGGAACGGCTCGGCGGACGGGGCCCCGACCTCGTCGGGCGGCCTCTCGGGCCCGCCCCCGGACCGTCCGGAGACCGAGGCGGAGCGCCGCAGGCGCCGCGCTGTCTTCCTGCGCGAACTCACCGAGGCCCGCGAACTGCGTGAGCGGGTCCAGCCGCGCCGCACCAAGGAACGCCGGATGCGCGAGGCGATGCGGATGCGAACCTTCCGGATCTGACGGGCTCTCCACGGGTTCTCCACAGTCCCGCTGCCACCCGGTCGCCGTACACCGTCCGGCGGCCAACCCTTCCGACACGACCTGCAAAGACGCGCTGCAGAACACCCCCCGCAGAGCCTGGCTTTCTGTCACGATTCCGATGGGACGGTCCGAACAGCGGGCCGCCTCTGGCGCGGGGGCGGCCAGTTCCGCGTCGCCCGAGCGCGCCGACAGCCGAGACGAGATCTTGGGAGTGTCCCTGGTGGCGTACTTCGCTGCAGTGCTTGCTCGCTCCGAGGACGGGTGGGACGTGAGCGAGACGGAGCTCGACTCCGTCGAAACCCTCGCCGACCTGGCCGATCTGGCCCGCGGGGCGGCCCAGGACGACGACAGCGTCCTGGTCTTCATCGAACAGGAGGACGCCTGGTTCGCCATCGTCCGGGTGGACGGCGAGGAGGACCCGCGCATCTTCGTGTCGGACGGCGCCGCCGCCGCCCGCAGCTCCTACGGCTCGGTCCTCACCGACGAACTGGTGGACCAGGCCGGCGAGAGCGAGTTCGGCGACCTCGACAACCTGGTCGCCGAGCTGGAGGAGGAGGCCGAGGCCGAGGAGCAGGACGACGAGGAGGGCGAGGGCCACAACGGTGTCCCGGTCGGCCCGCTCGGCGACGCGCACCTGCTGACCGAGTTCGGACTCGCCGCGGACGCCCTGCTCTCCCTCAGCGGCGAGGGCGCGGTGCCCGGCGACGCCCTGGAGGAGATCGCCGAGGCGCTCGGCTGCGGCGAGGTGCTGGAGGCCGTCCGGTAACACCCCGTGTCCACCGCCCGCACGGCCGGACCCCCGCCATGCCCGACACTGGATGCCATGCAGTCCGCCCGCCCGATCCCGCCGCTGCCCGCTCCCGTCCGCCCCGATCCGGTCCGCGACCGCTGGGCGGCGCCGATGCGCCTCGCCATCGCCGAGGCCGCCCTGGCGCCGGCCACCGGTGACGTCCCGGTCGGGGCGCTCGTCCTCGGCCCCGACGGCGAGATCATCGGCCGGGGCCACAACGTGCGCGAGGCCGTCGGGGACCCGACCGGCCACGCCGAGGTGGTCGCGGTCCGCGAGGCCGCGCGCAGGGTCGGCGAATGGCGGCTGAGCGGCTGCACCCTCGTCGTCACCCTGGAGCCGTGCACCATGTGCGCGGGCGCGATCGTGCTCTCCCGGATCGACCGCGTGGTCTACGGCGCCCTCGACGAGAAGGCCGGCGCGGCCGGCTCGCTCTTCGACGTGATGCGCGACCGGCGGCTCAACCACCGCCCCGAGGTGATCCCGGGCGTCCTCGCCGACGAATGCGGCGAGCAGCTCCGCGCCTTCTTCGACACCCAGCGCGGACCCACCCCCGCGGCCGCCCCGGACAAGGATTTCGTTCCCGCGCCACCCGTCCGGTAGAGTTCCCCTCGGTAGCGTGTCCGAGCGGCCAAAGGAGCACGCCTCGAAAGCGTGTGTGGGGGCAACTTCACCGTGGGTTCGAATCCCACCGCTACCGCCACGAGCAGGACAAACGAGGGCCCCCGACCGGGAACGGTCGGGGGCCCTCGTCGTCTGGTCTCAGTTTTGGTCTCAGTTCAACCAGTTCCGCCACGGGGAAGCCAGATGATTGCCACGATGTGACCTAGGCAACTCGACCTCGCGCGGCAAGGGGAAGTGGCATGGCGAACAGCAGAGACCACTACTGCCACAGATGCAAGACGATCACCGACCACATCAAGGTGAGGCTCGCGGAAGCGTTCGAGCACCTGGGCCTCGCTATGGAAATCACCGGCTCAATGGCTGAGACGATCGGGCTCGACAAGGGCTGGATGTGCCGATCGTGCCATCACTACCGCACGTCTGAGAACAAGTGCGTCAGGGGTCAGGGCTGCTGAGTCCGCAGTGGATGCCGGGACTCATGTGTCGCGCTGCAGGTCGATACACGAACCTCCATCAGTCACGTGGCAGCACGCCACCCGCGTCAGCCTCCTTGGCCACCTCCCAGATGAGGCCGCCGATCTGCATCGCCACGTCCCGCCGGATCCGGGCCGTCACGTGCTGGTACCGATGCGTCATGGCGGTGCTGGACCACCCCATGATGTCCATCACGATGCGCTCGGGGACGCCGAGCAGGAGGAGGATCGTCCCGGCGGTGTGACGAGCGTCATGCAGGCGCCCGTCCCGGATGCCGGCGGCGGCGAGCAGTTCCTTCCATCGATCCCAGTCCGTGCGCGGGATGAGCGGGTGGCCGGTCTCGGAGGCGAAGACCCACCCACCTTCCACCCACTCCTGACGGGCGGCCAGCCGCTCCCGGTCCTGCTCCTCCTTGTGGAGCCTGAGCAGCTTCACCAGCTGATCCGGAAGGCCGATCAGCCGCTTACCCGCCCGCGACTTCGTGAGAGCAGCATCGGCGTTCGTCTGCACCCGCTCCGGGCACCTGCCGGCGTGCTTCCGCCCGCACGGGGTCGTACAGCCGTGCCGGTACTTCGGTCGCTGTCGGGCCTGCCGCACCCGCAGACTGCCCCGCTCCAGATCGATGTCCCGCCACTGGAGCCCGAGCGCCTCCCCCTGCCGCAGGCCGAGCGCCAGCGCGATGGCCCACCGACCGCTGTTCCGGTTCTTGCCCGCCTCCAGGAGGAGCGCCTGCACCTCCTCCACCTCGTACGGCTCAACCTCCTCTTCCTCCACCTTGGGCGCGACGGCCAGCGACGCGACGTTCCGGGTGAGGTGCCCGCGTCGGATCGCCTGGTTCAGCGCTGTCCGGATGGTGCGGTGCGCCTGGTGGGCGGTGGCGGGCTTGCTCCCGCTGTCCTGCATCTTCTTGTAGAGCCGTTCGAGGTGCTCCGGCTCCAACTTCTCCAGCCGGTGAGCGCCGACCCCGGGGATCAGGTGGACGTTCACCGCCACCCGATACCCGGCGAGGGTGTTCGGTCGGACGTGCAGCGCGGCAATGTTCTCCACCCAATGGGTGAGCCAGGCCGCGACGGTCCACTTCTTGCCGGCCTTCTGGACGTTGCCGTCGTCCCGCTTCCTCTCCAGCTCCCGGACCTTCTTGGTCACCTCCGCCCGGGACTTCCCCCGGACGTGCCGACGGTCCGGCGTGCCGTCGTCCTTGACCCCGACGGTCACCCGGCCGTGCCACTTGCCGTCTTTGTCCTGGTAAATGCTCGATGCGCCGTTCGGCTGACGGGTCGCCAAGGGTGCTGCCTCCTCAGGCTGCGATGGGGGTGGTGGCGTGCTGCTGCATGCGGCGGCGGGTGAACTCGATGACGGCCTCGGCCGGCACTCGGCGGGCCCGGCCGATCGGGATGGTCTCGATTTCACCGTCGCGGATCAGGGCGTACATGGTGGTGCGGCCGATGCTGAGTCGGCGGGCAGCCTCCTCGACCCTGAGAGCGACGAGGGTGGGGTCGTATTCGGGGGTGTCCTCGGGCGCGGTGGTGGTCATGGTGGTTACTCCTTGGCGAGGGGAGCCGTTGGTGAGGTCCGAGCGCGTTTGTCCGAGGTGGGGATTTCTGCGTCATTGCGTCATCAGCGACATGCGGGCCTCTGACCTGCGCCTTTGTATGACGCGGCGCCCGGGGGCCGCGTCATGGGTGCGTCATGGGCTGCGTCATGGCATGTCGCACATGACGCAGGATGACGCAGCGTCCGGCGCCTGCGTCATGGCCTTCGTCGCAGGTCAGCGGCCGTCTGCCGGTCTCCATGTCGCACATGACGCAGCGTTCCCTCTCTTAGGAAAAAGGGAGGGGGTTTCTGCTGTGGTTCGGTGCGCCTCAGGGCATGAAGCGGAGCCGCTTCGCGGCGCGCTCCTGGGGCGGCTTCGCCGAACAGCAAGAGGAGCACCCGTCGGCGACGCCGGTGCTCCTCTTGCTGTTCGGGCGGTCAGCCCAGCTCGGGCTGTTCGTGCGTCGGGGCGGGGGCGGGGCGGGCCATTTCGAGGTAGCGGCCTTCGTGGGTGCGGCCGGTGTCGATGAGGACGCCCCGGGCGGCGAGGGTGGGCTGAAGGCGCTTGAGCCGGTCGGACAGCACCTTTCCGGTGGTCGGCCAGCCCTTGGGCAGGGCGCGGAAGTCGTCGCCGCTGTGGAGGCGCCCGAGGCAGTGCAGCCACTCGGTCGACGTCATGCGCTGGGCTCCGCCCGGCTCGATGGTCTCGGCGTGCCGCAGGACGGTCTGCGCCAAGAGGTCGCCCTCGATCACGTCGTCATTCAGGTCGTTCAGGCTGGCCCGGTAGACCGGGAGCACCCCGAACCCGGTCGCGGCGTCGAGTTGGGCGCACAGGTGCGCGAAGTCGGCCATGCGCAGGTCGGTGGGGGTGTCGACCTCGGCCGCGCGGACCTGGACCGTGAGGTCGAGCAGGGACCCGAGGACGACGGGCAGCACCTCGGCGTACTCGGCCCACAGCTCCGCTTCGGTGCGCCTCACCTTGGGCCGCTCCAACCGCAGGGGCAGGAGGCGTTCGGCGAGGTCGGGGCGGATGACGCCGACGTCGATGCCGGTCAGGAGCAGGGGCCGGCGGTAGGCGGAGCGGTGGACGTCCCCGTCGGTGAACAGCGCCCGTTTGACGGACTCGATGCCGGTCACGATGCAGCACATGGCGTCGGACAGGTCCGGGGTCATGTGGGAGAGGTTGTCCAGGGCGGTGACCCACCCCGCCGCGACGGCCGCGACCAGGTTCTCCTCGTCCTTCGGGGCCCGGCGCAGGTCCCCGCTCATGCCCTCGATGATCCGCACCATCATCCGGCCGGCCGTGGACTTCCCGGCCCCCTGAGGTCCGGTGAGGAACGGGGCCGGGACCGGCACCCCGGGCCCGAGGCACCCGATCAGCCACGCGATGGCCAGGCACTCGGTCTGGGCGTCGGTGAAGTTCGTCAGCCTCAGCAACAGGTCGATGCCTTTGCCGTCGGTGTCCTTCACCGGAACCGGCAGCTCACCGGTGAGCTGGGTACGGCGCCAGCAGACTTCGCGCGGGTCGGGGACGACGGTGTCCCACCCGGTGGGGTGGATGCGCACGGACAGGCCGTCGGCGCGCCCGAGGTCCAGCCACGTCGCCCCGTCGTGGCCGGGGGCCACCCGGATGTGGACGGGCTGCACCTCCTCGGTCAGGGCCAGAGCCTCGATCAGGTCCAGCGCTTCCTTCATCGAGGTTCCGTTGAAGACACCGCGCCCATCCTTGTACAGGCCTACCAGGAGTTCCTGGCGGTGGCTGCCGGTGGTGCCCTGGGATCGGATCGGGCGGGCCACCGGGTGGCCGTTGCGCTGGGCGTAGACGGTGCCGTCGGCGGTGCGGAAGTACCGGAAGTGTGCCTGCGCGTACTCAGTGATGATCTCCCGCGCCGGGTTCTTCTCGTCATCGGCCACGGCTACAGCCCCAACCGGATCAAGGCGTTCGCCCACGCGTCGGCGCAGTGCCGGGGCGACTCCCCCTTGGCCTGCGCGGCGGCGAACAGCCGCTCCGTGTGGGCCACGGTCAGGCACCCGCACCGCCCGTGCGTCGACAGCACGGCGAGGAACACCCCGAACACGGTGTTGTGCACGGCGGCGGCGGCCTCGCTGATGCGCTGCTCGGCCATGGCGATGCCCCGCGCCAGGAACGTGGGCGTGCGGTGCGGGCACTTCCCGCCCCCGCCCGGGACGGACACCGTGACGGCCGCCGGCCGGACCGGGATGGGCTCCCTGACGACCAGGGCGCGGACGACGTCCGGCAGGGCCGCCATGGTGCCCGTGCCGGGGCCGAGCCACCGGGCGTAGGACATCGACGACTTGACGTCCACGCCGGGCCGGACCGCGTTGGCGGACGGCATGGCGCCCCGGTAGAGCCAGTGCTCGCCCCGGGTGGTCGGCACCACCCGGGTGGCGGGCAGCGTCTCCCGCGCCCACGCGATCGCCTGCGCGTCGTCGAGGTCGACGACGGTCACGCCCGCGCCACCGGGGTGGTAGCCGACGGCCGCCGCGTCCCGCCACGTCCGCGCCCACTCCGGGCTGGTCAGGACGTTGGGGTCGGTGGTGGCGGCGGCCCAACCGTGGCACGGGAACGGGCAGGCGCAGGCCCCGGGGGACTTCATGTTCGGCCGGCCGCCGCACGCGCCGTCGACGCAGCGCGGGCAGTTGCCGAACGGCACCTTCCCGGCCCGCAGCGGCAGCACGGGAACGCCGGAGGCGGCGAGGGAGAGAGCGGCGAGCAGGTGCTCTCCCCGGATGGTGGTCGGATGGGTCATGCTGGGTGGTCTCCTCATCTCGATTGAGCAGGGGAACCGGAGCGGCCGGAAGCCTTGGCGGGATGTGCCGGCCGCTCCGGGCTGAGTCAGCTCTCGTCGGGGGCGCCGTACTTGGCGTCCCAGCGGTCGAACGCCTCCTGCTGGATGCGGTCGGCGCGGTTCTCCAGCCGCTTGGTGGACTTCCCGCGGCTTTCGGCGCGGACGACGCGCACGCCGATGAGGAACAGGCGGGCGGCGTCGCCGATGTTGTCGGCGCCCATCTGGCGGGGGTCGAGATAGGTGCGCTTGGCCATGCGGCCCTCCCGGGGCAACTGGGTGGGAGCGGGCTGTCCGTCCCCGGCACCGCCCGCACCGCGCCCGGCAGGGGCGAGGGGCGGGCGGAACCGGGCTCGGCACAGGCCGGGTCACTCGCTCTCGGAGCCGCAGACGCAGTCCTCGGGGTCGGCGCCCTGCCCGATCCGGCAGGCGCAGTAGATGAAGCCGAACGGCACGCGGATGGGCTCGCCGCCGGGGCAGTGGTCACACTCGCCGGGCGTCCAGTCCTCGGTGTCCTCGTCGGGGGCACAGTCGAAGTCGTCGAACACGGGAAGTCCTTTCAGGCAGCGCGGCGGGCGGCAGGGAAGGGCAGGACGGTGGCGAGCGGGACGTGCTGCTCGGTGGTGGGGGTGGGGGCGCCCTCGCCGCCGTCGGGCGGGGCGCTCGCCTGCCGGGCGGCGCGGTGGGCGCGTTCGGCGGCGGATTCGGCGAGCACCTGCCGGACGGCGGCGGATTCAGCCCTGTCGCCGCGCTGGGAGATGAGGGCGGCGGCGCCGAGGACGGCGCCGGGGCCGAAGAGGACGGCGGCGGTGATCGCGTCGGTGGTGAGACTCATTGGGTTCCCTCCCGGGTGGCGGTGGCGAGCAGGTCCAGGACGGTGGTGCCGAGCGCGGCGGCGCGCTGCTCGATGCCGGTCCAGGACTCGGGGTCGATGTGGAGCAGGGCCGCGAGGGCGGCGGCCGGCCGATGGTCGGCAGCGGCGGTGAGCGCGTCGCGCAGGTGGACGGCGGCCAGCGGCCGCACGCGGACGGGGGTGCTCATGCGGTGGATCCCCTCTCGTCAATGGATGCGGAGAGTGACGGCGTTCGGACAGGGAGGGAGAGGGCCCCCGGGCCGAAGAGCCGGTTTCCGGGGCCCCAGCAGGGGTGGGGGTGGCGCCTCCCTGCCTCCCTGGCGCGCTGATCTGCGCTGATCAGGGGCAGGGTGGGGGTTCAGGGAGGCGGTCAGGGAGAACTCCCTGCCTCCCTCCGGCCTCCCTCACGCGCTTCGGTTACGCTCCGGCGTCCTCGGCGCGGAGCTGGAGGGCGGATTCGACCTTGGCGCGGGAGACGACCATCTGTCCGTCGGACTTGTAGGGGGCGGCGCCGACCGCGTCCAGCACGGTCTTCAGGTCCCCGAACGTCCACTCCCGGTAGGCGCCCGGATCCCGGGCGGCGAGACCGGAAAGCACTTCCTGGGTCCGCATGCGCTTCTCGTCGCCGAGCACGGCCGCGACGTCCGCGAGCGGATCCGTCTCGTCCGGCCGGTCCACGGACGACCGGGTCGTGACCCCGGCACGCCGGGCCTTGGCCCGGCCGGCGATCTCGGCGGCGTGCTCGCCGGAGACGAAGTGCGTGCGGATGGTGATGCTGCTCTGCCCGGGGGCGAGCTTCACGCCGTCCCCGGCCACCACCAGCGTGCCCTTGTCGAGCCCTTGGCGGAGCTTGTGCGGGGCGGCGCCACCATCCACGGCCTTCTCGCCCAGCGCCATTCGCGCCTGCTCCTCGGTGCCCAGCACCAGGGACGCGCGAATGTGGGCGCCCTCGCGGACCATCTTCGG
>NZ_JBIVGI010000005.1:113851-411423 GCF_044748625.1 Kitasatospora sp. NPDC089913 | reverse complement strand
GGGGGGGGGGGTGGGGGGGGGGGGGGGGGGCCCCCCCCCCGGGGGCCCCGGGGGGGGGGGGGGGGGGGGGGGGGGGGGGGGGCGGGGGCGGGGCGCCCCCGCCCCCACCACCGAGGTCAGGCGACGGTGACGGTGAGGGTGCCGTCCGGGCCCGCGGTGACGGTGACGGACTCCAGGGTGGCGGCGTGCGCCGCGGGGTGGTGGCCGACCGCGCGGGGCCCGACGCCGACGACCGGGACGCCGGCGGCCCGGGCGGCCGCGATGCCGGCCCCGGAGTCCTCGAAGGCGAGGCAGTCGCCGGGGGCGAAGCCGAGTGCGGCGGCGCCCTTGAGGAAGCCCTCGGGGTCGGGCTTGCTGGCGCCCACGGACTCGGCGGTGATCAGGACCCGCGGCAGTTCGAGGCCGGCGGCCGCCATCCGGACCCGGGCGAGCGGGGCGTCGGCGGAGGTCACCAGGGCGTGCGGCCGGCCGGCCAGGGCGGCGAGGAAGGCGGCGGCACCGGGGACCGGGACGACGCCCTCGGTGTCGGCCCGTTCGGCGGCGAGCATCCGCTCGTTGTCCGCGAGGTTGAGCTCCACCGGGCGGTCGGGCAGCAGGACGGCCATGGTGGCGTGGCCCTGGCGGCCGTGGGCGGTGCGCAGCACCTCGGCCGGGTCGAGGCCGTGCTCCCGGGCCCAGCCGCTCCAGCAGCGTTCGACCACGGCGTCCGAGTCGACCAGGGTGCCGTCCATGTCCAGCAGCAGGGCGCGGGGGGTGAAGGTCGTGGGCACGGGGCGGCTCCGTCCGGGGGTGAGGGGGCACGCGAAAACGCGAGCCGATTGTTCAACAAGGATACAAAAGATCCCCCGGAGACCGTCGCCGGGCCTCAGTCGAGCAGGTGCGCGTTGACCGCGCGGGCCTCCTCGGCCAGCTCCGGCAGCTCGACCACCTCGACGCCGGCCGTCTCCAGCAGCCCGGCGCCCCGGGTCTCGGCGACGAAGGTGGACGGCTCGCGCCAGGCCACCACCACCCGGGGGACGCCGACCGCGATCAGCAGTTCGGCACACGGCACCGGGCGGGAGGCGCGCTGCCCGCAGGGCTCCAGCGAGCTGTAGACGGTCGCGCCGCGCAGTCGGGGGTCGCCGGCCGGGAGCTTGGCGAGGGCGGCCTCCTCGGCGTGGTCGTGGCCGTCCACCTCGCGGCTGAAGCCCTCGGCCAGCACCGTGCCGTCGGCGGCGACCACCACCGCGCCGACCGAGAACGCCGTCCGCGAGGGCGGGCAGCGGCGGGAGAGCTCCACCGCCCGGTGCAGGAACGCGAGATCGGCGCCGGGCGCGGCTGCGGCGCCGGACCCGGCGGCTGCGTCCGGCTCGGCTGCGGCGCCGGCCGCGGGGCCGGGCTCGGTGGCGTGGTGCGGCTCGGTCACGGGGCGGGCTCCTTCGGGGCGTACCTGAGCAGGACGACATCGCCCACCGTACGGGCCTCCAGCAGCCGCATCCGACGGCCGGGGCCGCCGGGGAAGTCCGCCGCCCCGACGAACCGGGGCGCGCCCGGCTGCCCGACCAGCAGCGGCGCCACCACCAGATGGAGCTCGTCCGCCAGCCCCTGGGACAGGAACTGGGTGTGCACCCCGCTGCCGCCCTCGACCATCAGTCGCCGCACCCCGCGCGCGCCGAGGTCGTCCAGCACCGCGCCCAGGTCCACGGCCGGACCGAGCGCGACCACCTCGGCCAGCCCGGCCAGCCCGGGGCGCAGCACGGCGGCGCCGGCGTCCGTGGTGTAGGCGAGCCGCTCGCCGCCGGTGTGCCAGAACCGCAGCGAACGGTCCAGCCGGCCGCTCGCGCTGAGGGTCACCTTCAGCGGGTACGCGGGCCGCCCGGCCGCCGTCCGGGCGGCCCGCCGCCCGGGGTCGTTGACCAGCAGTCGCGGGTTGTCCGCGCGCAGGGTGTTGCCGCCGACCAGGACGGCGTCGGCGGCGGCCCGCTCGGCGTCCACCCGGTCGAAGTCGGCCGGTCCGGAGAGCAGCAGCCGCTCGGGCGAGGCGTCGTCGAGGAAGCCGTCCAGGGACATGGCGGCGCTCAGCAGGACGAAGGGGCGGGGGCCGGTCATGGTGGCGAGCCCTTCACGGTGGGGCGGTTCGGGTGTGCCGTCCACGGTACGGGCCGGGGTGTCCCGGACCCGGCCACGCGACCGCTATGTGAGACGAATCTTCTCGAGATGCGGGACGAGGAGTAGCGTCGGAGACATCGAGGAACGGCAGATCCCGAGGGGGAGCACCATGACCGCACCGAAGAACGCCGTCTACACCCATGGCCACCAGGAGCCGGTGCTGCGCTCGCACCGCTCCCGGACGGTCGACAACTCCGCCGCCTACCTGCGCGGGCACCTGCGGCCCGGGCAGGTGGTGCTGGACATCGGCTGCGGACCGGGCACCATCACCGCCGACCTGGCCGAGCTGGTCGGCCCGACCGGCCGGGTGGTGGCCGCGGACGCCTCCGCCGACGTGCTGGCGGAGGCCGCCCGGTACGTGGCCGGCCGCGGTCTGTCCAACGTCGTGTTCGAGGTCGCCGACGTGCACCGGCTGTCGTACCCGGACGGAGAGTTCGACGTGGTGCACGCCCATCAGGTGCTGCAGCACGTGGCCGACCCGGTGGGGGCGCTGCGCGAGCTGCGCCGGGTCACCGCGGAGGGAGGCGTGGTCGCGGTCCGGGACGTCGACTACGCCAGCATGACCTGGTACCCGGAGGCGCCCGGGCTGGACCGCTGGCTGGAGCTGTACGAGCGGATCGCCCGGCACAACGGCGGCGAGCCGGACGCCGGGCGGCGGCTGCTGTCCTGGGCCCGGGAGGCCGGATTCACCGAGATCACCGCGACGTCGAGCACCTGGACGTACGCGACGCCCGAGCAGCGCGACTGGTGGGGCGGGATGTGGGCCGAGCGCATCACGGGCTCCGGCATCGCCCGGGCGGCGCTGGCCGAGGGCTTCGCGGACGAGGCCGAACTGGCCCGGATCGCGGCCGCCTGGCGGGAGTGGGCGGCGGCCGGGGACGGGTGGTTCGCGATGCTGCACGGGGAGGTCCTGGCCCGGCGCTGACGCCGGGTCCGCACCCGGCGCGGGCGGTGCGGTGCGGGGGTCGTTCGTGGGGCGGGAAATCGCGGGTGGGTGTTCCACCGGATCCGGTAGAGTCGCGCGCCTGTTCCCGTACCCGACGGGCCACCGGGCTTCGTCCGCGGGCACCTCGGGTCGTCCTGCCGAGTTGCCGCCCGCCGCCCGCGGGCCGGGGGAGTCCGCACGTGTCCAAGCCCGAGTCCGACGCTGCCGTCGTCCCGGCGCCCACGCCCACGCCCGAGCCGGGGCCGGTCGCCGCGCCGGAGCCGGCCTTCGCGGCCGAGCCTGTCGCCGCGCCCGCCCCCGCGGCCGAGCCCGCGCCCGAGCCCGCAGCCAAGCCCGAGCCCGCGCCCGAGCCCGCCCCCTGGACGGCCCCCGCCCCGGCGGCTCCGCCCGTCGCTCCCACTCCGGCCGACGCCCCCGTCCCCGCCGTCGGCCCGGTGCCGCCGTCCGCCGCCGACCCCTGGGCGGCCCCCGCCGACGTGCCGCCGCCCGTCCCCGGCCCGCCCGTCCCCGGCCCGGCCGCGCCGCAGCCGACCGGCTGGGCCGCCGTCACCCCCGCCGCCCAGAGCGGCTTCCAGCCCGGTTTCCCCTACCCGGCCGCCCCCACCCGCACCAACGGCTTCGCGATCGCCTCGCTGGTCACCGCCCTGTTCTGCCTGTGGCCGCTGGCGCTGGTCTTCGCGGTGGTCGCGCTGGTCCAGATACCCCGGCGCAACGAGAAGGGCCGCGGCCTCGCGGTCTCCGGCCTGGTCGTCGGCGTCCTGTCGCTGATCGTCTCCCTGATCGCGTTCATCGGGCTGGCCGCGATCGGCTTCGACGAGGAGCGGTACGGCGACGCCCGGCACGGGCCGAAGGGCTCGGTGTCCGTCAACGACCTCCAGGTCGGCGACTGCTTCGACCAGCCGCCGCTGAGCGGGGACCCCGGGTCCACCGGCGTCTACTGGGTCCGGGTGGTGCCCTGCACCGCGCCGCACCACGCCGAGGTCGCGGGCACCGTCGTCCTTCCGACGGGCCGGGACGACCAGTACCCCAGCGGTGCCGAG
The DNA here is from genome assembly GCF_044748625.1 of Kitasatospora sp. NPDC089913. NCBI lineage: Bacteria > Bacillati > Actinomycetota > Actinomycetes > Kitasatosporales > Streptomycetaceae > Kitasatospora > Kitasatospora sp. NPDC089913. The sequence goes on along the minus strand of NZ_JBIVGI010000005.1, from coordinate 407,289 downwards.
ATGGGCCGGAACGCCGAGAAGCTCTGCGGCCCGGTGCGCGACGACTACGCGTTCGACTCCTGGCTGGTCCCCGAGGGGGTGGACGGGTACTACTACTACCCGAGCGTCCGCGGCTGGATGACCGGCGACCGCCGGGTGACCTGCACCTTCCAGGACGAGCGGCAGGCGCACAGCGGCAGCGTCCGCACCGACCGGACCAAGCTCACCCAGGCCCAGCGCACCTACCTGGACGCGGTGCTCGGTTACAACAAGGCCCTGTACGCCGAGCCGGAGCAGGAGGTCGCCGAGGCGCCGGCCGACTACCACCAGTGGGTGAAGGCGATGGCCGCGGCCTGCCGCAAGGAGGTCGCCGAGCTGTCCGCCACCGGGATCGACTGGCCGGAGGGCGCCAGGAGCAAGCTGATCGAACTGGGCGCGGTCACGCTGGACGCCGCCAACGCCTGGGACGCCGCGGCCAGGGCCGCGGACCCCGCCGAGCTGGAGCGCGAGGTGGGCAAGGCGCACGCGTTCTCCGTCAAGAGCGGCAGGCTGGCCGTGGACATCCGGCGCGCGCTGGGGCTGTCGACCGGCGAACGGGCCGCGGACATCCGGGTCTGATCCCGGACCCGGTCGCGGCGCCGCCCCCGGCTAACCGGTTGTTAACAGCCCCCGTACCGGCCGGTAGCGAACGGGGCGTAGTGTCCCGTGCAGCCCCGCCCCGACCCGACCCCCACGCGGGCCGGGGCGGGGCCCGGCGTGCCCGCGCGGGCACGCCCTAGCCTGGGCCCATGGACACCTTTCGGGTGATGCGGCAGGACGACAACGGTCAGCGCTTCCGGGTCGTCGGGGGGATCGGGCGGGAGGCGGCCGAGAAGGTGGCGGCCGAGTTCGAGGCGCGCGGCCACAAACAGCTGTACTGGGTCGAGGCCGAGCCCGCCGGGGACTCCCGGGCACGTGGGCCGCACGACTGAACCGCACGTCGTAGGGTCGGGGCCCATGGACAAGGCCATGGACCCCGCGGGGGAGAACCGGATCGTCGTCGGCGGCGCGCTGATCCACCGGGGGCGGGTGCTCGCCGCGCGGCGCAGCAGGCCCGCCGAGGTGGCGGGGCGCTGGGAGTTCCCGGGGGGCAAGGCCGAAGCCGGTGAGACCGAGACCGAGGCGCTGGAGCGCGAGCTGCTGGAGGAGCTGGGCGTCCGGGCCCGGGCGCTGACCCGGCTGCCCGGCGCGTGGCTGGTGCGGCCCGGTCTCGAGCTGCGGCTCTGGGCGGCCGAACTGCTCTCCGGCGAGCCGCTCCCGCTCCAGGAGCACGACGAGCTGCGCTGGCTCGGTGCCGCCGAGCTGGGCGAGGTCGACTGGCTGGAGCACGACCGCGAGGTCCTGCCCGAGGTCGCCCGTCTCCTCGCCACCTCCTGAGCCCCGCCGGCCGCACCGCGCCCCACCACGCCCCACCGTGCTCGGCCCCCGCCCGGCCCCGCTGTACCCCCGCCCGACCCGCCCCGCGACGCGACGCCCGACCCGCCCCGCGACGCGACGCGTGGCGCGGTGCCCCGGTAATCGGAAAGGCCGACGCGCCGGGCGGGATAGCCTTGGTCCTGCTGGGTATGTCACTTTTCGGCACTATTCGTCACCATCGGTGAGCCGCCCCAGCCGGCGACGCCGATCCCGAGCAGAGCCGGAGGCCGCGTCGGTGTCGAAGAGCGGGAACGGCGGTGGGGGAGCACGCCGGGCGGGCGCCGGGGGGAGCGCCGCCGCCCGCGCCCGGCTGCGCCGCGGCGCGAACCGCGCGACGGAGGCCGCCCGGGCCGACACCGGGGGAGTGCTCCCGCCCGCGGCCCGGCCCGCGCAGCCCCCGGCGGCGCCCGACCCGGCGGCCCCGGCCGGCGTCCGGGGCCGCCCGGGCCGGCCGTTCCCCGGCGGGCCGAGCGCCCTCCCGGAGACCCCGGGGCGGGCCGGCCCCGGCTCCGCGCCCGGCCCCGGCGGGACGGCCGGCGGCAGCCTCTTCGACGTGGTCAAGGTGGCCATCGCGATCCTCGACACCGCGGGCCGGGTGGCGCTCTGGAGCCCGGCCGCCGAGGAACTGCTCGGCTGGCCCAACGAGCTGCTGGTCGGCCGCCGGATCGACGACCTGATCCCCGACCAGGACCAGGTGGACCGGATCCGGGCCGCGATCCGGGACACCCTGCGCCACGGCCGCTGGTCCGGCCCGGCCGAGCTGCGCGACCGGGACGGCGTCCCGGTGCTGGTGGACGCCCGGATCTCGCTCCTCGTCGACGGCGACGGCAACCCGTTCCTCCAGGTCAACCTGGCCGAGGCGGCGGCCGTCCGGGCGGTGGAGCGCGACCTCGCGGTGCGCGACGCGCTCTTCGAGCAGTCCCCGCTGGGCATCGCGATCCTCGACACCGAGCTGCGCTACACGGCCGTCAACCGGACCCTCGCCGAGATGAACGGCGCCGCCCCCGAGGACCACGTCGGCCGCACCACCGGCGAGACCCTGCCCGAGCGCGCCGCCGACGAGATCACCGCGATCCAGCGCCAGGTGCTGGCCACCGGCGAGCCGGTCATCGACGTCACGCTCGCCTCGCCGGTCACCGCCCGCTCCGGGTACCGCTCGATCTCCTACAGCCGGATGACCGACCGCTCCGGGCGGGTCCTCGGCATCTCCGGCACCGTGATGGACGTGACCGAGCGTTACCGTGCGGTGGCCAAGGTCGAGCACGCCCGCCGTCGGCTGTCGCTGCTCAACGAGTTCGGCTCCCGGGTCGGTGACCTGCTGGACGCCTCCCGGATCGCGCAGGAGCTGGCCGGCGCGGTGGTGCCCAGGCTGACCGACCACGCGGCCGTGATCCTGCTCCAGGCCGTCGCGCACGGTGACGATCTGCCCCGGCACGGACACGACCGCCGCACCTCGCTGCTCCAGCTCGGCACGGCCTCCGTGCAGGACGGCCCCGAGGTCGAGGTGATGCTGCGGCGCGGTGCCCGGATCACCTTCGCCGAGGACTCCGCCTGCGGCCGGGTGCTGCGCACCGGCGTCCCCGAGCTGCTCTCGGGCGCCGACCAGCTGAGCGACATCACCTACGCCGGCGACCCGAAGATGCAGGCGGCGTACGACCTGGGCGTGCACTCGATGCTGGTGGTGCCGCTGCGGGCACGGGGCATCGTGATCGGACTGCTGCTGGTCAGCCGGGCCGGCTACCGCGAGGGCTTCGACCGGGACGACCTGGCGTTCACCGTCGAGCTGGCGGACCGGGCGGGCTCCTCGCTGGACAACGCCCGGCTCTACGCCCGGGAGCGCACCGCCGCCCTCACCCTCCAGCGCACCCTGCTGCCGCAGCAGGTGCCGCAGCCCACCGGTGTCGAGGTCGCCTACCGGTACGTGCCCGGCAGCAGCGGCACCGAGGTCGGCGGCGACTGGTTCGACGTCATCCCGCTGCCCGGCGACCGCACCGCGCTGGTGGTCGGCGACGTGATGGGGCACGGCCTGCGGGCCGCCGCGACCATGGGGCGGCTGCGCACCGCCGTCCGGGTGCTGGCCGCCCTGGACCTGCCGCCGGACGTGCTGCTGCGGCACGTCCACGAGCTGGCCGACGACCTCGCCCAGGGGCCGGACGAGGCCCTGCTCGCCACCTGCGTGTACGCGGTGTTCGACCCGGCCACCGCGACCCTGACCGTCGCCAAGGCCGGCCACATCCCGCCGGTGCTGGTGGTGCCGGGGGAGGAGTCGGACGGGCCGACCCGCACCGGCGGCCCGCTGCCCGGCGGGGCCGGCCGGATCCTGGAGCTGCCGTCGGGCGCCCCGCTCGGGGTCGGCGGGGTCCCGTTCGAGGCGGTCGAGCTGAAGATCCCCGAGGGCAGCCTGCTGGCGCTGTGCACCGACGGCCTGGTGGAGTCCCGGGACAAGGACCTGGACGTGGGCCTCGGCCGGCTGGTCACCGTGCTCCAGGAGCCGTACGCGTCGATCCAGGCGGCCTGCGAGGCGGTGCTGGGCACCATGGAGCAGGGCCGGGAGCCGGACGACGTGGCCCTGCTGCTGGCCCGGCTCGGCCACGGGCAGGCGGGCACCCCGACGGCGGGCTGGACCCTGCCCGCGGAGCCGACCGCCGTCTCCCGGGCCCGCCGGCTGGTCCGCGCGACGCTGGCCGAGTGGGGCGTCGAGCAGCTCACCGACACCGCCGAGCTGCTGGTGAGCGAGCTGGTCACGAACGCCGTCCGGTACGCGAGCGCGCCGATCGGGGTGCGGCTGACGCTCGGCGAGACGCTCCTGGTGGAGATCTCGGACCCGTTGCCGGACCCGCCGCGGGAGCGGCACGCGGCCGAGGCGGACGAGGGCGGGCGCGGGCTGGAGCTGGTCGCCCGGCTGGCCCTGCACTGGGGTGCCAGGGCCGAGGGGATGGGCAAGGTGGTCTGGTTCGAGCAGGCGCTGCCGGGCACTCCGGGCGCGGAGTAGAACTCCCTGCATATGCCACCGGAGGGCCTCGGGGGAGCGCGCGCCCCGGTAGGGGGCGCGAGCGTGGCATTGTGGTTGCGCGGGCGGTAGGACAAAAACCTTCGCCCGATCTGATGTTGTGATGTTGAGGGCGTGTGAACGTACCCCTCGATGATGAATACTCGGTCTTCTCGACATCCGGACGGTCGCGGGTTTGGAGGGGTCGGTCCGTTGAACAGCACCCCGGCGCGCAATGCGCCGAGCAGCAGCGGTCATGCCGCTGTACCCGGGCAGGCCGGCGCCCAACACGTGCCGGTCCCCGCCCACCAGTCGCCCGCCCCCGTCCGTGCCCCCCGGCCGGCCGCCGAGGGGCAGCGCTGGGGCGCCGGGGACCCGGGTTCGATCTACGACTACATCCGGGTCGCCACCTTCGCCATCGGCCCGGACGGCCGGATCAGCCAGTGGAGCGAGCGGGCGGCCGAGTTCTTCGGCGTCACCGCCGTCGAGGCGGTCGGCGCCGACCCGGTGACCACCTTCGTGCCGCGCGAGCTCTGGCGGCGCGGCCGGACCAGGCTGGAGCGCACCCTCGCGGGCGAGGAATGGGTCGGCACCGCCCCGTACCGGCACGCGGACGGCGGCGAGGGGCTCGCCGAGCTCTACCTGATGCCGGACAGCGCGCTGCCCACCGCCGGCGCCACCTGTCTCGCGGTCGACCTCGGCCGGCTCCGCCGGATCGAGACCGATCTGGCCGCATCGGAGGCGGTTTTCGGCCAGACTCCGACCGGCTTCGTCCTCTTCGACGACCGGCTCCGCCTCCAGCGGGTCAACGACGCCTTCGCCTCCGGAATGGGCCTGTCGCCCACCGACCTGGAGGGCCTCACCCCGCACGACATCTTCCCCGGCGCCGAGGCCGACCGCCTCACGGCCGCCCTGCGCAAGGTCCTCGCCAGCGGCGAGCCCGTCTTCGACCTGCGCTTCCACGCCGCCGTCCCGACCCGCGAGGGCAACCGGCTCTGGGCCGTCTCGCTCTACCGCCTCAACGGCGCGGCCGGTCAGCCGATGGGTGTCGCCGGCCAGGTCTCCGACGTCACCAGCCGGCACGTCGCCGAGCGCGAGGCCGACGGCGTCCGCCGCAACCTCGCGCTGCTCAACGAGGCCAGCGCCCACATCGGCTCCACCCTCGACCTGGAGACCACCGCCAAGGAGCTGCTGGACGTCGTCGTCCCGCCGTTCTGCGACCTCGCCACCGTCGACCTGTACACCGCGCTGCTCTCCGGCGAGACGGTGCCCAGCGCCGGCCGGCTCGGCGACACCGTGCTCACCGACGGCAGCGGCGAACTGCGCCGGGTCGCCGTCTCCAGCGTGGTCGGCGGCGCCTCCTCGGTGCTCGGCTCGGTCACCGGCCTGCCCATCGCCGAGGCCGGCGGCACCCTCTGCTACCCCCGCCGCTCCCCGCACGCCCGGGCCCTGCGCACCGGCCGCAGCGTCGTCCCCGAGCCCGGCCCCGACCCGCTGCTGCGCTCCACCCTGATCGTCCCGCTGGTCGCCCGCGACCAGGTGCTCGGCCTGGTCCAGCTCTCCCGGGCGATCGGCAGCGAGCCCTTCGACGCCCGCGACGTCGCCATCGCCGAGGAGCTCGTCGCCCGCGCCGCCGTCTGCATCGACAACGCCCGGCTCTACCGCCGCGAGCACGAACGCGCGCTGATCCTCCAGCGCAGCCTGCTGCCCCCGGGCAACCCGGCCGCCAGCGGCCTGGAGATCGCCTGCCGCTACCTTCCCAGCAACAACAACACCGAGGTCGGCGGCGACTGGTTCGACGTCATCCCGCTGCCCGGCAACCGCACCGCCCTGGTCATCGGCGACGTGATGGGCCGCGGCCTGCGCGCCGCCGTCGCCATGGGCCAGCTGCGCACCGCCGTCCGCACCCTCGCCATGCTCGACCTCGACCCGGCCGAGGTGCTCACCGCCCTGGACGAGATCGCCCGCGGCCTCGGCGACGACACCGCGCCGGCCGCCCGCTCCACCCCGTACGGACGGCTCACCTCCACCGCCGACGAGGAGGCCCGCGAGGTCTACCTGGCGACCTGCGTCTACGCGGTCTACGACGCCGTCACCCGGCGCTGCGTCTTCGCCAACGCCGGCCACCTCCCGCCGGTGCTGCTCAGCCCCGGCGAGAGCGCCCGGATGCTGGACGTGCCGCCGGGCCTGCCGCTCGGCGTCGGTGGCGAGCCCTTCGAGGAGGTCGAGCTGACCCTGCCGGACGGCGCCGTGCTCGGCCTCTACACCGACGGTCTGGTGGAGAGCCGCAAGCACCAGCTGGACGAGGGACTGAAGGCCTTCCGCACCGCGCTCTCCGCCGACGGCAAGAGCCTGGAGGACCTCTGCGACCACGTCCTCGGCGAGCTCAACCCGCACCACGGCGAGGACGACATCGCCCTGCTGATGGCCAGGGTGCACGCCTTCCCCGCGGACGCCGTCGGCCAGTGGTTCCTGCCGCCCGAGCCCACCTCGGTGGCCAAGGCCCGCGAGGCTGCCTGCAGCTGGCTGCTGGCCCGGGGCCTGGACGAGCTGGTCGACACCACCGAGCTGCTGGTCAGCGAACTGGTCACGAACGCGCTGCGGCACGGCCGGGGCGAGATCCGGCTGCGGCTGCTGCGCGACCGGACCATGGTGTGCGAGGTCTGGGACGACGGCTACGCCCAGCCCCGGCAGCGGCGCGCCCACGAGACCGACGAGGGCGGGCGCGGTCTGCAGCTGGTCAGCCTGCTCGCGGAGCGCTGGGGCAGCCGCCGCACCCCCAAGGGCAAGATCGTCTGGTTCGAGCTCGGCCTGTAGGGAACGGGGCCCCGGCCACTCCGGCCACCCGGCCGCGCGGCCGTACGGCCGGACAGCCGGGTCACCCGGCCGTACCGCCGATCGGGTGCCGCACCCGGCCGGCCGCCGTGTCGCCGCCGCCGGGGGCCGGGCGGCGGCGTTCCATGGCCGCCATGCGCGCCCGCCTCCCCGTCGCAGCCGCCGCGCTGCTGCTCGCCCTCGGTGCCACCTCCGGCTGCCCCGGCGGCCCCGGCCCGGTCGCCCGCACCGCCCGGACCCCCGACCCCGCGCCGCCCGCGCCCGCGGTCGTCACCGGCGACGTCCGCCCGCCCGACCGGGCCGCCGTCCGCGACGGCGGCGCCCTGCGCTGGGCCGTCGACGCCGTACCGGCCACCCTGAACGTCTACCAGCCCGCCGCCACCGCCGACTCCGCGCTGCTGGCGCACGCCCTCTACCCGGCGCTGTTCCGGCCGGACGCGCACGGCGAGTGGACCCCCGACGAGGACTACCTGACCGCCGCCGAGGCCACCCCGCCCGGACAACTGCCCCAGGTGGTCACCTACCACCTCGCCCCGCGCGCGGTCTGGAGCGACGGCACCCCGCTCTCCGCCGCCGACTTCATCGCCCAGCGGGCCGCGCTGTCCGGCCTGGACCCCGCCTACGGCGCCGTCCGGCCCGCCGGGTACGCGGCCATCGACTCGATCGTCCAGGGCGCCGACCCGCACGAGGTCAAGGTCACCTTCCGGCAGCCCTACGGCGAGTGGCGCGCCCTGTTCGGCCCGCTCTACCCCGCCGCCGAGACCGGCACCGCCGCCGCCTTCGGCCGCCCGCTGCCCGGCGGCACCGCCCACCCGACGGCCGGCCCCTTCCTGGTCTCCGGCTACGACCCGGCCGGCGGACGGGCCACCCTGGTCCGCAACCCGTACTGGTGGGGCGAGCCGGCCAAGGCCGACCGGATCGACTTCCTGGCCACCCCCGCCGAGCAGCGCGGCCCCGGGCTGGCCGAGGGCCGGCTGGACCTCGCCCCGCTGACCACCGCCGTCGACCGCGCCGGAGCGGACGCCGCCGAGGCGGTCCGCCGGGCCGGGGCCCTGCCCGGCACCACCCTGCACCGGGCCGCCGGGACCGGCCTCACCCAGCTGACGCTCAACGCCGCCCGGGAGCCGCTCACCGACCCGGCGCTGCGCCGCGCCCTGGCCCGCGCCGTCGACCGGCGGCACGCCGCCGACGCCGCGCTCACCCCGCTCGGCCTGCCCGCCGCCCCCCTCGGCCACCACCTGCTGACCGGCGACCAGGCGGGCTACCGGGACAACGCCGACGCGCTGGGCACCGCCGACCCCGGGCGGCTGCTGGACGCGGCCGGCTGGCGGCGGCCCGCCGAGGGCGGCACCCGGGCCAGGGACGGTCGTCCGCTGGCCCTGACCCTGCTGGTCCCGGCCGGCTCGGCGACCCTCCGGCGGGCGGCCGACGCGGTGGCGGCCGACCTCGGCACGGCCGGGGCGGCCGTCCGGGTCGCCGAGGCCCCGCAGGACGCCTTCGTCCGCGACCGCCTGGCCACCGGGGACTTCGACCTCGCCCTGTTCTCCTGGCCGGCCGGTCCCGGTCCGGCCGGGGAGCAGCGGCCCGTCTACGCCAAGCCCCGCCCCGGCCCGGACGGCACGCCGGTTCCCGGCAGCAACTACGCCCGGGCCGGCACGGAGGAGATCGACCGCCTCTTCGACCGCGCCGCCGCCGAGCCCGACCCGGACGCCCGCCGCGCCCTGATCCAGGAGACCGATGTGCGGATCTGGCAGCTCGGCCACTCGGTGCCGCTGTTCCAGCGCCCCGAACTGGTGGCCGTCCGCGAGGGCCTCACCGGCGCCGGCGTCTGGGGCTTCACCCGCCCGCGGCTGCGGGACATCGGCTGGTCGGGGCCCAGTTCCTAGCGGACCTCCACCGGGAGGGCGGCGGACCAGTCGTCCAGCTGCCGTGCGACCAAGGCGGTCCGGGCCAGCTCCGGGCATTCCCTCCGGGCCCGGGACAGCGCCTCGTGCGCCTCGTCGAGGCGGCCGACGGCGCCGAGCGCGGCGGCCAGGGCACAGCTCGACTCGGCCCGCCAGACACGGGACATGTGCAGTCCGCGCTGCTTGCGCCCGAGTGCCACCGCGTCGTCCGGTCGACCCTCCCAGCGGGCCAGGTCGATCGCGGCGGGGACGGTCACGTCCACGGAGCGCGGGTCGCCGTCGAACATGCCGACGGCGGCCATCAGCCGGGGCAGCGCGTTGGTCCGCGGCAGCTCGCCGGAGTCCCCGGCGCAGACGACCGCACTCGTGACCACCAGACCGATCTCCACCAGGAGGCCGGGCGACTGCTTCTCGGCCAGTTCCGTCCGGGCGAGCTGCTCCGCCTCCGCGTACCGGCCGGCACCGAGGGCGAGCTTGGCCCGGGTGATCCCGGGGTTGTCGGTGGGCCTCATGTGCGGGGCCGCGGCCCCGGCGTCGGAGAACCGGCCCTGGAAGAGCGCCGCCGTCGCCAGATGGCCCGACTCGGAGGCCGGCTCGACGGAGGAGGGCCGGAACGGGAGCCTCAGCAGCTGCGAGCCGAAGCAGTACGGATCGCGGAGTCCGGTGACGATCCGGCTCATGAGCGCCAGGGCGATGCCGGCGGCCGCGTGCCGTTGGCCGGAGTTCCAGAGCCACCAAGCGAGCGCGGCCGGTCCTGCCGTCAGGAGGACGGCCGAGAGCCACAGCCGCAGCCGTACCAGCCGACCGGACGCGATCGTCCAGAAGACGTGCAGCGCGGTCGGGAACGGGCGGAGCTGGACCAGCACCCCGCCGAGCACCGCTTCGGCGACCACCCGGCCGGTGCCGATGGTGACCAGCAGCTTGCGCTTGCCGCCGAGCCGTCCGGTCAGCAGGACCCAGATCTCCGCGGACACCCGGGGCACCGCGTAGCCGAGCGCGAACGCCAGCACGGGTCCGAGTATCCGGGACCGGACCGAGGCGTCGTCCTCGACGAGGAAGGCGACGAGCGCCGCGAGGAGGCCCAGCGGGGCCAGCAGGGGGAGCATCTTCTTCACAGCCGAGAACCCTGGAGTACGGCGCTGACCGGCGGAAGTAAAGTCACCGACCTGTGATCTTGCTCCCCCGGACGGCTCCCGTTTCGGCCGAGCTGGGCGGTTCCCCGTACGATAGGAGGAAGCCGTGGCATGTCGTGCCCGGCGGGTGGACCGGTAGTAGCAGGCGGAACGGGCGGCGGCGATCAACAGGGATCGCCGGTCGGCGTCACGCAGCCGGGCGCCGTAACCCACGATTCCGGGAGAATCCGCTCAGCATGCCCACGCGCAATGACATCCGCAACGTTGCCATCGTCGCCCACGTCGACCACGGCAAGACCACCCTGGTCGACGCCATGCTGAAGCAGGCCGGCGCCTTCGCCGCCCACCAGCACCTCGACGACCGGATGATGGACTCCAACGATCTGGAGCGCGAGAAGGGCATCACCATTCTCGCGAAGAACACCGCCGTCAAGTACCACCCCAAGGAAGGTGGCGCGCCGATCACGATCAACATCATCGACACCCCCGGCCACGCCGACTTCGGTGGTGAGGTCGAGCGCGGCCTGTCGATGGTCGACGCGGTCGTGCTGCTGGTCGACGCCTCCGAGGGCCCGCTGCCGCAGACCCGCTTCGTGCTCCGCAAGGCCCTGACGGCCAAGCTTCCGGTCATCCTCTGCATCAACAAGACCGACCGCCCGGACTCCCGGATCGACGAGGTCATCAACGAGACCTACGACCTCTTCCTGGACCTCGACGCCACCGAGGACCAGATCGAGTTCCCGATCGTCTACGCCTGTGCGCGTGACGGCGTCGCCTCGATGACCAAGCCGGAGAACGGCACCGTGCCGGCCGACAGCGACTCGCTGGAGCCGTTCTTCTCCACCATCCTGGAGCACGTGCCGGCCCCGACCTACGACGAGGACGCGCCGCTCCAGGCGCACGTCACCAACCTGGACGCCGACAACTTCCTCGGCCGTATCGCGCTCTGCCGGGTCGAGCAGGGCGAGCTGCGCAAGGGCCAGCAGGTCGCGTGGATGAAGCGGGACGGTTCGGTCCAGCAGGTCAAGATCACCGAGCTGCTGATGACCGAGGCGCTCACCCGCAAGCCGGCCGAGGTGGCCGGCCCCGGCGACATCTGCGCCGTCGCGGGCATCCCGGAGATCATGATCGGCGAGACCCTGGCCGACCTGGAGAACCCGGTCGCGCTGCCGCTCATCACGGTGGACGAGCCGGCCATCTCGATGGTCATCGGCACCAACACCTCGCCGCTGGTCGGCAAGGGCGGCAAGGGCCACAAGGTCACCGCCCGCATGGTGAAGGACCGCCTGGACCGCGAGCTGATCGGTAACGTCTCGCTCCGCGTGCTGCCGACCGAGCGTCCGGACGCCTGGGAGGTCCAGGGCCGCGGCGAGCTGGCGCTGGCCATCCTGGTCGAGACCATGCGCCGGGAGCTCTTCGAGCTGACCGTCGGCAAGCCGCAGGTCGTCACCAAGGTCATCAACGGCAAGACCCACGAGCCGGTCGAGCGGATGACCATCGACAGCCCCGAGGAGTACCTCGGCGCGATCACCCAGCTGATGGCGACCCGCAAGGGCCGCATGGAGACCATGACGAACCACGGCTCCGGCTGGGTCCGCATGGAGTTCATCGTCCCGTCGCGCGGCCTGATCGGCTTCCGGACCCAGTTCCTGACCGACACCCGCGGCACCGGCATCGCGCACAGCATCTTCGAGGGCCACGAGCCGTGGTTCGGCGAGCTGCGCATGCGCAACAACGGTTCGCTGGTGGCCGACCGCGCGGGCGTCGTGACGCCGTTCGCGATGATGGGCATCCAGGAGCGCGGCACGCTCTTCGTCGAGCCCACCACCGAGGTGTACGAGGGCATGATCGTCGGCGAGAACTCGCGCCAGGACGACATGGACATCAACATCACCAAGGAGAAGAAGCTCACCAACATGCGTGCGGCTTCCTCCGACACCACCGAGAACCTGGTGCCGCCGCGCAAGCTCTCGCTCGAGCAGTCGCTGGAGTTCTGCCGCGAGGACGAGTGCATCGAGGTGACCCCGGAGACCGTGCGTATCCGTAAGGTCGTCCTGGACCAGAAGGAGCGCGGGCGTACCGCTTCGCGCGCCAAGAAGGCCTGATTCTGGCCTTCTGAGCTTCTCCGGCCGTGCTTCGGCCGGAAACAGTCGCCCCCCTTTCCGATGGAGAGGGGGGCGAACTTTTTCAACTACTCGATGATGTCGGCGCAGGTATAAACCGAATAGCGCTTACCACGTCAAGGTGTCCGCTGAGCGAACGTGACAGTCCGTCATTCATGACGACTGTCCGTTTGATGCCTGTCTGAGTATGTCTCTTATGTCCGATTTTCGAAACTTACCGACCGTTCATGTGACCTAATTGAGATCGGCAGTGGTCACTTTCGTGTCCATGGGTGACACATAGTGGGTGCAGTCAGGCTCGGGTCAAGGGTTAACGCGCAGGGGTGCGCGCCGAAACCACGAGCGCGGACGGCACAGCGGAGCGGTGACAACCGACCGCGGTGCTCTCCTCGTTGGAAAGTCGAATTCAGGAGGCATCCCCCCATGCGTGGTGCAACCCAGACCAAGTGGCTCGTGGCAGCGACCGCGATCGCTCTCGCGGCGACCGCCTGCAGCACCAGCTCGAAGAGCAGCGACAAGGCTGCCTCCGGCGGCGGCACCATCGCCGTTCAGCTCGGTGAGCCGCAGCACGGCCTGATCCCGCAGAACACCGCGGAGTCCGAGGGTGCCGAGGTCCTGGGCGCGCTGTTCGCCGGCCTCATCGAGTACGACAGCAAGACCAACGAGCCGAAGCTCCGCGTCGCCGAGTCGATCGAGTCCCCCGACAGCAAGCTGTGGACGATCAAGCTCAAGGACGGCTACACCTTCCACAACGGTGAGAAGGTCACCGCGCAGTCCTTCGTCGACGCGTGGAACTGGGGCGCCAACCAGGACAACGCGGCCGAGGGCCTGCCGTTCTTCGCCAAGATCGACGGCTCCGCGGACCTGGCCCCGGGCAAGGACAAGAAGCCGACCACCGACAAGCTCAAGGGCCTGACGGTCGTCGACGACAAGACCTTCACGGTCGCGCTGACCGCCCCGTTCTCCCAGTTCAAGACCATGCTGGGCTACAACGCGTTCTACCCGCTGCCGAAGGCCTTCTTCCAGGACAAGAAGACCTTCGAAGAGGCCCCCATCGGCAACGGCCCGTTCCAGATGGACGGCAAGTGGGAGCACAACCAGCAGATCAAGGTCAAGCGCTACGACAACTTCCCGGCCTCCGACGGCAAGGCGAAGCTGCAGGGCGTCACCTTCAAGATCTACGACAAGCTGGAGACGGCGTACAACGACCTGCGCGCCGACAACATCCAGGCGACCGACAAGCTCCCGATCTCGGCCATGGGCACGGTCAAGGGCGAGTTCGGCGACCGCTACATCTACAAGCCGGAGTCCGGCGTCGGCTACATCGGCTTCCCGATCGCCACCAACCCGGCCACCTACGGCAAGCCCGAGGTCCGCAAGGCGATCTCGATGGCGATCGACCGCGAGGCGATCACCAAGACCATCTTCTCGGGCACCCGCGTCCCGGCCGACGACTTCGTCAACCCGCTGATCCCGGGCTACCGCAAGGGCGCCATGGGCGACGCGGCGAAGTACGACCCGGCCAAGGCCAAGGCGCTGTGGGACTCGGTCGGTGGCGTCCCGAACAACACCATCGAGCTGGGTTACAACGCCGATGGTGGCCACAAGGAGTGGATCGAGGCCGTCGCCAACCAGCTGAAGAAGAACCTGGGCGTCGAGGTCACCACCAAGCCGTTCGAGAAGTTCGGCAAGATCCTGGACGCGCTGGGCGAGAAGCAGTACTCCGGTGCCTTCCGCATGGCGTGGTCGATGGACTACCCGTCGATCGAGAACTACGAGCGTCCGATCTTCTCGAAGGTCGCGATCGAGAACGGCTCGAACTACGGCGGCTACGTCAACGAGAAGTTCGAGTCGCTGCTGGACCAGGCCGACCAGGCGAAGAGCCCGGAGGAGGGTCTGAAGCTGTACCAGCAGGCCGATGACGTCCTCATCGAGGACCTGCCGTACATCCCGGTCTACACCTACATGTCGTCCGCGGCGTACAGCAAGAAGATCAAGAACTTCGACACCGACGCCCAGGGTCGCATGAACCTGGACGAGGTCGAGCTCGCCGGCTGATCCGGTTAATCAGACGATCGGGGGCGGGCGGACCGGACTACAGTCCGAGTCCTCCCGCCTCCCTTCCTTGTCCGAAAGTGTGGAGGTCTGATGGGCCGCTATGTGATCCGCCGACTGATACAGGCGATCCCTGTTCTGATCGGCGCGACGTTCCTGATCTACTGGCTGTGCTTCAGCCTGCCCGGCGACCCGGTGCAGGCGCTGGCCGGTGAGAAGAAGGCCGACCCGATCGTGGCGGAGATGATCCGCCAGAAGTACCACCTGAACGACCCGTTCCTGCTCCAGTACTGGAACTACATCACGGGCGTCTTCCAGGGGAACCTGGGCGAGAGCCTGACGGGTCGCCAGGTGAGCGACATGATCAGCGAGGCGTTCCCGTTCACCGTCAACCTCGCCATCGTGGCTTTCGTCATCGAGGCGATCATCGGTGTGCTGGCGGGCGTCATGGCGGCCCTGCGCAAGGGCAAGTTCCTGGACCAGCTGGTCCTCATCAGCACGCTGTTCGTGATCTCGATCCCGGTCTTCGTCACCGGCTTCGTGCTCCAGCTCGTCCTCGGCGTCAAGCTGAAGAACGACTACGGCATCGAGATCTTCTCCGTCTCGTTCAACGAGGAGGACGGGCTGCGCGGCTACCTGCTGCCGGCCTTCGTCCTGGCCTCGACCTCGCTCGCGTACGTGGCCCGACTGACCCGCACCAGCCTGATGGAGACCATGCGCGCGGACTACGTCCGCACCGCGGTCGCCAAGGGTCTGAAGAAGCGCCGGGTCATCGGTCGGCACGCCCTGCGCAACGCCCTGATCCCGATCGTCACCTTCCTCGGTGCCGACCTCGGCGGTCTGATGGGCGGCGCGGTCATCACCGAGAAGATCTTCAACATCCACGGCATCGGCGGTCTGCTCGCCCAGGCCGTGTACCAGAAGCAGGGCACCATCATCGTCGGCGTCGTCACGCTGCTGGTGATGATCTACCTGGTCACCACCCTGCTCGTGGACATGCTGTACGCCGTGCTCGACCCGAGGATCCGCTATGAGTGAGACCATCACCAAGGGCGCCGAGGCCCCTTCCGGGGACAACACCCCCAAGTCCTCGCCGGAGAAGAAGCAGAAGCCGGAGCGCGTCGCCAGCCTCTGGTCGGACGCTCTGCGCGACCTGCGCCGCAACCCGGTCTTCATCATCGGCGCAGCGCTGGTGTCCTTCCTGATCATCCTGGCCGTCGTGCCGGGCTGGTTCACGGACGGGAGCCCGTTCGACAACAACGCCTGCGACCTGGCCGACTCGCTGAAGCGCCCGAGCGCCGAGCACTGGTTCGGCTTCGACGTCCAGGGCTGCGACATCTACACCCGCACGGTGTGGGGCGCCCGCAACTCGATCATCGTCGGCGTGCTGACCACCTCGATGGTCACGCTGGTCGGTGCCCTGCTCGGCCTGCTGGCCGGCTGGAAGGGCGGGATCGTCGACTCGATCCTGTCCCGCTTCACCGAGATCTTCTTCTCGATCCCGCTGCTGCTCGGCGGCATGCTGATCATGTCGATGCTCGGCAAGGGCAACGCCTGGACCGTCTCGGTCGTCATGACCGTGCTCGGCTGGCCGCAGATCTTCCGCATCATGCGTGCCTCGGTGCTGGCCAACAAGAACAACGACTACGTGATGGCCGCCCGCGCCCTCGGCGCCGGCGCCGGCCGGATCACCTTCCGGCACATCCTGCCGAACGCCATCGCGCCGGTGATCGTCGTGTCCGCGATCTCGCTGGGTGTCTACATCGGCGCCGAGGCCGCCCTGTCCTACCTGGGCATCGGCGTCCAGCCGCCGGAGATCTCCTGGGGCCTGATGATCAGTGACGCGTCGGTCCGCTTCCTCGACGCGCCGCACGTCCTGCTCTTCCCGTCGGCCGTACTGAGCGTCACCGTTCTGGCCTTCATCATGCTCGGCGACGCGGTCCGCGACGCCCTCGACCCGAAGCTCCGCTGAGAGAAGAGGTGACGACCCGATGACCACCGTGATCGAGAAGAACCAGAAGAACGGCCGCCTGGAGGTTGGCACCCCGCTGCTGGAGGTCAAGGACCTCCACGTGGAGTTCCACACTCGGGACGGCGTCGCGAAGGCCGTGAACGGAGTCAACTACTCCGTGGCCGCCGGTGAGACGCTGGCGGTGCTCGGCGAGTCCGGCTCCGGCAAGTCGGTGACCGCCCAGACCATCATGGGCATCCTCGACATGCCGCCGGGCAAGATCAGCCAGGGCCAGATCCTCTTCCGCGGGCAGGACATGCTCGCGATGAGCGAGGAGGACCGCCGGCAGATCCGAGGCCAGAAGATCGCGATGATCTTCCAGGACGCGCTGTCCTCGCTGAACCCGGTGATGACCGTCGGCGCCCAGCTCGGCGAGATGTTCCGGGTGCACCGCGGCGCCTCCAAGAAGGAGGCCCGGGAGAAGGCCATCGAGCTGATGGAGCGGGTCCGCATCCCCGCCGCCAGGCAGCGCGTCGGCGACTACCCGCACCAGTTCTCCGGCGGTATGCGCCAGCGCATCATGATCGCCATGGCGCTCTCCATGGAGCCGGACCTGATCATCGCGGACGAGCCGACCACCGCGCTGGACGTCACCGTCCAGGCCCAGGTGATGGACCTGCTCGCGGAGCTGCAGGCCGAGTACAACATGGGCCTGATCCTGATCACCCACGACCTCGGCGTGGTCGCCGACGTCGCGGACAAGATCGCCGTGATGTACGCCGGCCGGATCGTCGAGACCGCCCCCGTGCACGAGCTGTACGCCAACCCGGCGCACCCGTACACCAAGGGCCTGCTCCGCTCGATCCCGCGCCTGGACCAGAAGGGCCAGGAGCTGTACGCGATCAAGGGCCTGCCCCCGAACCTGCTCAAGGTCCCGGCCGGCTGCGCGTTCAACCCCCGCTGTGACGTCGCCACCGACGTGTGCCGCACGGACATCCCGAAGCTGCACCAGGTGACCGACAAGGACGGCAAGGAGCTCACCGGCCGCCGCAGCGCGTGCCACCTCTGGAAGGAGACCCTCCATGGCTGAGCCCATCCTGGAGGTCAAGGACCTGGTCAAGCACTACCCGCTGACCCAGGGCATCCTGTTCAAGAAGCAGGTCGGCGCCGTCAAGGCCGTCGACGGCGTCTCCTTCGACCTGGCGAGGGGCGAGACCCTCGGCATCGTCGGTGAGTCCGGCTGTGGCAAGTCCACGCTGGCCAAGGTGCTGATGAACCTGGAGCGGGCCACCTCCGGCCAGGTTCTGTTCAAGGGCGAGGACATCTCCAAGCTGTCCGGTGCCGGCCTGAAGGCCGTCCGCCGGAACATCCAGATGGTGTTCCAGGACCCGTACACCTCGCTGAACCCGCGGATGACGGTCGGCGACATCATCGGCGAGCCGTTCGAGATCCACCCCGAGGTGGCGCCCAAGGGCGACCGCCGCAAGGCGGTGCAGGACCTGCTCGACGTCGTCGGTCTGAACCCGGAGTACATCAACCGGTACCCGCACCAGTTCTCCGGCGGTCAGCGCCAGCGCATCGGCATCGCCCGCGGTCTGGCGCTCAAGCCCGAGATCATCATCTGCGACGAGCCGGTCTCGGCCCTCGACGTCTCGGTCCAGGCCCAGGTGATCAACCTGCTGGAGCAGCTCCAGAACGAGTTCGAGCTCTCCTACATGTTCATCGCCCACGACCTCTCCATCGTCCGGCACATCTCCGACCGCGTCGGCGTGATGTACCTCGGCAAGATGGTCGAGATCGGCACGGACGAGGAGATCTACGAGAACGCCACCCACCCGTACACCCAGGCGCTGCTGTCCGCGGTGCCGGTGCCGGACCCGACGGCCCGTGAGTCCCGCGACCGGATCATCCTGACCGGTGACATCCCCTCGCCGGCCAACCCGCCGTCCGGCTGCCGCTTCCGCACCCGCTGCTGGAAGGCGGAGGAGCGCTGCTCGACCGAGGTCCCGCTGCTGGCGGTGCCCGAGGTGCTGAGCGGTGCGGCCAAGCACGAGTCGGCCTGCCACTTCGCGGAGGTGCGGGAGCCGGCCGCGGCCTGATCCCGCGTCCGACCCCGCCCGGAGGGGCCCGTAGCCGTTCGCGGCACGGGCCCCTCCGGCGTTCCCGGCCCGGTCGGGCGGGGCGTCAACCGGACGCGGCGGCCGTGCACCCGTCCGGGGGTACCCGACTCGCGCCGCCACGGTGCCGCGCTTCTCATGGGGTGTGATGCGTCACACACCTTGAGGAGGGACCTCCATGCCCGTGGCCACCCGTGCTCGATGGGTCCTCGCCGCAGCGACGTCCGTGGCCCTGGTGGCCAGCGGGTGCAGCAGCAGCAGCGACGGCAGCAGCGGCTCGTCGGACACCAGCAAGACCTTCAGTTACCAGAGCAGTGAGCCGCAGAACCCGCTGCAGCCGGCCAACGCCAACGAGACCGGCGGCGGACGCATCATCCAGAACCTCTTCAAGGGGCTGGTCGACTACGACCCCTCGAACGCGAAGATCCGGATGCAGGTCGCGGACAAGATCGACACCAGCGACTCGCAGACCTTCACCATCACGCTGAAGGACGGCTGGACCTTCCACGACGGCACCCCGGTGCACGCCAAGAACTTCGTGGACGCCTGGAACTGGGCCGCGACCACCGCGAACAACCAGATCAACAGCACCTGGTTCTCCGACATCGAGGGCTACCAGGACGTCCACCCGGCGAGCGGCCAGCCGGCCACCAACAAGATGTCCGGGCTCACCGTCGTCGACGACCTGCACTTCACGGTCAAGCTGAGCGGCAAGGTCTCGTACTTCGAGTACAAGCTCGGCTACATCGCCTTCTCCCCGCTGCCGGACGCCTTCTTCAACGACCCCGCCGGGTACGGGCAGAAGCCGGTCGGCAACGGCCCCTACCAGTTCGTCAGCTGGGACCACAACCAGCAGCTGGTCACCAAGGCGTACCCGGGCTACCAGGGCGTGGACAAGCCGAAGAACGGCGGCGTCGTCTTCAAGATGTACAGCACCGCCGAGGCCGCCTACGCCGACCTCCAGTCCAACAACCTGGACGTGATGGACCAGGTGCCGCCCTCCGCCCTGGCCACCTACAAGACCGACCTGGGGGACCGGGCGGTCGACTCGCCGCAGGGCGCCATCCAGAACATCGGCTTCACGCTCTACCAGGCGGACTGGGCCTCCCCGGACAAGGCGAAGGTCCGGCAGGGCCTGTCGATGGCGATCGACCGCGACACCATCACCAAGACGGTGCTCCAGGGCTCGCGCAAGCCGGCCACCGCCTGGGTGGCCGAGGGCGTCGAGGGCTACAAGGACGGCCAGTGCGGCCAGTTCTGCACGTTCAACGCGGCCCAGGCCAAGCAGCTGGTCACCGAGGGCGGCGGCGTCCCCGGCAACCGGCTGACCATCACCTACAACGCCGACGGCGGCCACAAGGAGTGGGTCGACGCGGTCTGCAACTCGATCCGGCAGAGCACCGGCGTGGACTGCGTGGGCGACCCCCGGCCCGACTTCAAGACCGCCCGCGCGGCGATCACCGGCCACCAGATCAACGGCGCCTTCCGCACCGGCTGGGTCCAGGACTACCCGCTGAACGCCAACTTCCTGGCCGACGTCTACCGCACCGGCGCCGCGTCCAACGACTTCGGCTACAGCAACCCGCAGTTCGACCAGCTCTCCACCCAGGCCGACCAGGCCGCCAGCGTGGCCGACTCGGTGACCGGCTACCAGCAGGCCGAGGCCGTGCTGGCCGGCGGCATGCCGGCCATCCCGCTCTGGTACTACCGCACCAACTCGGGCTACTCCACCAAGGTCCAGAACGTGAAGTTCGACTCCTTCGGCAACCCGGCCTGGACCCAGGTCGAGGTCAAGGGCTGACGAGCTCCCCCGCGCAGGCCCCGCCCTTCCCGCACGGAGGGCGGGGCCCCGGGCACTCGACCACATCCCTAGGAAGGAGGCTCGAATGGGCAGTTATGTGCTGCGGCGGGTGCTGCAGATGATCCCGGTGTTCTTCGGCACCACGCTGCTGATCTTCCTGATGGTCTACACGCTGCCGGGCGACCCGGTCTCGGCGCTGTTCGGGGACAAGGCAGCGGACCCCGCCGTGGTGGCCAGCATCAAGCACAAGTACTACCTGGACCAGCCGATCTGGAAGCAGTACCTGCACTACATGGGGAACCTCTTCCAGGGGGACTTCGGCACCAGCTTCACCGGCCGTCCGGTCAGCGACATCATGGCGGACGCCTTCCCGGTCACCATCCGGCTGGCCCTGATGGCCTTCGCCTTCGAGCTGGTCTTCGGCCTGCTGCTCGGCCTGGTCTCCGGCCTCAAGCGCGGCAGCATCCAGGACACCCTGGTGCTGGTGCTCACCCTGCTGGTGATCTCCATCCCGGTCTTCGTGCTGGCGTACATCGCCCAGACGGTCTTCGCCACCAATCTGGGCTGGGTCACCCCGACGGTGCAGAACTCCAAGGACCTCTCGCAGCTGATCCTGCCCGCCGTCGTGCTGGGCTCGCTCTCGCTCGCCTTCGTCGCCCGGCTCACCCGGACCTCGATCGGTGAGAACCTGCGGGCCGACTACATGCGCACCGCGGTCGCCAAGGGGCTGCCCCGGCGCACCATCGTCACCCGCCACCTGCTGCGCAACTCGCTGATCCCGGTGGTCACCTTCCTCGGCACCGACCTCGGCGCGCTGATGGGCGGCGCGATCGTGACCGAGGGGATCTTCAACGTGCAGGGCATCGGCAACGTCCTGTACCGGGCGATCAACCAGAAGGAGGGGCCCACCGTGGTCGGTATCGTCACCGTCCTGGTGATCGTCTACCTGGTGGCCTCCCTCGTCGTCGACCTGCTCTACGCGGTCCTGGACCCGAGGATCCGCTATGCCTGACATCCACGACGAGAGTTCCTTCGAGCGGCATCCCAAGCCGGGGGTGGACCACCTGGACTACGCCGGCGAACAGGGCATGGCGGTCGAGCAGGAGACCCTGGTCGAGCCGGACCCGGAGAAGCGGGAAGAGGCCCGCAGCCTCTGGGGCGACGCCTGGCGGGACCTCCGGCGGCGCCCGATCTTCCTGATCTCGGCGGTGCTGATCCTGCTGCTGATCGTGATGGCGATCTTCCCCGGGGCGTTCACCGACGCCGACCCGCGCAAGGCCGACCTGGTGAACGACTACCTGAAGCGGCCGGACTGGACGGACTTCTTCGGCGCGGGCTGGTTCGGCTACGACGGCCAGGGGCGCTCGATCTACGCCCGGGTCGTCTACGGCGCCCGGGCCTCGATCACGGTCGGCATCTTCGTGACCGCCATCGTCACCCTGCTCGGCGGGCTGTGCGGCATGGTGGCCGGCTACTTCGGCGGCCCGGTGGACGCGCTGCTCTCCCGGATCATCGACATCTTCTTCGGCATCCCGCTGCTGCTCGGCGCGCTGGTCCTGCTGAACGCCTTCTCCACCCGCACGGTGTGGACCGTGGTCGTCGCGCTGGGCGTGCTGGGCTGGACCCAGATCGCCCGGGTCATGCGCGGCGCGGTGCTGACCGTCAAACAGGCCGACTACGTGATGGCCGGGAAGGCGCTCGGCGCCGGCACCGGGCGGCTGATGTTCCGGCACATCCTGCCGAACGCGGTCGCGCCGGTGATCGTGGTGGCGACCATCGCGCTCGGCGGCTACATCGCCACCGAGGCGACGCTGAGCTTCCTCGGCATCGGCCTGCAGGACCCGACCATCTCCTGGGGCATCGACATCTCCTCGGCCCAGAAGGTGATCCGGACGGCGCCGTACGTGCTCTTCTTCCCGGCCGCGGCGCTCTCCATCACCGTCCTGGCCTTCATCATGCTGGGCGACGCGGTGCGCGACGCCCTCGACCCGAAGCTGCGCTGAGCGAGGGGACGCATCGTGACCACAGCAGTCGACACCGGTACCTCCCGCCGGGAGGCACCGTACGAGGGCCCGTTGCTCGACGTCCGCGACCTGCACGTCGAGTTCGTCACCCGGGACGGCGTGGCCAGGGCCGTCAACGGGGTGAGCTACTCGGTGGCGGCGGGGGAGACGCTGGCGGTGCTCGGCGAGTCCGGTTCGGGCAAGTCGGTGACCGCACAGGCGATCATGGGCATCCTCGACATGCCGCCGGCCCGGATCCCCCGCGGCGAGATCCGCTTCCGCGGCGAGGACATGCTGGCGATGGACAAGGAGCGGCGGCGCCGGATCCGGGGCCAGAAGATCGCGATGATCTTCCAGGACGCGCTGTCCTCGCTCAACCCGGTACTGACCGTGGGCTTCCAGCTCGGCGAGATGTTCCGCGCCCATCACAAGAGCTCGCGCAAGGAGGCCAAGGAGAAGGCCGTCGAGCTGATGGAGCGGGTGCGCATCCCCGCCGCCAAGGACCGGGTCAACGACTATCCGCACCAGTTCTCCGGGGGCATGCGCCAGCGCATCATGATCGCGATGGCGCTGGCGCTGGAGCCGGACCTGATCATCGCCGACGAGCCGACCACCGCGCTGGACGTCACCGTCCAGGCCCAGGTGATGGACCTGCTCGCGGAGCTGCAGGCCGAGTACCACATGGGGCTGATCCTGATCACGCACGACCTGGGCGTGGTCGCGGACGTCGCCGACAAGATCGCGGTGATGTACGCGGGCCGGATCGTGGAGACGGCACCCGTGCACGAGCTGTACGCCCGCCCCGCCCACCCGTACACCCGGGGCCTGCTGGACTCGATCCCGCGCCTGGACCAGAAGGGCCAGGAGCTGTACGCGATCAAGGGCCTGCCGCCGAACCTGCTGCGGATCCCGCCGGGCTGTGCCTTCAACCCGCGCTGCCCGCGGGCCCAGGACGTCTGCCGGCAGGAGGTGCCGGAGCTGTTCCCGGTCACCGCGGAGGACGGCACCGAACTGGCCGGGCGGGGCAGCGCCTGCTTCTTCTGGAAGGAGACCCTCCATGACCGATGACGGGGCCGGCGCACTCGACTCGCCGGCGGAGGCCGCCTTCGCCCAGGAGGTGGCGAGCGGCGAGCCGATCCTCGAAGTCCGTGACCTGATCAAGCACTTCCCGCTCACCAAGGGCGTGCTGTTCAAGAAGCAGATCGGTGCGGTGAAGGCGGTCGACGGGGTCTCCTTCGACCTCATGCAGGGCGAGACGCTGGGTGTCGTCGGTGAGTCCGGCTGTGGCAAGTCCACGCTGGCCAAGGTGCTGATGAACCTGGAGCCAGCCACCGGCGGCTCGGTGAAGTACAAGGGCGAGGAGATCTCCAAGCTGTCCGGCGCCGGGCTGAAGGCGGTGCGCCGGAACATCCAGATGGTGTTCCAGGACCCGTACACCTCGCTGAACCCGCGGATGACGGTCGGCGACATCATCGGCGAGCCGTTCGAGATCCACCCCGAGGTGGCGCCGAAGGGCGACCGCCGCAAGGCGGTGCAGGACCTGCTCGACGTCGTCGGTCTGAACCCGGAGTACATCAACCGGTACCCGCACCAGTTCTCCGGCGGTCAGCGCCAGCGCATCGGCATCGCCCGAGGTCTGGCGCTCAAGCCCGAGATCATCATCTGCGACGAGCCGGTCTCGGCCCTCGACGTCTCGGTCCAGGCCCAGGTGATCAACCTGCTGGAGCAGCTGCAGGGGGAGTTCAACCTCTCCTACATGTTCATCGCGCACGACCTCTCGATCGTGCGGCACATCTCCGACCGGGTCGGCGTGATGTACCTCGGCAAGATGGTCGAGGTCGGCAGCGATCTGGAGATCTACGAGCACGCCACCCACCCGTACACCCAGGCGCTGCTGTCCGCGGTGCCGGTGCCGGACCCGGCGGCGCGCGAGGTCAGGGACCGGATCGTGCTGACCGGCGACGTGCCCTCGCCGGCCAACCCGCCGTCCGGCTGCCGCTTCCGCACCCGCTGCTGGAAGGCCCAGGAGCGCTGCACCACCGAGGTGCCGCTGCTGGCGGTGCCGGGCGGACTGGCCGGGCTCGCCGCACACGAGTCGGCCTGCCACTTCGCGGCCGAGCGCGCGGGGACGACCCCGGGGGAGCCGTCGGAAAGCGGTTGACAGCGGGGCCCCGCCCCGTCGGACGAGCGCGTCCTCCTTTCGGAGGGCGCGCTCCCTTTTTGTCCACCCGCCGACCTGCGGGAATTCCGGCGGATGCCCGCGGGCGATCATCGAAATTGATCATTACGCTTCGTAAATATTCGAATACCGGTGTTATCGGTTCGCTATCCGGAAAGCGGAACCGACGACTCCGCGCGCGATATGGCGGAATTTGCCGAGTATTGTCACGGGTTGGTCCCGGCCTGTAATTGAAAAGAGATGTGACGGCGATTCCACCGAAGGGGTCGGGTGATCGATAGTTGCTCTGCGCGTATCAGTGGTCACCTCGCCGGCTGTGCGGATCGGCCCTGAGATGTCGACCCCCGCCGTGCGCGGCACACCGACTGGCGGGGCGCCGTTCGTTCCCAAGCCCCTAAATCGAGGAGCAGTTGAATGAGGCTCACCAAGACGATGCGCTGGACCGCGCTGGCCGCGTGCACCGCGCTCGCGATCTCCGCGTGCACCACCGGCAGCGGCAAGAAGTCCACGGACGGGGCGAACGCGTCGGGCAAGAAGGGCGGCTCGATCAGCATCGAGTCGGGTGAGCCGCAGCACGGTCTGATCCCGCAGAACACCGCGGAGTCCGAGGGCGCCCAGGTGCTGGCGCAGGTCTTCGCCGGCCTGGTCGAGTACGACCGGAAGACGAACGAGCCGGGGCTGCGCGTCGCCGAGTCGATCGAGACCCCCGACAGCAAGGTCTGGACGATCAAGCTGAAGGACGGCTACACCTTCCACAACGGCGAGAAGGTCACCGCGCAGTCCTTCGTCGACGCGTGGAACTGGGGCGCCAACCAGGACAACGCGGCCGAGGGCCTGCCCTTCTTCTCCAAGATCGAGGGCTCCGAGGAGCTGTCCCCGGGCAAGGACAAGAAGCCGACCACCGACAAGCTCAAGGGCCTGAAGGTCGTCGACGACAAGACCTTCACCGTCACGCTGAGCGCCCCGTTCTCGCAGTTCAAGGTCATGCTCGGTTACACCGCCTTCTACCCGCTGCCGAAGGCCTTCTTCCAGGACAAGAAGAGCTTCGAGGAGTCCCCGATCGGCAACGGCCCGTTCCAGATGGACGGGAAGTGGGAGCACAACCAGCAGATCAAGCTCAAGCGTTACGAGAACTTCCCGGAGGCGGACGGAAAGGCCAAGCTGGATTCCGTCACGTTCAAGATTTACGACAAGCTGGAAACAGCCTACAACGACCTCCGGGCCAACAACATCCAGATCACCAACAAGCTCCCGATCTCGGCGATGGCGACCGTCGCCCAGGAATTCGGTGACCGCTACATCTACAAGCCGGAGTCGGGCGTCGGCTTCATCGGCTTCCCGATCGCGACCAACCCGGCCGCGTACGGCAAGCCGGAGATCCGCAAGGCGATCTCGATGGCGATCGACCGCGAGGCGATCACCAAGACCATCTTCTCGGGCACCCGCGTCCCGGCCGACGACTTCATCAGCCCGATCATCCCGGGCTACCGCAAGGGCGCCATGGGTGACGCGGCGAAGTACGACCCGGCCAAGGCCAAGCAGGTGTGGGACGCCGCCGGCGGCGTCCCGAACAACACCATCGAGCTGGGCTAC
This sequence comes from Kitasatospora sp. NPDC089913, assembly GCF_044748625.1. Classification (NCBI taxonomy): domain Bacteria; kingdom Bacillati; phylum Actinomycetota; class Actinomycetes; order Kitasatosporales; family Streptomycetaceae; genus Kitasatospora; species Kitasatospora sp. NPDC089913. The sequence continues at coordinate 381,172 of NZ_JBIVGI010000005.1, read as the reverse complement.
AACGCCGACGGCGGCCACAAGGAGTGGATCGAGGCGGTCGGCAACCAGCTGAAGAAGAACCTGGGCGTCGAGGTCACCTTCAAGCCGTTCGAGAAGTTCGGCAAGATCCTGGACGCGCTGGGCGCCAAGGAGTACTCCGGCGCCTTCCGGATGGCCTGGCAGATGGACTACCCGTCCATGGAGAACTACCTCCGCCCGATCTTCTCGAAGGTTGCGATCGAGAACGGCTCGAACTACGGCGGTTACGTCAACGAGCAGTTCGAGTCGCTGCTGGACCAGGCCGACCAGGCGAAGTCGGTGGAGGACGGCCAGAAGCTGTACCAGCAGGCCGACGACATCCTGATCAAGGACCTGCCGTACATCCCGGTCTACACCTACATGACCTCGGCGGCCTACACCAAGGGTGTCAAGAACGTGGTCGTGGACGCCCAGAACCGCATCGACCTGGCCAACGTCGAGCTGGCCTGACCTCCGTCCAGTCCGAACGGCACGCCGTGACGGGCGGCGCGGGCAACCTCCGCGCCGCCCGGTGCCGGCGTGCCCCGATCATGAGGAGACCGCATGGGCCGCTATGTGGTCCGCCGGATCATCCAGGCCATACCTGTGATCCTCGGCGCGACGTTCCTGATCTACGCACTGGTCTTCCTGCTGCCTGGTGACCCCATCGCCGCACTGGCCGGTGAGAAGAGGCAGGACCCCGCCGTCGTGGCCGTCCTGCGGGACCGGTACCACCTCGACGACCCGTTCTTCGTCCAGTACTGGGACTACCTGACCGGCCTGTTCAAGGGCGACTTCGGCGAGGACTACCGGGGCAACCAGGTCGTCGACGTGATGCAGCGGGCCTTCCCGTACACCATCAACCTGGCGTTCGTCGCCCTGGCCATCGAGATGGTGGTGGGTGTCACCGCCGGCGTGATCGCCGCCCTGCGGCGCGGCAAGTTCATCGACAACGTGGTGCTGATCTCGACCCTCATGGTCATCTCGATCCCGGTCTTCGTGATCGGCTTCGTGCTCCAACTGGTCATCGGGGTGAAGCTCAACACCGACTACGGCATCGACTTCTTCCCGGTCTCCTTCAACGAGGAGGCCGGTTTCCGTTCGTACCTGCTGCCGGGCTACGTCCTGGCCTCGACCTCGCTGGCGTACGTCGCCCGGCTCACCAGGACCAGCCTGATCGAGGTCATGCGGGCCGACTACGTCCGTACGGCGGTGGCCAAGGGGCTCAGCCCGCTGCGGGTGGTGGTCCGGCACGGCCTGCGCAACGCGCTGATCCCGATCGTCACCTTCCTGGGCATGGACCTCGGCGGCCTGATGGGCGGCGCGGTCATCACCGAGGGCATCTTCAACATCCCCGGCGTCGGACACCAGCTCTTCCAGTCCGTCTACCTGCGGGAACGCACCATCGTCGTGGGCATCGTGAGCGCCCTGGTGATGGTCTACCTGTTCGCCAACCTGGTGGTCGACCTGCTGTACGCCGTCCTGGACCCGAGGATCCGCTATGAGTGAGCCGACGAAGAGCGAGAACACGGGCGCGGCGATCCCGGGGCAGTCCGGCTCCGGGCCGGCCGCGGCGGCGGCCCCGGCGACCGGCAAGGGTTCCGGCGCGCCGGACGCCGGCAGCGAACGGGTCGCCAGCCTCTGGACCGACGCCTGGACGGACCTGCGGCGCAGCCCGCTGTTCCTGATCGGCGGCTTCCTGGTGCTGTTCATGGTCGTCCTCGCGATCGCCCCGCAGCTGTTCACCGACGGGGACCCGCGGGCCGGCGGCTTCTGCAACCTGGCCGACTCGTTGAAGCGGCCCAGCGGTTCGCACTGGTTCGGCTTCGACGTCCAGGGCTGCGACATCTACACCCGCACCATCTGGGGCGCCCGCAACTCCATCATCGTCGGCATGGTGACCACCACGCTGGTGGTCCTGGTCGGCGGCAGCCTCGGTCTGTGGGCCGGCTGGATCGGCGGGATCGGGGACAGCGTGCTCTCCCGGGTCACCGAGATCTTCTTCGCGATCCCGCTGCTGCTCGGCGGCATGCTGATCATGTCCACCTGGGGCGAGGGCAACGCCTGGACCGTCTCCGCGGTGATGGCCGTGCTCGGCTGGCCGCAGATCTACCGGCTGATGCGCTCGGCGGTCCTGGCCAACAAGCACAACGACTACGTGGTGGCCGCCCGGGCGCTCGGGGCGGGCACCGGCCGGATCGTCGGCCGGCACATCCTGCCGAACGCCGTCGCGCCGGTGATCGTGGTCTCGACGATCAACCTGGGCGTGTACATCGGCGCCGAGGCCGCGCTGTCCTACCTGGGCATCGGCATCCAGTCCCCGGCGATCTCCTGGGGCCTGATGATCAGTGACGCCCAGGCCCGCTTCCTGAACGCCCCGCACGTGCTGCTCTTCCCGGCCGCGGTGCTGAGCGTCACCGTCCTGGCCTTCATCATGCTCGGCGACGCGGTGCGCGACGCCCTCGACCCGAAGCTGCGCTGAGGAGGGCCGCGGACCATGACTGACATGACGAAACCGGCGAGGGACGGCGCCGGGCCGGGCCCGGACGCGGTGCAGCTGCTCGGCAGGGGCCGGGAGAGCCTGGTGCCCGGAACGCCCCTGCTGGAGGTCGACGACCTGCACATCGAGTTCCACACCCGGGACGGCGTGGCCAAGGCCGTCAACGGGGTGAGCTACTCGGTGGCGGCGGGGGAGACCCTGGCGGTGCTCGGCGAGTCCGGTTCGGGCAAGTCGGTGACCGCGCAGGCGATCATGGGCATCCTCGACATGCCGCCGGGGCGGATCACCAACGGCTCGATCCGGTTCCGGGGCGAGGACCTGCTCACCATGAGCCCCAAGGCGCGGCGGGCGGTGCGGGGCCGGAAGATCGCGATGATCTTCCAGGACGCGCTGTCCTCGCTCAACCCGGTGCTCAGCGTCGGCTACCAGCTCGGCGAGATGTTCCGGGTGCACCAGGGCGCAAGCCGCAAGGAGGCCAAGGAGAAGGCCGTCGAGCTGATGGAGCGGGTGCGCATCCCCGCCGCCAGGCAGCGCGTCGGCGACTACCCGCACCAGTTCTCCGGCGGTATGCGCCAGCGCATCATGATCGCGATGGCGCTGGCGCTGGAGCCGGACCTGATCATCGCGGACGAGCCGACCACCGCGCTGGACGTCACCGTCCAGGCCCAGGTGATGGACCTGCTCGCGGAGCTGCAGGCCGAGTTCAACATGGGGCTGATCCTGATCACGCACGACCTGGGCGTGGTCGCGGACGTCGCGGACAAGATCGCGGTGATGTACGCGGGCCGGATCGTGGAGACCGCCCCGGTGCACGAGCTGTACGCCCGCCCGGCGCACCCGTACACCAAGGGCCTGCTCAACTCGATCCCGCGGCTGGACCAGAAGGGCCAGAACCTCTACGCGATCCAGGGCCTGCCGCCGAGCCTGCTGCGGATCCCGTCGGGCTGTGCCTTCAACCCGCGCTGCGACCGGGCCCAGGACGTCTGCCACACCGAACTCCCGCGCCTGGTCCCGGTGCTGGACGCCGAGGGGGCCGACCTGCCGGGCCGCCGCAGCGCCTGCCACTTCTGGAAGGAGACCCTCCATGGCTGAGCCGATCCTGGAGGTCAGGGACCTGGTCAAGCACTACCCGCTGACCCAGGGCATCGTCCTCAAGAAGCAGGTCGGCGCGGTGCGGGCGGTGGACGGCGTCTCCTTCTCGCTGGTCAAGGGCGAGACGCTGGGCATCGTCGGCGAGTCCGGCTGCGGCAAGTCCACGCTGGCCAAGGTGCTGATGAACCTGGAGAAGGCGACGTCGGGCCAGGTGCTGTTCAAGGGCGAGGACATCACCCGGCTCACCGGGGCCGGCCTGAAGGCGGTGCGCCGGAACATCCAGATGGTGTTCCAGGACCCGTACACCTCGCTGAACCCGCGCATGACGGTCGGCGACATCATCGGCGAGCCGTTCGAGATCCACCCCGAGGTGGCGCCCAAGGGCGACCGCCGCCGGGCGGTGCAGGACCTGCTGGACGTGGTGGGTCTGAACCCGGAGTACATCAACCGGTACCCGCACCAGTTCTCCGGCGGTCAGCGCCAGCGCATCGGCATCGCCCGGGGCCTGGCGCTCAAGCCGGAGCTGATCATCTGCGACGAGCCGGTCTCGGCGCTGGACGTCTCGGTCCAGGCCCAGGTGATCAACCTGCTGGAGCAGCTGCAGAACGAGTTCCAGCTGTCGTACATGTTCATCGCGCACGACCTCTCGATCGTGCGGCACATCTCCGACCGGGTCGGTGTGATGTACCTCGGCAAGATGGTCGAGATCGGGACGGAGGAGGAGATCTACTCCCACCCGACCCACCCGTACACCCAGGCGCTGCTGTCCGCGGTGCCGGTGCCGGACCCGACCGGGCGCGAGCACCGCGAGCGGATCCTGCTCAGCGGTGACATTCCCTCGCCGGCCAATCCGCCGTCCGGCTGCCGCTTCCGCACCCGCTGCTGGAAGGCGGAGGAGCGCTGCTCGACGGAGATCCCGCTGCTGGCGGTGCCGTCGACGCTGCGCGGGCCGGCCGCGCACGAGTCGGCCTGCCACTTCGCGGAGGTGCGGGACGTGATCGGTTCGGGCTGACCGCGCCCGGCACCGCCCCCGGGGCCCCGGAGTCGACGCGACTCCGGGGCCCTTCCGGTGGCCGGACCGGCGTCACTTCTGGAAGCCGACGTTCTCCCAGACGATGTCGGACAGGCCCTGGGCGCCGATGTTGGCGAGGTCGGCGCGGCTCCCGTACAGCTGCGGGCGCTGGTAGAGCGGCAGCACCCCGGCCACCTTCCACAGTTCGGCGTCGGCCTGGTTGATGGCCTCGAAGGCGCCGGCCGCGTCGCCCGCGGCGGAGGCCCGGTCGAGTGCGGCGTCGACGGAGGGGCTGCCGGACTGGGAGTGGTTGGTGCCGCCGTTCTGGACGAAGTTGGCCCGGTTGCCGCTGGCCGGGAACGGCGTGCCGAGCAGCGAGTAGGCGGCGATGTCGAAGTCCCGCCGGTTGACGTACTTGTCGAAGTACTCGTTGGGGTTGGCGGTGACCGTGGTGACCTTCACCCCGACCTCCTTGAGCATGCCGGTCGCGACGGCGGCCTCGTTCTGCGCCTGGGTGACCCCGGCGGGGATGACCAGCCGCAGATTGAGCTCCTTGCCGTCCTTGCGGCGGACGTCGCCGTCGAGCTTCCAGCCGGCCGCGTCGAGCTTGCGCACGGCCTCGGCCGGGTCGTAGCGGCTGAGGCCGAGGGAGTTGTCCCGGTAGGCGTTCTGGTTGGCCACCAGCAGGTGGTTGTTGAGGGTGACGGTGGGCCAGTCGAGCCCGGCCAGGTCGGAGCGGGCGATGACGTCCCGGTTGATCGCCTGGAACACGGCCTGGCGGACGGAGGGATCGGTGAGCGCCGGGCTGCGGCCGTTCAGGGTGAACTGGCGGAAGTCGGGCCCGCCGGCCCGGCGGACGGCGGCCCCGGGGGTGCTGCGGATCAGCTGGTAACCGGCCACGTCCGGGCCGTTGTTGAACAGGTCGATCTCGCCCTTGTTGAAGGCGGCGGCCATCGTGTTGGGCAGCATCGCGCGGAAGACGATCCGGTCCAGCAGCGGCTTGTCGCCCCACCAGGCCGGGTCGGCGACCAGGGTGACGGTCTGTGCCGCCCGGTCCATCCGCTCCACCTTGAACGGGCCCGCGGTGACCGGGATGGCCTCCAGGTAGGAGGTGTTGAAGAGCTCGGGGGTGGAGATCCGGCTCGCGGGCAGCAGCGGGGCGTTGGCGGCCCCGTTGAACATCGACTGCCACTCGGAGAACGGCCGCTCGAAGGTCATCACGGCCTGGAAGTCGTCCTTGCCGCGCTCGACCGCCGAGACCAGCTCGAAGCCGGTGCTGCTGGCCGACCGGTAGGCCGGGTCCTTGCCGTTCAGCGCCCGCCAGTTGGCCTCGATGTCGCGCCAGGTGATCGGGACGCCGTCGGACCAGTGGGCCTTCGGGTTGAGCGTCCAGACCACCACCTGCCGGCCGTCCCGCTGCTCGCTGTGCGCGTCCTGGAGGTAGGCCGGGTTGGGGGTCTGGGTGCCGGCCGCGTCGGAGCGGAAGAAGGTCGGCAGCAGCGGCTTGGTGACGGCGATGGTGGACGACTCGCCGCCGTCGGTCTGGACCGGCGACCACTGGGTGGAGTACTGGGCCACCGCGACCCGCAGGGTGCCGCCCTGGCGCAGCTCGGCGCGTTCGTGCGGATTGATGTCGACGGCGGTGAGCTTGGGCGTCTCGAGCGAGCTGGGGAGGGCCCGGGCGTCGGCTCCGGAGCCGTTGCCGGGACCGCAGGAGCACAGCGTCAGCGAGAGCGAGACGGCGGTGAGACCGGCGAGCAGGGCCGTGCGGTGGTACAGGGGGCGGCCCATGGTGGTTCTCCCGGGACGGATGCGGCGGACGATAGGCGTCACATCTTGCTGACCGGGGACCGGAGTTGTCGAGGGGCGGGTCCGGATCCGGACCCGCCCCCGGGTAACGGTTCGATCAGACCGGGAACTTGAAGGTCCGGTCCTTGTCGCCGCTCTTCTCGAACAGCGCGGTCACCTGGTCCGCGACGTCCTGCGGGGTGATCGGGACGAGCTGGCCGTTCTTCTTCGTCTTCACCTTGTCGAAGGCGCCGGCGAGCTGGCGGTTCAGCGCGTCGAGGTCCCACTTCGGCACGAGCTTGCCGTTGGCGTCCGGCACGAGGGTGAGCGCCGCGGCGGCGGTCTTCGGGCCGAAGTCGAACTTCTTGGCGCCGGCCGTGATGTGGATCTGGCCGTTCGTCACCGACTTGCCGAGGGTGTCCGCCGCGCCCTGGAGGGCCTGCGGGGAGGTCTTCGGCTGGGCGGCCGTGACGGCGAGGGCGATGGGCTGCTCCGGCTTGCCCGCGGCGCGGTCGCGGTAGGCCGTGTCGACCAGGTCGACGGCGGCGGCGGAGTCCACCGCCTGGCCGGCCTTGCCCGGGACGACGACGGCGTCGCCGTTCTCGGCGAACTTGACGTAGCCCTCCTGGAGCCCCTGGCCGGATCCCCCGGCCAGCGCCTCCAGCGCGGACTTGAGCTTGGCCCGGTCGACCTTGACCTCCGGCGGGACGGCCTTCTCGCTGCCCTTGAGCGACTTGAGGACGTCCACCGGGTTGTAGGAGTGCTGGGTGAGCCGGTCGACGGTGGCCGTGGTGTCGAAGGCCAGCCCGGCGGCGGTCGGGTCGAGGTCCACGGTCTGCTCGCCGACCTTCAGCTTGACCGGCTGCTGGCCGGCCTTGCCGACGCTCTCGTCGAGCTGGTGGATGGCCTGGTCGCGGTTGCTGCCACCGATGTCCGTGCCGAGCACCACGGTGCCCTTGGGGATGTCGGACTGGTTCAGCATCAGCCCGGTGCCGTAGGCGGCGGCGCCGAGGAAGGCCACGCCGACGACCGCGTAGGTGGTGAGCTTGACCAGCTTCTTGGCGGCGCTCGGCCGGGGCTTGGCGGCCGCGGCGGGCTTGGCGGCCGGCGCGGGCTTCGGGGCGGACGGGCCGTCCGCCGCCGGTGCGGCGGGCGGTGCGGAGTCCGCGCCGCCGGGGTGCGGGTGGGCCCGGGGGGCTCCGGGGTGCGGGCCGGCGGGCGCCCCCATGGCGTCGGGGACACCGGGGAACAGGCTGCCCGGGGCGCCCTGCGGGCCGGCGGCCGGCGGGCGCTGGGCGGCGAACGGGTCGGCGCCGGCCGGGGCGGAGGCGAACAGGCCGGGCTGCGGGCCGCCGCCCGGAGCGGCCGGTCCGGCGGGGGCCCCGGGTATGGGGCCGGCCGGGGCGTTGCCGCGGACCGGGGCGAAACCGTCGACCGAGGTGTCCTCGGGGTCCGCGGTGCCGGGCCCGGCGGGGGCCTGGCGGCCCCGGCCCTGCGCGGCAGCGCCGGGCAGGCCCGGGCCGGGGTTGAACGGGTCGGCCCCGGGGTTGAACGGCTCGGGGCCGGGGCTGAACGGGTCGGCCGGGCCGCCGGTGGCGAAGGGATCGGCCGGGGCGCCCGGCGCGAACGGGTCGACCGGGCCGCCGGTGCCGAAGGGGTCGACCGGGGCACCGGGCGCGAACGGGTCGGCCGGGGCGTCCGCGTAGACGCCGGCCTCGTCGGCGGGCAGCTCGCCGCCGGCGCCGTACGGCGAGGCGGGCGCGCCGGTCGGGCGCGGACCGGGGGCCTGCGCCTGGGCCTGGGCGGGCACCGGGCGGCCGTTGGCACGGGCCGCGGCGGGGCGCTCGGTCTGCGGGCGGCCGCCCTCGGGACGGGCGCCGTTCGGCCGGGCGGTGCCGCGCTGGGCCCCGGCGGGCGCCGCGGCCGGGGCCGCCGCGGCGGCGGCGGGAGCGCCGGCCGGCACCGTGGCCGGGGCGGCACCCTCGCCGGGAGCGGCCTTCTTCTGCCGGGGGCGGAACCAGGCACCGGTGGACTCGGCCTCGGAGGTGGCCGGCGGGATCTGCCACTCCGGCGGCAGGTCCGGCGGGGTGGAGCGGCCGCCGCCGTCCATCACACCGAGCACCGGGGAGGCGGGCGCGGCGGACCGGTGGCGGGGGCCGGCCGGGTCGGCGGCGGGCGCGGGGGCCTCCTCGCCGGTGCCGTCCTCGTTCTTGACCGTGCTGCGCACCACCACCGGCGGGATCGGGCGCGAGCCGGGGATGTTGATCCGGACGCGGGTGGTGAGGGTGGTCTCGGTCTTCGGGCTCTCGTCCTCGGCCTCCGGAGCCGAGCCCTTGGCGGCGGCGCCGGCACCCGCGCGGTCGCCGCCGGGGAACCCCGGTGTGCCGTAGGGCGGGGTGCCCGACGGGTAGGCGTCCGGTCCCGTGCGCCGAGGCGTCGGGTGGGCGTTGTCAGATTCGCGGCTGCTCAATGCTGCTCTGCTCCGGGTTCGCGGGCCGGGCCGTGCGGCGCGACCGCGGTTGTCGGCGCCGGACCAGGCGGGCGGCGTCGGGTACGGCGTTCTGCGGCACCACCATACTGGGAAGAACCGGCCGGTGAACCGGTTCGGACAGATCCCGATACGTCCGGTTCCTCCGGTATGAGAGTACGACCGGACGGTATTGACTGCCCGTCGTACCGGCCACCGTACGCGGATCCGCTCAGGGGCGGCGCGGCGGCCCCGGAACGCCGGGGAACCAGCCGGCGCGGGTCGGCAGGGTGGCGCAGATCACGCCGAGGATCGAGCCGACGAACAGCCAGCAGAGCGACGTGGCATTGGTCCAGAGCACGTTGTCCCCCTCCGGGCGGGGCACCATCACCAGCAGCAGGGCCAGGAACCAGCCGGCCGCCGGGACCCCCGCGCCGAGCCGGGTGCCGGTCACCCGCAGGCCGCCGTAGAAGGTGGCGGCGGTGGCGGCGAGTGCCAGCAGGACTCCCACGGGCGGCCACAAGGCCTGCACAAATGCTCCGCAGATCGACACCGCGATGCCCAGCAGGAAGAACAGGACATAAGCCGCGATCCGTGCGACGCGCGGGGGCTGGGACTCCTTCAGCCGCTCGTCCCGGCTGCCGAGCAGCGCCGCCGGGATCGAACGGCGCGCGGGCCGGGCGTCGGTCGCGGTCATCGGGCGGGCTCCTCGGGGGTCGCGGTGGGGGCTTCGGGGCCGGGGCCGCCCGTGGTGGCGTCGGCGTCGGAACCGGCGAAGAGGTCCTCCTCCGGCAGTCGCGACCCGGCCCGGCCGCGCACCAACTGGTAGTACTCGGTGGCGAGCAGCGGCTGGCCGAGATCGTTGGAGAGCGCGAAGAAGGTGCCGTCCACGGTGATCTGGGTCGCGTGCGCGGCCATCGCGGCGGCCTTGCGGTCGGCGTACGCGGTGCCGTCCACCACGGTGGTGACCAGCTCGTCGGCCACCACGCCGGGGACGTCGGCGGCCTGCGCCACGCCCGGGAACGGCGCCTTCGCGGCGGTCTCGGCGAGGCCCCGCTCGATCACCGACCTGGGCACCCGGTTCCAGTAGACCTTGGCGATCCGCCAGGCCGGGCCGAGGTCGGGCCGGTGGGCGGGGTCGGCGGCCAGCTCGTGCGCGCGCATCGCGACCCGGTGCGCCTGGATGTGGTCGGGGTGCCCGTAGCCGCCGTCCTCGTCGTAGGTGACCAGTACCTGCGGGCGCACCTCCCGGACCACCGCGGCCAGCCGGTCGGCCGCCTCGTCCACGTCGGCCTGCCAGAAGCAGCCGGGCACGTCGTTGTCGGGCACGCCCATCATCCCGGAGTCGCGGTAGCGCCCCGGGCCGCCGAGGAAGCGGAAGTCGGTGACCCCGAGTTCGGCCATCGCCCGCGTCAGCTCGCCGATCCGGTGGGCGCCGAGGGCGTCCTCCCGGTCGGCCGTCAGCCGGGCCAGCTCGGGCGGGATCACCTCGCCGCCCTCGCCGAGGGTGCAGGTCACCAGGGTGACCCGGGCGCCCTCGGCGGCGTACCGCGCCATCGTGGCGCCGTTGTTGATCGACTCGTCGTCGGGGTGCGCGTGCACCAGGAGCAGGCGGCGTCCGGTAGTCGCGGTCATGGGGCGAAGCCTAACGACCGTACGGCGGGGGTCAGAGCTTCAGGCCGTTGATCATTCCGGCGAGGTTGCTGGTGACCTGGCTGATCGAGGGGGCGATGGAGCTGGACGCCAGGTAGAAGCCGAGCAGCGCGCAGACGATCGCGTGCGCGAGCTTCAGGCCGGAGCGGCGGATCAGCACCACCACGATGACCAGCATCAGCATGGCTGCGGAGATGGACAGGGCCATGGCTCACACCCCTTCCGGGTGCGCCGCTCCTCCCGGGGAGGGGCGGCGGTCGTACCGTGCGGGACTTGCGGTCGGGCGACCGGGGCCCGGGACGGAGCCTGACGATCACTCGTGGACCAGTCATACCCGATCAGTGAGGCGGGCATTACGTTGAGTGAGGCCGCGCACCCCGGGGCACAGTCGCACGCAAGGGGCGCATGGGCCGGTCGGAGGGGGTGCGACCCCCGTCCGGGCGTACTTGCGCACGATGCTCCGAACGAGTGATCACCACCGGTGCGGCGGCGTCATAGGGTCTGGTGCCATGACCACCCACACCCCAGCGGACACCTTCCCGAGGCAGTACGCGCGCACCCTGCGCTACACCGTCGGCGCTCCCCGGTCGTTCTCCGTCGCACCCGACGGCTCCCGGGTCGTCTTCCTGCGCTCGCCCTCCGGCGGCGACCGCGCCAACCTGCTCTGGACCCTCGACACCGCCACCGGCGAGGAGCGGATCGCCGCCGACCCGGCCGTCCTGCTCGGCGGTGGCGAGGAGGACCTCTCCCCGGCGGAGAAGGCCCGCCGCGAGCGCAGCCGCGAGGGCTCGGCCGGCATCGTCGGCTACGCCCTGGACGGCGCGGGCCGGCTCGCCGCCTTCGCCCTCTCCGGCCGGCTGTTCGTCGCCGACCTGGTCGCCGGCACCGCCACCGAGCTGCCCGCCGAAGGCCCGCTGGTCGACCCGCGGCTCTCCCCGGACGGCGTCCACGTCGCCTACGCCAATACGGCCGGCGAGCTGCGGCTCACCCGTACCGACGGCACCGGCGACCGCGCCCTCGCCTCGCCCGAGGGCCCGAACGTGACCTGGGGCCAGGCCGAGTTCATCGCCCAGGAGGAGATGGACCGCGACCGGGGCCACTGGTGGTCCCCCGACAGCGACCTGCTGCTGGTCGAGCGGGCCGACGACACCCCGGTGCGCCGCTGGTGGATCGCCGACCCGGCCAACCCGGACCGCGAGCCGGCCGAGGTCGCCTACCCGGCCGCCGGCACCCCGGACGCCGAGGTCGGCCTCTGGCTGCTCGGCCTGGACGGCAGCCGCACCGAGGTGGTCTGGGACCGCGCGGCCTTCCCCTACCTGGCCCGGGTGCACTGGTCCCGGGGCGGCGTGCCGCTGCTGCTGGTCCAGTCCCGCGACCAGCGGGTGCAGCGGATCCTCGGTCTGGACACCGCCACCGGCGCCACCGAGCCGCTGCACGAGGAGCGGGACGACATCTGGCTGGAGCTGTTCCCGGGCGTCCCGGCCTGGACCCCGGACGGCAAGCTGGTCCGGATCTCCGACGAGTCGGGCGCCCGCGCCCTGGTGATCGGCGGGAACACCGTCACCGGCCCCGACCTGCACCTGCGCTCGGTGCTCGCGGTCACCGCCGATGAGGTCCTCTTCACCGCTTCCGGCGGCGCCGCCGAGACCGACCCCGAGCCCGGCTGGGTCGCCGTCGGCCGGATCGGCCACGACGGCAAGCGGCTCTCCTGGGAGGCCGCCAACGGTCGCCCGTTCACCTCCGTCACCACCGCCGTGCACGCGGCGGGCATCACGGTGCGGGCCACCGCCGAGCCCGATCTGCCCGGCACCCTGGTGCGGGTCTCCCGGGACCTGCCCGAGGGCGTCGCGGTCGACGACATCGCCACCGTCGCCTCCTACGCGGAGACCCCGGTGATCACGGCCAGGCCGGTGTTCCGCTTCGCGGGCGAGCGCCGGATCCCGGCCGCGGTCTTCCTGCCCACCGGCTACGACCGGGAGCGGGACGGCCTGCTGCCCGTCCTGATGGACCCGTACGGCGGCCCGCACGGCCAGCGCGTCGTCCAGGCGCACAACCCGCACCTGAACTCCCAGTGGTTCGCCGACCAGGGCTTCGCGGTCGTCGTCGCCGACGGCCGGGGCACCCCCGGACGCGGCCCGGCCTGGGAGAAGTCGATCGCCTTCGACTTCGCGGGGGCGACCCTGGACGATCAGGTGGACGCGCTGCGGGCGCTCGCCGCGGAGTTCCCGCTGGACCTCGACCGGGTCGCGATCCGCGGCTGGTCGTACGGCGGCTACCTGGCCGCGCTCGCCGTGCTGCGCCGCCCGGACGTGTTCCACGCGGCGGTCGCGGGCGCGCCCGTCACCGACTGGCGGCTCTACGACACCCACTACACCGAGCGCTACCTGGGCCACCCGGACGAGCGGCCCGAGGTGTACGAGGCCAATTCGCTGACCGGCTACGCGGCGGGCCTGGAGCGGCCGCTGATGATCATCCACGGCCTCGCCGACGACAACGTGGTGGCCGCGCACACCCTGCGGCTCTCCTCGGCGCTGCTCGCCGCCGGTCGCCCGCACACCGTGCTGCCGCTGTCGGGCGTCACCCACATGACGCCGCAGGAGGAGGTCGCGGAGAACCTGCTGCTGCTCCAGGTCGACTTCGTGAAGAAGTCGCTCGGCGGCTGAGTCAGGCCGCCGGTCCGGTGGGGGACGAGGGAGGGGGAGCGGAGCCGGAGCAGGGTGCCCGGGCCCGCGGACGAGCGGTGCCGGGGCGTACCCATCCCGCTCCCCCTGGGCCGCGTGTACCCGCACGGGGTCGATCTGTCCGGCCTCGACGTGGCCACACCGTAGCCCCGGCCACCGACAACCCCTCGGCCGCCGCCCGCTCCGTGCGTTCGGCATGACATCCGTCATGCCGAACGCACGACGGCGGTTACTGCCGCCGGACCCCGGTCGCGCGGGACTCTGAGGTGGTGCGAAGGACACCAGCCGCAGGGGAGAGGACCGGGACGATGGACACGGGAGAGGTCGCCGCCTTCAGGGGCGTCGGCAAGAACTACGGACGGGTACGGGCGGTGGACGGCCTGGACCTGGTGCTGCGGCCGGGCGAGACCGTCGCCCTGCTCGGCCCGAACGGCGCCGGCAAGTCCAGCAGCCTGGACCTGCTGCTCGGCCTGCGCGAGCCCGACCGGGGCAGCGTCACCCTGTTCGGCGGCACCCCGCGGGCCGCGATCGAGGCCGGCCGGGTCGGCGCGATGCTGCAGAGCGGCGGCCTGATGACCGACGTCAAGGTCCGCGAACTGGTGCGGCTCGCCTGCGAGGTCCACCCGCGCGGCCGGTCCGTCGCCGAGGTGCTCGAGGACGCGGGTGTCACCGAGCTCGCCGAGCGCCGGGTCGACAAGCTCTCCGGCGGCCAGGAGCAGCGGGTCCGGTTCGCCCTCGCCATCGCCGGGGCCAACGACCTGATCGTGCTGGACGAGCCCACCACCGGTATGGACGTCTCGGTCCGGCAGTCCTTCTGGGCGAGCATGCGGGCCCAGGCCGACGCCGGCCGCACGGTGCTGTTCGCCACCCACTACCTGGAGGAGGCCGACTCGATCGCCGACCGCGTCCTCGTCCTGCACCGGGGCCGGCTGATCGCCGACGGCAGCTCGGCCGAGATCAAGGCCCGGGCCGGTGCCCGCCGGATCACCTTCGAGCTGCACGAGGCGGACGGCCCGTTCGACGAGGCACCGCTGCGCCGGCTGCCCGGCACGCAGGGACTGGAGGTCACGGCCCGCGTCCCGGGCGTGCGGACGGTGCGGATCCGCACCGCCGACGCGGACGCGGCCGTCGCCGCCGTCTACCGGGCGGGCCTGTACCCGCGCGGTCTGGAGGTCACCGGACTGGGTCTGGAGCAGGCCTTCCTGACCATCACCGGCGAGCAGGACGCCGCCGGGGCCACCGAGTCCACCGGGACCGCCGGGTCCGCCGAGAACGTGCTGGAGCGTGCGCGATGACCACCCTGATCCGGCTGGAGATCCTGCGGACCTTCCGCAACCGGCGCTACCTGCTCTTCACGATCGCCTACCCGGCGCTGATGTACTTCTTCTTCATCCACGCCTACAGCGGGGACGAGCTGGCCGGCGGCCTCCCGGTGAAGACCTACTTCATGGTCTCGATGGCCACCTTCGGGGCGGTCGGCGCGGTGCTGACCGGCAGCGCGCAGCGGATCTCGCTGGAGCGCAAGAGCGGCTGGGTGCGCCAGCTGCGGCTGACCGCGCTGCCCGGGCGGGCGTACACCGTCGGCAAGATCGCCGCCGCCGCGGTGACCACCCTGCCCGCGATCCTGGTGGTCTTCGCGGTCGGCGCGAGCCAGGGCGTCTCGCTGACGGCCGGGCAGTGGGCCGGTCTGGTGGTCGCCCTGTGGCTGGGCAGCTTCGTCTTCGCGGCACTCGGGGTGGCGCTCGGGTACGCGGCGGCGCCGGACTCGGTGCAGAGCATCGTCATGATCGCCTACATGGCGATGGCCCTGTTCGGCGGGACGTGGTTCCCGGTGAGCGGCTCGCTGGAGTCCTTCGCCCGGTTCGACCCGGTGTACCTGTACAACCGGCTGGCCGGCTTCACCCGGCCCGGACACTCCCTGGACACCGTCGCCGTCGCCGGGCTGGCGGCCTTCCTGGTGGTGTTCGTCGCCGCCGCGGCGGCCCTGTACCGACGCGACACCCGCCAGGCATGATGACCGACATGATCGAGCCGCGCCGGACCCACCGCACCGACGAACAGCCGGAGGCGGGGCCGGCGCGCTCGTCGTTCATGAACGTCCCCGGCGCCTCGGTGGAGACCGGACGGCAGCTGCTGGTGAAGGTCGCCTGGATGCTGCTATGGATGATCTACCTCGCCTACCCGGTGGGCGACCTGCTGAACGGCGGTCACAGCGCCGGTGCCCGGGTGCTCGGCTGGATCTGCCTGGCGGTCTTCGTCGTCGGCTACGTCCTGCTGGTCGTCCTCCGCTCGATGCCCGGGATGCGGCCGCGGACCTGCCGGGTGATCGTCGCGACGATGGTGGCGCTCGCCGTGGCGTCCACCTTCGTGCTCGGCACCGCCTTCCTGTCCCTGTTCATCTACGCCTCGGTGTGCGTCGCGATCATCAGCCCGGCCCGCCACGCCCTGCGCGCGCTGCTCGCGATGGCGGTGCTCACCGCCGGGGTCGGCGTGCTGGCCCACGCCGACATGGACAACGTGTGGACCTTCACGCTCAGCGCGTTCCTCGCGGGCGCCGCGATGAGCGGCCTGCAACGTCTGGTCGGCACCATGAAGGAGCTGCGCGAGGCGAGGGCCGCCGTCGCGCACCTGGCCGCCTCCGAGGAGCGGCTGCGGCTCGCCCGCGACCTGCACGACCTGCTCGGGCACTCGCTGTCGCTGATCACCCTGAAGAGCGAGCTGGCCGGGCGGTTCATGGACGCCGGCAAGGACGAGGCGGCGCGGGCGCAGGTCGCCGACATCGAGAACGTCGCCCGGCAGTCGCTGATCGACGTCCGGGAGGCGGTCACCGGCTTCCGTCGGCCCACCCTGCCGGTCGAGCTGGCCGCCGCCCGCACCGCGCTGGCCGCCGCCCAGGTCACCCTGGAGACCGCGCCGGAACTGCTCGACGCCTGGCCGGGGCTGGCCGCCGAGGAGGCCGGCGCGCTCGCCTGGGCGCTGCGCGAGGCGGTCACCAACATCGTCCGGCACGGTGAGGGCGCCACCGTCTGCACCGTGCGGTCCGACGAGGCATGGGAGGGGGACGGCGAGCGCTACGCCGTCCTGGAGGTCACCGACGACGGGCGCGGCCCCGGCAAGTCCCAGCCCGGCAACGGCCTCTCCGGGCTGGAGGAGCGGCTCGCCCTGGTCGGCGGCCGGCTGGAGACCGGTCCGGGCGAGCGGGGCCGGGGCTTCCGGCTGCGGGCCCTGGTGCCGCTGCGGACGACCTCCGTCGCCGCCCCGTAGCCGACTGGTCCGGGCGGCCGTACCCCGTCCCCCGGGTGCGTCGGCGCACGGGCGCCCGCCGCCGGCGGCGGGCAGCATGGCAGGCATGCCGAAGCCGGTCCTGGCGGTCCTCGTGGTCCTGTTCCTCTCCCTGCTGCTGTGCGCCGCGTTCACCGAGGCGGCCGGCCCGGCCCCGGGGGCGGCCCCCGGCGGCACCCGGACCGCGCCTCCCGGCCACCCCCGCTGACCTCCGCCCCCCGCCGGGGCGGGGACGCCGTAGGGTCGGGCGGCATGAGTGACAATCAGGGCGACCGGCCCACCGTGCGGGTGCTGTTGGCGGAGGACCAGGGGATGGTCCGGGAGGCGCTGGCCGCGCTGCTCGGGCTGGAGGGGGACATCGACGTCGTCGCCCAGGTCGGGCGCGGGGACGAGGTGGTGGACGCCGCGGTCGCGCACGACGTGCAGGTGGCGGTGCTGGACATCGAGATGCCGGGAATGACCGGGATCGAGGCCGCCGCACTGCTGCGGCAGCGGCGGCCGCAGACCAGGGTGGTGATCGCGACGACCTTCGGCCGCCCCGGCTACCTGCGGCGGGCGATGGAGTCCGGCGCGGACGCCTTCCTGGTGAAGGACGCGCCCGCCGCCGAGCTGGCCGAGGCCATCCGCCGGGTGCTGCGCGGCGAGCGGGTGATCGACCCGGTCCTGGCCGCGGCGGCGCTCGCGGAGGGGGCGAACCCGCTGACCGCCCGCGAGCGGGACGTGCTGGCGGCCGCGGCGGACGGCGCGGTGAACACGGACATCGCCCGGCGGCTGCACCTGTCCGAGGGCACGGTGCGCAACTACCTGTCGATGGCGATCCAGAAGACCGAGGCCCGCAACCGCGCCGAGGCGGTCCGGATCGCCCGCGAGAAGGGCTGGCTCTGAGCCGACCGGCCGGTCGCCGCCCGGCACCGGCTCAGTTGAGCCGGTGCCGGGCGGCGCGGGCCTCCTGCCGGACCTTGGCGGCGGAGTCGGGGTCGAAGGCGTCCAGGATCGCGGCGTACTCGTCCATCTCCCCGGCCCCGCCCAGGAAGTCGCCGGTGCGCACCAGCAGTTCGGCGCGTTCGAGCCGCAGCTGGGCGGGGTGGCGGGGCAGCAGCAGCGCGAGTTCGGTGGCCCAGAGCTGGGTGCGGGCGTGCTCGGGCCGGTCGGCGGCCCAGCCGCGGATGTTGCCGAGCACCCGCAGCACGGTGTCCAGCGGCTGTGCGGGGGTGAGCAGTTCGGGCGTGAACTCGTGCCCGGCGGCGCGCACCAGCTCGGCCACCCCGTCGAGGTCGAGCAGCCGGCCGCCGTGGAAGGGGTCGGCAAGCACGTAGTCCTCGCCGCCCGCGGGCCCGCCGACCGCGACCACGAAGTGGCCGGGCAGGGCGATCCCGTGCACCGTGATCCCGGCCCGGCGGGCGACCGCCCACCAGACCAGCGACAGCATGATCGGCAGTCCGCGGCGGCGCCGCAGCACCTCCGGCAGCAGCGAGGACTCCAGCCGCCGGTAGTCGGACTTCCGCCCGTGGAAGCGCTCTCGGCCGCCGAGCACGGCGGCCAGCAGGGCCGCGGTCTCCTCCGGTCCGGCCGGGGCGCGTTCGGCGACGGCGCGCCGCACCGCGGCCGCGTGCCGTTCCAGCGCCGCCTCGCAGGCGGCGAGCAGGGCGTCGAGCGCGGGCGGTCCGTCGAGGCCGTCCGGGTCGGAGGGGTCGGGGGCGGGGGTGTGTTCGGCGGCCGCGAGCAGACAGAGCAGCACCGGATCGGGGTGCTCGGCCCTGGCCTCGGTCCGGAAGCGTGCTCTGCTCTGCTCGGTCACGGCGGTGGCGGCGGCTTTCGTACGGACGGGCGGGGAGGACGGGACGCGCGGGGGAGCGGCCGGGACTCCTACCCCTGCGGCAGGAGTGCGTACTGGTAAGTGTGACTGGTCGTGAAGCCCAGCTCGTCATAGAGCGCGATCGCCCCGGAGTTCTCCGCCCCGACCTGCAGGTACCCGCCGGTCGCGCCCTCCTCGGCGGCCCGTGCCGCGAGCACCGCCATGACCGCGGTGGCCAGTCCGGCCCGGCGCGCGTGCGGGGCGACCTCGACCGCGCCGAAGCCGGCCCACGGCCCGTCGACGACGCAGCGTCCGACGGCCTGCGGCGTCCGGTCGGGACCGGTGCCCGGCACGTCGGCGAACCAGACCGACGGCCCGCCGTTGACCACCCGCAGGGCGGCCTCCTCCTCCGCCGGGCCGCCGCCCGCCCGCCGGTACAGCGACAGCCGGGCCGCGTCGGCGGTCCGGGAGAGCCGCACCCGGTCGAGGGCGGCGGGCGCGCCGCTGCGGGCGAGTCCGGCCAGCGGCGCGACCCGGACCAGGGTGCGCGCCGCCCAGGTGGCCCCCCGGCGCTCCAGCTCCTCCCGCAGGCCCTCCGGCGAGCCCGGGGCGCTGACCTCCAGCAGGGCCGGCAGCCCGCGCGCCGCGTACCAGGTGCGGACGGCCGCCAGTGCCCGGTCGAGCGGCAGGCCGGGATCGCCGAGTGCCAGGGCGGAGTTGGCCCGCCGGGTGAAGCCGGCCGAGGCCCGCAGGGTCCATTCGCCCAGCTGCTCCTGCTCGACGGCCGGCCAGCCGCGGGCGGCGGTCCGCCGGAGCCCGACCGGGTCGACCGGCGGCAGCGGCGCGCGCCGGGCGGGGAAGAGCGGCACCGTCTTGCCCGCGACCAGCAGCCGCTCGTCGAAGGAGACCGGTCCGCCGGTCCGCGGCACCACCGTCAGGCCCTCGTCGTCCCAGGAGACCAGCACGCCGATCACGTCGCGGAAGACTGGCCGGTTGTTGTCGGCGAAGCCGGTCAGCCGTCGTACGGAGACCCTCCGGCCCACGTCGGAACGATCCATCCGGACCTCCGGACGGTCCTGAACCGGCCCTTCGACGGCCATCTGGGCACCTCCTGTGCATTTGCGGTCTCCGACCCGCGATACTAGGGGCGGGCATCGACGACACCGCGCTCACCCGCGCACGCGAGAAAACAGAATGGGCCTCCGAGCCCTTCCGAGGAGGAACGACAGCGTGACCTACGTCATCGCGCAGCCTTGTGTCGACGTCAAGGACAAGGCCTGCATCGAAGAGTGCCCGGTTGACTGCATCTACGAGGGCGAGCGATCGCTCTACATCCACCCGGATGAGTGTGTCGACTGTGGCGCTTGCGAGCCGGTCTGCCCGGTCGAGGCGATCTTCTACGAGGACGACACTCCGGAGGAGTGGAAGGACTACTACAAGGCGAACGTCGAGTTCTTCGACGACCTCGGTTCGCCCGGCGGTGCCTCGAAGCTCGGCCTGATCGAGCGCGACCACCCGTTCATCGCCGCTCTGCCGCCGCAGAACGCCGACCACTGACCGGATCGGTGGCAATTCAGCTGTGACTACCAAGAACAGCACGCTCGCGCCGTTCCCGGGCCACCCGGGGGCGGCGCGCCGCGTTTCCGACCTCCTGCCGGTGTTCCCCTGGGACAAGCTGGAGCCCTACAAGGCCACCGCGCTCGCCCACCCGGGCGGGCTCTGCGACTTCTCCGTGGGCACCCCGGTGGACCCGGTCCCGGAGGTGATCCAGAAGGCGCTCGCCGCCGCCACGGACACCCCCGGCTATCCGACCGTGTGGGGCCCGGCGGAGCTGCGCGGGGCCGTCGCCGGCTGGCTGCGGCGCCGGCTCGGCGCGGAGATCGGACCGGAGGCCGTTCTGCCGACCGTCGGCTCCAAGGAGCTGGTGGCCTGGCTGCCGACCCAGCTCGGCCTCGGCCCCGGCGACCAGGTCGCCTACCCGCGGCTGGCCTACCCGACGTACGAGGTGGGCGCCCGGCTGTGCGGTGCCGAGCCGGTCGAGTACGACTCGGTGGACGAGCTGGACGGCTCCCGGGTGCGCCTGCTGTGGGTCAACTCGCCGTCCAACCCGACCGGGCGGGTGCTCGGTGCCGAGGAGCTGCGCCGCACGGTGGCGTGGGCGCGCGAGCACCGGGCGCTGCTGGTCAGCGACGAGTGCTACTTCGAACTCGGCTGGGAGGCGGAGCCGGTCTCGGTGCTGCGCCCGGACGTCTGCGGGGAGGGCCACGAGGGCCTGCTCGCGGTGCACTCGCTGTCCAAGCGCTCCAACCTGGCCGGCTACCGCGCCTCCTTCGTGGCGGGCGACCCGGTGGTGGTCAGGGAGCTGCTGGAGGTGCGCAAGCACGGCGGCATGATCGTGCCGGCCCCGGTGCAGGCCGCGACGGTGGCCGCGCTCGGCGACGACGCGCACGTGGCCGAGCAGCGGGAGCGCTACGCGGCCCGGCGGGCGGCGCTGCGGGCGGCGCTGGAGGCGTACGGCTTCCGGATCGAGCACTCGGAGGCGAGCCTCTACCTGTGGGCGACCCAGGACCGGCCGTGCTGGGAGACCGTCGCCGAGCTCGCCGCACTGGGCGTCCTGGTGGCGCCCGGCGACTTCTACGGTCCGGCCGGCGACCGGTTCGTCCGGGTGGCGTTCACCGCGACCGACGAGCGGGTCGCGGCGGCGGTGGAGCGGCTGAACGCGGCGCGCTGACCGGCGGGAAGGCCGAAGGGGCCGGTGTTCCGAGGAGGAACACCGGCCCCTTCGCCGTCGTCGTACCGGGGTGCCGCCGACCCCGGGGGGCACGCGAGCGGCGGGGGGAACGCGCCGGGGCCGGACTAGAGACCGAGGCCGCCGCCGTTGACGCCGCCCAGCAGGCCGCCGATCGGGCCGAGCGCGCCGGTGAGGCCGCCGAGGCCGTTCAGCGGGCTGTTCGGGCCGAGGTCGGCGCCGCCCAGGCGGTTGGCCGAACCGTGCTCGGCCAGGCCGAGCACGTCGGCGCCGGGCAGACCGGAGGTCAGGCCGCCGGGGACGGCGCGGCCGACGGCGCCGAGCGGCAGCGCGTCGGTGACGGCGTTGGTGCTGGGGACGGCCTGGGTCAGCCCGCCCGCGCCCGGGACGGCGTTGGCGACCGCACCGGCCTGGGAGAGCCCGCCGACCGGGTTCGCGCCGCTCTGCGCGCTGCGCTGCGGGCCGGCGGCGTGGCCGGTGACGGCCTCGCCGAGCTTGCCGGCCAGGGTCTTGGCGACCTTCGGGGTGACACCCGACAGCTGGCCGGTGGTGGCGGCGGTCTGGTCCACCGGGGCGGTCAGCGAGCTGGCCTTCTCGTTCGCCTCCGGGAGCTGCTGGGCGACGATGTTGCCGGTGGCGTCCGCGGTGGCGGGCACACCCGCGGCGACGGTCGCGGCGCCGGTGGTCCCGGCGGCCTGGCCCAGCTCGTGGGTGGTGTGCTGCAGGGTGGAACCCGTGTCGGTGTTGGTCAGCTGGCCCAGTGGGGCGGCCAGGTCGCTCTTCGGCAGCAGGGCGTCCGCGGCGGACGCGGAGCCGGCCGCGACCAGCGGGGTCGCGCCGGCCGCCACGAGCAGTGCGGCCTGGGCGATCCGGCGCGTGAGGGGGTGAGACATGGGGCTCCTCGAAAGGGGTCTGGGTCCGTTCCGTCCGCCGGGCGGACGACGGTGTTACCGCTTGAGAAGCCAGAAGGTTTCGGCCGGTGCAAGGAAAACGTCGTACCGACCATCCGACGGTATGACCGCGCGAGGAGCCGCTCCCGGGGCCGGGCCGGAGCCGCGGGCGCACGGCGGGCCAAGGGGAGTGACGGTTCTGCACCCCGTCCGGCCCGGCGGACCGTCCGTCCACCTGCGTTGACGCGAATCACTCGTACGGCGGCAACCCGGACACCAGTGCGTCAGCGGCCCGCAGGCCCCGGTCTCAGCCCTTCGCGGGAGCCGCCAGCGAGACCAGCACCAGCTTGGTCGACGTCCCGGTCGACTGCGGCTTCCAGCCGTCCTCGGACTTCGCCTTCCGCCAGATCCGGCCGTCGTAGGCGACCGTCTCGATACCCAGCCGCTGCGCCTGCGTGACCGCCCAGTGCGCCACCGCCCAGCCGTTCTGCCGTTCGGCCTCCGGCCCGGAGTCGGTGGACGCGGTCGGGTCCGGGGTCAGCGAGACGGCGTTCTCGGCGCCCTTCACCGTGGAGGTGTAGCCGGCCGCCGGGGTCACCGTCCGGCCGAACTCGCGGCGCACCCGGTCGCTCAGCACCTGCGCCCGGTCCGGGCGGGCGGCCGCCGTCGCGTCGGAGGTCGGCGCGGCCCCGGCCGGGGCCGGCGGGAACTGCTCCTCGTCGGTGTCCGCGGCGGCGAAGTCGTGCACCACGCAGTTCAGCGAGGCCGCCTCCCGGCCGGTCAGGGCCGAGGCCAGCAGGGTGGCCTTGGTCTCGTGCTTGGCGTAGGCCTGCGGGTACCCGCTCTTCTGCACCTGCTGGGCCGCGTCGGTCAGCGGCAGCCGGGTGTAGCCGGGCACCTTCACCAGGCCGTCCAGGAACTTGTTGGTCGCGTAGACCGGGTCCATGATCTGCTGGACGGTGCCCCAGCCCTGCGAGGGCCGCTGCTGGAACAGGCCCACCGAGTCCCGGTCGCCGCCGGCCAGGTTGCGGATCTTGGACTCCTGCATGGCGGTGGCCAGCGAGATGGTCACCGCCCGGTCCGGCAGGCCGCGGGCGTGCGCGACGGCGGCGATGGTGGCGGCGTTGGCGGCCTGCGGGACCTCCAGCGTCCCCTCGCCGGCCGGGGTCTTCACCGAGCAGCCCTCGGGGGTCAGCAGCTTCTGGTCGCGCAGCCAGTAGAGGCCCACCGCGACCACGGTCAGCACCAGCAGGACGATCAGCACCGCGCGCACCGGCCTCCGGCGCCGCGGCGGCGCCGCGTCCCCGTCCTCGCCGCCGCTCTTCCGCCTGGCCACCGCCGCCCCTCTCCACCGAGCACTCCGAACCGACACCGTACCCACTCGGACGGGTGTGCGGCGGCGGACGGTTGCCCCCGGACCGCACCGAAGGCGTCACGGCCCGGCCACGGCCCGGACCCGTCCGGGAGCGGGCGGGGCGCCGGTCAGGAGCGGGCCGGGAGCGGTGCGGGATCCGTCCGCGCCCCCGGACGGGACTACGCTGGACGACCATGAGCAGCTCGAAGACGCCCCTTGACCTCACCCTCGACGGCGGCGCGCTGACCGCCCAGCTGGTCGACTTCCCCTCCGTCAGCGGCGACGAGCAGGCGCTCGCCGACGCCGTGGAGGAGGCCCTGCGGGCCCTCCCGCACCTGACCGTCGACCGCTACGGCAACAACGTCGTCGCCCGGACGGACCTCGGCCGCGCCGAACGCGTCCTGCTCGCCGGCCACATCGACACCGTGCCGATCGCCGACAACCTGCCGTCCTGGGTCGAGGGCGACCTGCTCCACGGCTGCGGCACCTCGGACATGAAGTCCGGCGTCGCCGTCCAGCTCCGGCTCGCGGCCACCCTGCCCGAGCCCAACCGGGACCTCACCTTCGTGTTCTACGACTGCGAGGAGGTGGAGGCCCACCGCAACGGCCTCGGCCACCTCGCCCAGGCCCACCCGGACTGGCTGGCCGCCGACTTCGCGGTGCTCATGGAGCCCAGCGGGGCGGTCGTCGAGGGCGGCTGCCAGGGCACCCTGCGCGCCCAGGTCCGGCTCACCGGCGTCCGGGCCCACTCGGCCCGCAGCTGGCTCGGCGACAACGCCATCCACCACGCCGGCGAGGTGCTGCGCCGGCTCTCCGAGTACCGGGCGCGCAAGGTCGACATCGACGGCCTGGAGTACCACGAGGGCCTCAACGCGGTGCGGATCGACGGCGGAGTGGCCGGCAACGTGATCCCCGACGAGTGCGTGGTGACGGTCAACTTCCGTTTCGCGCCGGACCGCGACGAGGCCGAGGCCGAGAAGCACGTGCGCGAGGTCTTCGACGGCTTCGAGGTCACCGTCACCGACTTCGCCCCGGGCGCGCTGCCCGGCCTCAACCAGCCGGCCGCCAAGGCCTTCCTCGCCGCCACCGGCGGCACCGCCCGGGCCAAGTTCGGCTGGACCGACGTGGCCCGGTTCAGCGCGCTCGGTGTCCCGGCGGTCAACTACGGCCCGGGCGACCCGAACATGGCGCACAAGCGCGACGAGCACTGCTCGCTGAGCGCGATCGCCGAGACCGAGGAGCGGCTGCGCGCCTGGCTGACGGCCTGAACCCGGCGGACGGCCGGACCGGTCCCGCGGCCGGTCCGACCGTCCGACCATCGGCCGAACGCCATCTTCCGGTTGCCCAACCGACCTTCCACCGTTGCCTGAAAAAGGGGAGGCCGGGGCGTAGGGTTTCGTCATGACAGGCACTGGAGACGAAAAGCACTACGGCCACGGTCCTGAGCAGGTGGGCGAGCCGCGCCCGAAGAAGGCGTGGCCCGAGAAGCAGAAGGGCCCGGTGCTGGTGCGCCGGGACCAGGTCGGCGAGAGCACCACGGACCAGCGGCTGCTGGACACCACCGGCCCGACCGACTGGCTGCACACCGACCCCTGGCGGGTCCTGCGGATCACCTCGGAATTCGTCGAGGGCTTCGGCGCGCTCGCCGAACTCCCGCCCGCGATCAGTGTCTTCGGTTCCGCGCGGACCCCGGTCGACTCGCCCGAGTACGCCGCGGGCGTGGCGATCGGCCGGGCCCTGGTGGAGGCCGGCTTCGCGGTGATCACCGGTGGCGGCCCGGGCGCGATGGAGGCGGCCAACCGGGGCGCCTCGGACGCCGGCGGGCTCAGCGTCGGGCTCGGCATCGAGCTGCCCTTCGAGCAGGGGCTCAACGAGTTCGTCGACCTCGGGCTGAACTTCCGTTACTTCTTCGTCCGCAAGACGATGTTCGTGAAGTACTCGCAGGGCTTCGTCGTCCTGCCCGGCGGCCTCGGCACCCTGGACGAGCTGTTCGAGGCACTCACCCTGGTGCAGACGAAGAAGGTCACCCGCTTCCCGGTGATCCTCTTCGGCAGCGCGTACTGGGGCGGACTGGTCGACTGGCTGCGGAACACCCTGGTCGCCCAGGGCAAGGCGGCCCCGCACGACCTGGAGCTCTTCCACGTGACCGACGAGATCGACGAGGTCATGAAGATCCTCGCCGACGCCCGCCGGCCCGTGAACGAGATCTAGGGGCCGGAAGGGCGCCCCGGGAGGGCGCCTACGCCAGCCCCCGGCGGGCCACGGCCGGCGGACGGGTGCCGCGGATCGACGCGACCATGTCGAGCACCTGCCGGGTCTCCGCCACCTGGTGCACCCGGTACACCTGGGCGCCCAGCCAGGCGGAGACCGCCGTGGTCGCCAGGGTGCCGAGCAGCCGCTCGTCCACCGGCCGGTCCAGCGTCTCGCCGACGAAGTCCTTGTTGGACAGCGACACCAGCACCGGGAAGCCGGTCGCGGTCATCTCCGGCAGCCGCCGGGTCGCCTCCAGCGAGTGCCGGGTGTTCTTGCCGAAGTCGTGCCCCGGGTCGATCAGCACCGCGTCCCGCCGGACCCCCAGCCCCACCGCGCGCTCGGCCAGTCCGACGGTGACCCGCAGGATGTCCGCCATCACGTCCTGGTAGCCGGCCCGGTGCGGCCGGGTGCGCGGCTCCGCGCCGCCGGCGTGCGTGCAGACCAGCCCGACGTCGTGGCGGGCGGCCACCTCGGCCAGCCCCGGGTCCACCCCGCCCCAGGCGTCGTTCAGCAGGTCGGCGCCGACCTCGCAGACCGCCTCGCCGACCTCGTGCCGCCAGGTGTCCACACTGATCACGGCCCCGGGGTGGCGCTTGCGCAGCTCCGCCACGAACGGCACCGTGCGCCGCAGCTCCTCCTCGACGGTCACCTCGTCACCCGGCCCGGCCTTCACCCCGCCGATGTCGAGGATCGCCGCACCCTCCGCCATCGCGCGGTCGGCGGCCTCGAACGCGGCCTCGTCGGCGAAGGTCGATCCCTTGTCGAAGAACGAGTCCGGTGTGCGGTTGACGATCGCCATGATCACAAGCTCGTCGTCGCCGAATTCCCGTGGTCCCAGGCGCAGTGCCACCGATGTCTCCTCCACAGCTGCTGCGGGTGCGATGATGGCCCCCGGCCCATCGGGACCATGATCCCACTCCTGTCGGGGCCGGCCGGAGAATCGGGAGGACCGCTCGTGTTCTGGGTGATCGTGGTGGCCATGGCCGTAGTGGTCGGCGGCGCCGCGCTGGTGGCGCTGGGCGGCGGCGGTTCGCTGCCGGAGGCCGTGCAGGACCGGATCTCCGCCCGGCTGCCGCAGGACCGCCCGCTGGGCCGGGCCGACGTCGACGCGCTGCGCCTGCCGATGGCCCTGCGCGGCTACCGGATGGACGAGGTGGACGACGTCCTCGACCGGCTGGGCGCCGAACTCGCGCACCGGGACGACCGGATCGCCGAACTGGAGGCGCTGGCCGCCGTGCACGGCGCCGTCGGGGCGACCGACCGCCCCGAGCCCGGCGCCGAGCCGCTGCCCGGCCTGGAGGAGTTCGCGCTGGTCGTCGAACCCGCCGTCGCCCTCACCAAGTCCGCCGCGGCCCCCGCGCCCGGCGGCCCCGAGGACGCCGTGCCGGACGGGGAGCGGTGAGCGCCGGCACCGGCGCCGTCCTGGGTGCGGACGGGCTGCGCCGCTGCGCCTGGGGCGATTCGGCGGACGACTACCGGGTCTACCACGACACCGAGTGGGGCCGCCCGGTCCGCGGCGACGACGCCCTGTTCGAGCGGGTCTGCCTGGAGGCCTTCCAGTCCGGCCTGTCCTGGATCACCATCCTGCGCCGCCGCGAGGGCTTCCGGGCCGCGTTCGCCGGCTTCTCGATCGCCGAGGTCGCCGGGTTCGGCCCCGCCGACGTCGAGCGGCTGCTCGCGGACACCGGCATCATCCGCAACCGGGCCAAGATCGAGGCCTCGATCGCCAACGCCCGGGTCGCCCGCGACCTCGACGGCGGACTGGACGCGCTGATCTGGGGGTTCGCCGGGGACCCGGACCGGCCGGCGCCCCGCACCCCGGACGAGGTGCCGGCCGTCACGCCCGAGTCGACGGCGCTCGCCAAGGCGCTGAAGAAGGCCGGCTTCCGGTTCGTCGGCCCGACCACCGCGTACGCGCTGATGCAGGCCTGCGGGCTGGTGGACGACCACCTCGCCGACTGCCACGTCCGCACCGCGCTCCGCACCGCGCCCACGGGCCCGGGCCGGGCCTGAACCGCTCCCGACCCCGGCCCGGGTCCCCGGGCCGGGGCTACCGGCCCAGGTAGGCCGGCTTCTCCTTGGCGATGAAGGCGCGGACCGCGATCCGGTGGTCCTCGCTCTCGCCGGCCAGCGTCTGCAGCTCGTCCTCCTTGTCGAGCAGCTCGCTCAGCGAGTGCGAGGCGCCGTACGCCAGCGACTCCTTGATCGCGCCGTAGGCCACCGTCGGGCCCTCGGCCAGCTCCTTGGCGAACACCCGGGCGGTGGCGGCCAGTTCGGCGGCCGGCACGACCTTGGTGGCCAGGCCCAGCTCCATCGCCTCGGCCGCCTTCACGGTGCGCGGCAGCATCAGCAGCTCGGTCGCCCGCGCGTGGCCGACCAGCCGCGGCAGGGTCCACGAGGCCCCGGAGTCGGCGGTCAGCGCGATGCCGGCGAACGCGGTGTTGAAGCCCGCGGTGTCCGCCACGATCCGGAAGTCGCAGGCGAAGGCCAGCGAGGCGCCCGCCCCGGCCGCCACCCCGCCGACCGCGGCCACCGTCGGCTTGCGCATCCCGGCCAGCGCCCGCAGCAGCGGGTTGTAGTGCTCGGCCACCGTCCGCAGCGCGCCCTCGCCGGTCTCCTCGGCCCGCTTCAGCAGACCCAGGTGCTCCTTGAGGTCCTGTCCGACGCAGAACGCCCGGTCGCCCGCACCGGTCAGCAGCACCGCGCGCACGGCCGGGTCCTCGGCGGCGGCCGTCACGGTGTCACGCAGCGCCACCTTGGTCGGGACGTCCAGCGCGTTCATCGCCCCGGGGCGGTTGATCGTGATGACGGCCAGGCCGCCGTCCAGCTCGTACAGCACCGAATCGGACATGGACGAGAGCTCCCTTGCTCGTGGTCGTGGGCTGCCAGGATGCCGGAGCGCCGGGCCGCCTGGGGAGTGTGAGGTATCGCACCTTCCGGTGGCGTACGGACGGGCGCCGCGCCGGGGCTTATGCCGGTTATTGGGATGGATTGCGGCGGTCCGGACGAGGTTGCACCGAGAGTGATGTTGGTCATCAGGCCGTGGCATGCGGGATAATGGCTTCCGATCAATGCGTTCGATACCGGCGGTGGACGGACTGCCGGTGCGTAGCTGAGCGGTTGCAGGAAGGGGAACGAGCATGGCGGCCATGAAGCCGCGGACGGGTGACGGCCCGCTCGAAGTCACCAAAGAGGGGCGGGGCATCATCATGCGCGTTCCGCTCGAAGGCGGCGGACGCCTCGTGGTGGAGCTCACGCCCGACGAGGCCCACGCCCTCGGCGAGGCCCTGAAGAAGGCCTGCGGCTGACCGCAGCAGGTGCTCGCCATCTCCTGGAGATGTGCCGCCGGGCCCGGGTACGACCATCGCGTCGTCCCGGGCCCGGTACGTTCCGCCGCCGGTCCGGGCCCCGTGTTCCCGCGGCCCCGTGCTGCCGCTACCGCTTCACGGCGCAGAGCAGCCCGTCCGACACCGGCAGCAGCGCGGGCAGCAGGGCGTCGCTCTCCCGGACGTCCCGGACGAGGTCGCGCACCGACCTGGTCCGCGGGTCCTGGAGCTCCGGTTCGGCCAGTCGGCCCTCCTGGAACACACCCTCGAAGCAGACCATCCCGCCCGGCCGCAGCAGCCGCAGCGACTCCTCCAGATAGGCGCCGGACTCCGCCGGGTCCCCGTCGCAGAACACCAGGTCGTACTGGCCGTCGGCGAGCCTCGGCAGCACCTCGAGGGCCCGGCCCGGTATGAACCGGGACCGGTTGGCCGCGAACCCGGCGGCCTGGTAGGCCTCCTTCGCCAACTGCTGGCGCACCGGCTCCGAGTCGACGGTGGTGAGCACGCCGTCCGACCGCATCCCGCGCAGCAGGTACACCCCGGAGACGCCCGTCCCGGTGCCGATCTCGGCCACCGCCTTGGCCCCCAGCGCGGCGGCCAGCAGCCGCAGACAGGCGCCGCCGCTCGGGCCGATCGCCCTGATCCCGGTGCGCGCGGACTGCGCCCGGGCGTAGGTCAGCACCGCGTCCTCGCCGACGAAGGTGTCGGCGAGCGCCGCACGCGCGGGCCCGAACTCGCTGATGGCTGCCTCTTTCGGAGCCCCGGGTGGCGGCCCGGCGCCGAGCGGATGTCGATATTTCCTGCCACAGATTACTGGCCGGGCGGGAACCGCGTACGGCGGCGGGCCGTTGAGGGAGTAGGGACCGGGTGAACAGGCCGTCCCGGGCACCTTCCGGGAGCCGCTTCGGCGGGCCGGACGGTGCCGCGGACGCCGGAGGCGGTCCCGGACACACTTCTTATCCGGGCTTGACGGGCGAGGTGGATATGGTGGTGGCCCTGCTGGGCAGAAGAGCCGACCGAGGAGGTGTGGCCGAGGGCGACGTCCCCGTGCGGCGGCACCCCCGCGGCACCGCGTCGGCCCGTACGCCGAAGCCCGTGATGAACCAGCCTGCGCACTCCACCCTGGACCAGTCGGCCGCCGCGCCCGAGGCGCCCGCCGGCACTGCCGAGGCCCCCGCCCTCGCGACCTTCGCCGAGGGCCCCGACGCGCAGACCTGGACTCCGCCCAGCTGGGAGGAGATCGTCGAGGCCCACAGTGCGCGCGTCTACCGTCTCGCCTACCGGCTGACCGGTAACCAGCACGACGCCGAGGACCTCACCCAGGAGGTCTTCGTCCGGGTCTTCCGTTCGCTGTCCACCTACACCCCCGGCACGTTCGAGGGCTGGCTGCACCGGATCACCACCAACCTCTTCCTGGACATGGTCCGCCGCCGTCAGCGCATCCGTTTCGACGCGCTCGGCGACGACGCGGCGGAGCGGCTCGCCTCCCGCGAGCCCAGCCCGGCCCAGCACTTCAGCGACACCCACTTCGACGCCGACGTCCAGCACGCCCTGGACACCCTGGCGCCCGAGTTCCGTGCCGCCGTGGTGCTCTGCGACATCGAGGGCCTCTCCTACGAGGAGATCGCGGCCACGCTCGGCGTCAAGCTCGGCACCGTCCGCAGCCGCATCCACCGCGGCCGCTCGCACCTGCGCGCCGCGCTCAAGCACCGCGCCCCCGGCTCGGCCCCCGGCCGTGAGCGCCGGGGCGGCGGCGAGGAGCAGCCGGTCCCGGTCGGCGCCGTCGCCGGCGAGGCCCCGGCCGCGCCGGGCGGGCGTGGCCGGAGGCGATCGTGAGCGGAACCGGTCGGTCCGGGCCGGGCCACTCGGACACCCCCGGCCGTACGGCCGCCCGCCGGGCCGGCTGGCCCGCGCTGGGCCGCCGGGGCCAGGACGGGCCGGGAGCGGCGGACGGGCCCGCGCTGCCGGCCGAGCCGGCCCTGCGCGCCGTCGCCGTCCGGTCGGCGGACCCCGCGGAGGAGCACCATCTCGGGGAGCGGCTGTCCGCCTTCGTCGACGGTGAGCTCGGCCACGACTCGCGCGAGCGCGTCCAGGCCCATCTGGCGACCTGTCCGCAGTGCCTCGCCGAGGCCGACGAGGGCCGCGCGGTCAAGCACCTGCTGACCCGGACCGGCACGCCCGGTCCGTCCTCCGGGCTGATGGCCCGGCTGATGGCCGTCGGGGCGCTCCCGGAGGACGAGCCGCAGCCGCGTGCCGACCGGCCGCGCCGGGACGACGACGACTTTCCCGGCGGCGGCGTGGCCGGCACCGGGACCCTCGGCGGCAGCCGGCTGAACGGCGGCTCCTTCGGCCGTGGCGCCGGCGCCTCCTTCGGCGGCGGCGCGCTCGGCGCCGACACCCCGGTGCCCGGGGTCGACCCGCGCGCCTTCGGCCGCGGCGGCGCGGTGCTGCGCCCGCTGATGGGACGCCGCACCGTCCGTCCGGAAGCCCCGGTCCAGCCGCTGGCCGCGGCCGCGGCCGCGATCACCCCGGTGGTCCGGCCCGTCCCGGCGCGCGGCCGGCGCTTCGTCTTCGCCGCCGCCGGTGCCTTCTCGGTGGCCGCGGTGACGCTCGGCGGGGTCGGCGGCGTGGCCGGTCCGGGCGACGACCAGCACGGCACCGTGATCAGCCCGGCCGGCGGCGGCCGGGGCGGCATGGTCCCGATGAACGCCCAGGTGCCGGCGGCGGACCTGCCGGTCCGCCCGGTGGCGGTCACCCGGGGCGCGATGCCGCCGCGCGACCTCCCCGAGCGCACTCCGAGCTCCGGTGTGGCCGGGCTGCACCACGAGAACAGATAGGCCTCACCGGGCCCTTCGGGTCCGCGGTCATCGGCGGGTCTTCACCACGGCTTCATCACACCGGGGGTCATGGACCCGCCGATGGCCATTACGCTGTGGGGAGCGTTTGTCCGATCCGCCCGCGACCGTAGGGAGCTTTGGTGTTCAGTGACGTGGGCACACTGGAGGTCCTGACCCTGGCCATCATGGCCATCGTGATCTTCGGTCCGGACAAGCTGCCGAAGCTGATCCAGGACACCATGGGGTTCATCCGGAAGATCCGGTCCTTCGCGGACACCGCGAAGGAGGACATCCGCAGCGAGCTCGGTCCCGAGTTCAAGGACTTCGAGTTCGAGGACCTCAACCCGAAGACCTTCGTCCGCAAGCAGCTGATGGGCGGCGAGGAGGACCCGCTGGGCCTCAAGGACATGCGGGACTCCCTGGACATCCGCTCGGTGCTGGACGACAAGCCGGCCGCCCCGGTGAACGGGCACGGCCGCAGCGGCAGCGTCTCCTTCGACAAGTCCGCCGCCGCCCCGGCCGCCGCGGCGGCCGCCCCCCTCGCCCCGGGCGAGCGGCCCCCGTTCGACCCCGACGCGACCTGATCCGCCCGCCCGCTCTCCTGGTCCCCGGCCTCCGGCTCCCGGGTCCTTCGCGCCCCGCCGAACCGCACGGCTGAGCGGGCCCCGGCGCGTGCGCCGCTATTGTGCTGATTGTTCCCGCTGTGCCGTCCGTCACTTCCGGGCCCGTCCGGGCCCGAGTCGGCCGGCGGGGGCGCCGGGGTGCGCCACGATGGGAGCGCACCACGGCAGGCAAACGTCGTTGAGGAGGCCCCGGGGATGGACGCGACGAGTCAGGCGGTGGGAACGGCCACGGCCGGCGGACCCATGGTCGGCGGACAGGCCGGCCCGGCGGACCCGCTGGTGCCGTACCTTTCCGCGGACTTCCCCTGGTACGGACTGGACGACGGCTGGTCCGGCCGCCGCTTCCTGCTGCCGAGCGGCTTCGGCGGCCCGCGTTCCGGCGCGCACGGCACCGTCGACTACGGCAGCCTGGGCCACGGCGAGGAGCCGGCCCGTCAGTACGAGCCGCGCGACATGCGCAAGTTCGCGGTGGTCGTCACCGTCGCCCGCCGGGACAGCCGGCGCAGCGCCGACAACACCGGCACCCTGGAGGCCACCTCCGCCGCCTCCGCGGCCTGGCTGGCCGGCTCCGGCCTGCTGGCCGCGACCTGGCCGGGCCAGCTGGACCGCGCGCTGCGCCAGGACTGGCTGGACCAGCAGTCCGCGCTCGCCTGGGATCTCGCCGACGACCTGGACGGCCCCGGCTGGTCCACCCTGAGCCTCCCGGTGAACGGTCTGCCGCAGCCCTTCCGCTACCGCGAGTCCGAGTACGGCTGGGTCCTGGCCGGCGAGGCTCCCGGCGTCCTGCTGGGCGCCTACGGCCGCGGCGTCAGCGCCTACGGCGCCGGTTTCGCCACCGTCCCCGACCTCACGGCCTACACCCGCCCGTAGGGCCGGGACGCACGACAGGGGCCCGCCGGTCCGGACCGGCGGGCCCCTGTCGTGCTCGCGTGCTGCTGCCGCGTCAGTTGTCGCGTCAGTTGTCGCGTCAGAACTTGTTCTTCGGGGTGAGGCCCAGGGAGAGGCCGGAGAGGCCGCGCTGGCGGCCGCCGAGCTTGCCGGCGACGGCGCGCAGGGCGGTGCCGGCCGGGGAGTCGGGGGCGGCCAGGACGACCGGGCGGCCGTCGTCGCCGCCCTCGCGCAGGCGGACGTCGATCGGGATCGAGCCGAGCACGGGGACGGTGGCGCCGACGGTGCGGGTCAGCGCGTCGGCGACGGTCTGGCCGCCGCCGGTGCCGAAGACGTCGATCATCTCGTCGCAGTGCGGACAGGGCATGCCGGACATGTTCTCGATCACGCCGACGATCTTCTGGTGGGTCTGCACCGCGATGGTGCCGGCCCGCTCGGCGACCTCCGCCGCGGCCATCTGCGGGGTGGTGACGATCAGGATCTCCGCGTTGGGGACCAGCTGGGCGACCGAGATGGCGATGTCACCGGTGCCGGGCGGCAGGTCCAGCAGCAGGACGTCGAGGTCGCCCCAGTAGACGTCGGCCAGGAACTGCTGCAGCGCGCGGTGCAGCATCGGGCCGCGCCAGACCACCGGCGCGTTGCCCGGGGTGAACATGCCGATCGAGATGACCTTCACGCCGTTCGCCTGCGGCGGCATGATCATGTCCTGGACCTGGGTGGGCCGGCCCTCGACGCCCAGCATGCGGGGCACGCTGTGGCCGTAGATGTCGGCGTCCACGACGGCGACCTTCAGGCCGTCGGCGGCCATCGCGGCCGCGAGGTTGACGGTCACCGAGGACTTGCCGACGCCGCCCTTGCCGGAGGCGACGGCGTAGACACGGGTGAGGGTGCCGGGCTTGGCGAACGGGATCTCGCGCTCGGGGGCGCCGCCGCGCAGCAGCTGGGAGAGCTCCTTGCGCTGCTCGTCGCTCATCACGTCGAGCTCGACCTCGACCCCGGTCACGCCGGGGACGCGGCCGACGGCCTCGCGGACCCGGGCGGTGATGGTGTCGCGCATCGGACAGCCGGAGACGGTCAGGTAGACCGCGACCCGTACGGCGCCGTCCTCGCCGATCCCGACCGATTTCACCATGCCGATCTCGGTGATCGGGCGGTTGATCTCCGGGTCGTTGACGGTCGACAGCGCCTGGCGTACGGACTCTTCCGTGACGCCGGCCGCGACCTCTGTCTCGTTGGCCATGACTTGATGGTACGGCGCCGCGCGGGGGCCTCGTCCGGTCGGTGGCGTGCCGCCGGTCACAGCGTCCTGGGGGCCTCCTGCCGCTCGTCGATCTCCTTGAGCAGCGACTGGATCTCGGAGCGGACGCTGCCCAGCTCGGAGGCGATGAAGGCCCGGGTGGCGACCTCGCCGAGGCCCTGGCGCAGGGCGGCGACCTCGCGGGTGAGGTACTCGGTGTCGGCGATGTTGCGGTCGCTGCGGGCCCGGTCCTGCTCCATGTTGACGCGGTCCCGGTTGTCCTGGCGGTTCTGCGCGAGCAGGATCAGCGGCGCCGCGTAGGAGGCCTGGAGCGAGAGCATCAGGGTGAGGAAGATGAAGGGGTAGTCGTCGAACCGGACCACGTCGGGCAGCAGGGTGTTCCAGGCGACCCAGAGGATGATCACCACGGTCATCCAGACGATGAACCGTCCGGTGCCGAGGAAGCGGGCGATCCGTTCGGAGAGCTTGCCGAAGGCCTCCGGGTCGTAGGCCGGCAGGTTGATCAGACCGGTGCGGGCGGTGCGCGGCTGGTCCAGCCGGCTGCGGGCGGACGACCCCGAGGGGGCGGGCTCGGTCCGGCGGTCCCTGGCGCCCTCGCGGGCGCGCAGTTCGCGCAGCTGGCGCAGTTCCCGCAGCTCGCCCTGGAGCCGCTGGCGCGGGGTCTCCTCGCGCCGGCCCTTGCGGTCAGCGTCCACCGGTCACCTCCCTCTCGTCCCGTCCGTCGGCGCCGTCCTCGGCCGGACCGCCGTGCAGCGCGGCCTCCCGCCAGTCCTCCGGCAGCAGGTGGTCGAGCACGTCGTCCACGGTGACGGCGCCGACCAGGTGGTCCGCCTCGTCGACGACCGGCGCGGCGACCATGTTGTACGTGGCCAGGTAGCTGGTGATCAGCGACAGCGGGGTGTCCGGCGGCAGCGGGTCGAGGTCGTCGTCGACCAGCGAGCCGACCAGGGTGTACGGGGGCTCGCGCAGCAGCCGCTGGAAGTGCACGGTGCCCAGGTACTTGCCGGTCGGGGTCTCGTTCGGCGGGCGGCAGACGAAGACCTGCGCGGCCAGCGCCGGCTTGTGGTCGGAGACCCGGACCCGGGCCAGCGCCTCGGCCACGGTGGCGTCCGGCTCCAGCACGATCGGCTCGGTGGTCATCAGGCCGCCGGCGGTGTTCTCCTCGTAGCTCAGCAGACGGCGGACCGGCTCGGCCTCGTCCGGCTCCATCAGCTGGAGCAGCCGCTCGGCCTCGTCGCCGGGCAGTTCGGAGAGCAGGTCGGCGGCGTCGTCCGGGTCCATCGCCTCCAGGACGTCGGCGGCCCGTTCGTCCTTCAGCTTGCCGATGATCTCGACCTGGTCGTCCTCGGGCAGCTCCTCCAGGACGTCGGCGAGCCGTTCGTCGTCGAGCGCGGCGGCGACCTCGGCGCGGCGCTTGGCGGAGAGGTGGTGCATCACGCTGGCGAGGTCGGCGGCGCGCAGCTGGTCGAAGGTGGCGAGCAGGTTGGCGGCGCCCTGGTCCTCCTCGGGCAGGGTGAAGCCGGTGACGTCCTGCCAGTCCAGGGTGACGGTCTCGCCGCGGGCCTTGCGCAGCCGGCCGACCCGGCCGACCTGGACGAAGACCTTGCCGATCTCCCACTCGCGGAGCCGGGTCTGGGTCATCGCGACGTCCAGGACGGTGACCTCCTGGCCGGTCTTGGTCCAGGTGACGGTGCGGTCGAGCAGTTCGGCGAGCACGAGGGTCTCGGCGGGGCGCTGCTCGAAGCGGCGCATGTTGATCACGCCGGTGGTGATGACCTGGCCGGACTCCAGGCTGGTCACCCGGGTCATCGGGAGGAAGATCCGGCGCCGGGCGACCACCTCGACGAGCAGGCCGAGCACCCGGGGCTGGCGGCCGCCGGTCCGCAGGGCGACCACGACGTCCCGGACCCGGCCGACCTGGTCGCCGTTCGGGTCGAAGACGGCGATGCCGGACAGGTGCGAGATGAAGACGCGGCTGCCTGGTCCTGCCATGGACTCCGGTCTCCCTCGCCTCGCTCGACGCGCCTCGTTCGACGCCCGGCCGGGCGCGGCCACGCCCCGCGGCCAAGGCTACTCGGGCATCTCCGCCCGGGCTCGGTGAAAACGGGCGAACCGGGCGACCGGGGGAGGCGGTCCCGGGGCGGGCCGCGGTGAGGGCGGGCCGCGGTGCGGGCTGAGCCGCGGTGAGGGCGCGTCAGCCCCTGCGGCGCTTCAGCAGCAGCTTCGGGAGTCCGGCGGGGACGGGCCGGCGGGTGGTGGCCGGGGTGGGCATCGGCGCCGCCGCGTGCGGCTCCTCCGGCATCGCCCCGGGCCGTTCGGTGAGCTCGGCGCCCGCCGTCCCGGCCGGCTCCAGCCGCAGCACCCGGCACTCGCGGGCCCAGCGGTCGGTGATGGCGTCGGTGTCCGGCGCGTTCAGCCGCTTGCCCTTCAGCTCCTCGACGGCGCCCTGCCAGGCCTCGCTCCGCGGGGCCAGTTCGACCACCCGGGCCGGCCATCCGGTCAGCCGGCCGCCCTTGTCCTTGCTGCGGACGGTGACGGTCGCGCCCGCGCCACCGGTGAGCCCGTGCAGCGGCTGCTCGGCGCCGTCGCCGACCACCACCACGGCGCCGTCGTGCCAGGCGTGCCAGAGGGCCCGCCCGTGCTCCTGGCCGTCCGCCCGGACCCAGAGCAGGCCGGACTTCTTCGCCGCCTCCTCCAGCAGGGCCCGGTCGAGGAAGTCGTCGGCGGTCGCGGCTGCGGCAGGCGTACGGTCCATGGCGCACAGCGTACGGCCTGCGTCACAGGGGCGATGTCTCGCGGTTCGGGCGACAGTTCCATGAGTGCCGCACGGGCCTTACGGTAGGAGCCGCCCGTACCGCCGACCGGATCCAGAGGAGCGCCGTGCCCGCCGCCCGGCCCGAGAGCGACGCCGCCGCCGTCCCTGTCGCCACCGTCCCCGTCCCCGCTGCCGCTGCCGCCGGCGCTGCCGTCCCCGACACCGCCGCGACCGCGCGCCCGCTCCCCAGGACCGACCTGCTGCTGCTGGCCGTCTCGGTCGGCGCGATCTCGCTCTCCGCCCCGCTGATCAGTGCCACCGCCGCACCCGCCCTGGCCATCGCCTTCTGGCGCAACCTCATGTCGGTCGGCGTGCTCGGCCCCTACGCGCTGCTGCGCCACCGGGCCGAACTGCGTGCCGTCCCCAGGCGCGCGCTGCTGCTGGCCGCGGCGGCCGGGGTGCTGCTCGCCGTCCACTTCGCGCTGTGGATGCCCAGCCTTCGGATGACCTCGGTGGCCTCCGCGACCGCGCTGGTCACCACCACCCCGCTGTGGACGATCGTGCTGATGCGGCTGCTCGGGGTGCGGGCGCCCCGGATGGTGTGGCTCGGCACGGTGACCGCCTTCGCCGGTGTCCTGGTGCTCACCGGCGTGGACCTGTCGCTCTCGCCGCGGGCCCTGGCCGGTGACGCCCTGGCGCTCGGCGCGGGTCTCGCCGCGGCCGGCTACATGCTGCTCGGGGCCGAGGTCCGGCGGACCGTCAGCACCACCGCGTACACCCTGGTCTGCTACGCCACCACGGCGGCCGTACTGCTCGTGGTCTGCCTGGTCGCCGGGACGCCGCTGTCCGGCTGGTCCGCCGGCGCGTGGTGGCAGATCGTGCTGCTGATGGCCACCGCCCAGTTGCTCGGCCACTCGCTCAGCAACCGGGTGCTGCGCACCCTGGGCCCCTCGGTGACCTCCACCGCGATCCTGCTGGAGACCCCGGGGGCCGCGCTGATCGCCGCGTTCTGGCTGGGCCAGTGGCCGCCGGCCGCCGCCTACCCGGCGGTGGTGCTGATCCTGCTCGGTCTGGTCGTGGTCGCCCGGGCCGACCGGAAGTAGTCCGGGGCGGCCGGGCGGCCGGGGGCGCCCCCGGCTACAGCCAGCCGTTGCGGCGGAAGCCCCGGTACATGCCGATGCAGATCAGCACCACGCTGCCGAGCACCATCGGGTAGCCGTAGCGGTGGTGCAGCTCGGGCATGTAGTCGAAGTTCATCCCGTACACGCCGGTGATCATGGTGGGCACCGCGAAGATCGCCGCCCAGGCGGTGATCTTGCGCATGTCCTCGTTCTGCGCCACCGAGACCTGCGCCAGATTGGCCTGGAGCAGCGAGTTCAGCAGCTCGTCGAAGCCGTGCACCTGCTCGGTGACCCGGGCCAGGTGGTCCGCGACGTCCCGGAAGTACTTCTGGATCTCCGGGTCGACCAGTCGCTGCAGCGGCTCGGACAGCTGCTGCATCGGCCGCAGCAGCGGTGCCACCGCCCGCTTGAACTCCAGCACCTCGCGCTTGAGCTGGTAGACCCGCCCGACGTCCGCGCCCCGGCCGCCCCGGTTGGAGAACACCTCGAACTCGATCTCGTCCACGTCGGTCTGCAACTGGTCCGCGACCAGCATGTAGTTGTCCACCACGTGGTCGGCGATCGCGTGCAGCACCGCCGACGGGCCCTTGGCCAGCAGTCCGGTGCCGTCCGCGTCGGCCTCCAGCCGGTGCCGCAGCTCCTTGAGCGAGCTGTGCCCGCCGTGCCGCACGGTGATCACGAAGTCCCGCCCGGCGAACACCATCAGCTCACCGGTCTCGACCACCTCGCTGGTCGGGGTCAGCTGGTCGTGGTCGACGTACCGGATCGTCTTGAACACCGCGAACAGCACGTCGTCGTACCGCTCGACCTTCGGCCGCTGGTGCGCGTGCACCGCGTCCTCCACCGCCAGCGGGTGCAGCCCGAAGCGCTGGGCGATGCCCTCGAACTCCGCCTCGGTCGGCTCGTGCAGCCCGATCCAGCTGAACGAGCCCTCGCCCTCCGGCAGTTGCTTCGAGGCCTTGACCAGCCGGGCGGCATCGCGCGGGCTGCAGGTCTCGCCGTGCCGGCGGCCGTGCTGGTAGACCGCGCAGTCCACCACCGCCGACGGGGTCTCACCCGGGTGGATGGAGTCGAACAGGCCGGCCGCGGAGCGGCGGCGGTTGGTGCGGACGGCTGCGCGCAGGCTGTTGATCATCGACATGGCAGGCTCCCTGGGGCAGGAACCGCCGCACGACGGCGTGGTGACGAACGGCCGCGGTGCGACGGCGGAGGAACACCGATGGAATCCGGCGCCTGCGGTCGCTCCCGGGCCTTGCTGGGGCACACGGAACGGAGCGACCGGACGTCGGTGGGGTGCTCTCCCGGCCGGAGCGGAGGACCGCCGTGCCGTCCGCACGGGACGGACGGAACCAGGGTGCCGGTGGGGAGGCCGGTCGGCTGTCGCCGAGGCTCCCGGGGGTCCGCTGTTTCAGTCCGCGTGGCGAGGGGTACGGGGAAGGCGTCCGGGCCGGGTAGAGCTGCCGGTACTGCATGGTCGGCTGGTATCCACCGCAACCACCTCCTTCGCGCCGCTGCCCCGGAGGAGGGGAAACTCCCCGGTGGCCAGTCGCTCACACTAACATCCGATCGGCCTCCGTCGCGCCCGCGTTCACGTAAAGGCCGTGCCAACGGCCCGGGGAGCGCGGGTTACGCTCACCGGCATGGCCCACGACTTCCCGCTCTTCGGCGACCCTTCCGGCGGCAGCGCGCACGGCCCCTCCCGGACGGCGGTCCTGGCCGCCGTCGAGGCCCGGCTGCTCACCACCTTCGGCGAGCCGGGCGGCCGCGCCGCCGTGACCTTCCTCGGTGCCGACCGGATCGAGGTGCTGCGCTTCGGCCCCGACGCCGAGGGACTGGTCCGGTACGCCACGCTGGGCATGTCCGCCGCGCCGATGGCCGACCCGGGCGCCGCGGTCGCCGACCAGGTCCGCGGCCCGCGGGCGGAACTCGTGCTGACGATCCGGGGCGGGCGCGACGGCGTGCTCCGCCCGCTGGCCACCTTCGCGGCGACGCCGCAGGTGGAGGGCCTGGTGGTGGCCCCCGGTGGCTCGCTGGACCTCGGCGCTCCGCTGTGGGACGGCGCGCCCTTCACCTCCGTCCTGGCGGCCGAGCCCGGCGGGCTGGTGGAGGACCTGGAGCTGGACGAGCCGGCCGACCCGGTCCACTTCCTGCCGCTGCTGCCGATGACCCCCAACGAGGCGGGCTGGAAGCGGGTGCACGGGGCGGCGGCGCTCCAGGAGCGCTGGCTCCAGCACGGGACCGATCTGCGCGACCCGGAGCGGCGGGGCGTCGCCCTGGACTGACGCCCGGGCAGGGGTGGGCGGGCACGCGACGGGTGGACGGGGCCGCGAGGAACGGGACCGCCCGCCCGGGGTGCCCGCCGGGATCAGCCGCCGATCGGCTTGGCCCCGGTCGCCTGGTCCACGAGCGCCTCGTACACCTGGGGGTCGGTGGTGTGCTCGCCCAGCCGGACCGTCTTGCGGCCGCCGTGGTAGTCGCTGGACCCGGTGGTGAGCAGCCCCAACTCGGCGGCGAGGCCGCGCAGGTGGGCCCGGGTCGGCTCGTCGTGGTCGATGTGGTCGACCTCCAGCGCGGCCAGCCCGGCCGCCGCGAGGTCGGCGATCACCTGGTCGGAGACGGTCTGCCCGCGCTTCACCGCCCCCGGGTGGGCGAAGACCGGCACCCCGCCGGCCGCCCGGACCAGCCGGACCGCCGTGACCGGGTCGGTCTCGTGCTTGCGGACGTCCGCCCGCCCGCCGTTGGCCAGCCAGTCGGCGGTGAACGCGTCCGACACCGAGGCCACCACGCCCGCCTCGACCAGCGCGCTGGCGATGTGCGGACGGCCCACCGAACCTTCTCCTGCGATCCGCTCCACCTGCTCCCAGCTGATGTCCGCGCCCAGCTCGCGGCAGCGCTCGACGATCGCCCGGCCCCGGCGGAACCGGTCGGTGCGCACCAGCTCGCGCTCCGCCGCGAAGGCGGGCTCGGCCGGGTCGAAGAGGTAGGCCAGCAGGTGCATCGAGATGTCACCGGCCACGCAGGAGAGCTCCGCGCCCGGGACGAGCGTCAGCCGGGTGCCGGCGGGCAGGGCGTGCACCGCGTCCGCCGCCTCGGTGTGCCCGGCCACCGTGTCGTGGTCGGTCAGCGCCACCACGTCCAGCCCGGCCCCGACGGCCGCCGCGACCAGTTCGGCCGGGGTGTCCGTGCCGTCGGAGGCGTTGCTGTGGGCGTGGAGGTCGATGCGCACGGACGGTGCTCCTCGGAGTCGGCGCGGCGCGGGCCGGCGCTCGGGGCCGGCGCGGCGGGCCGGCGGGGTGCCGCCCAGGATAGTGCTGCCGCGGTGGTCGGCCCGCCCGGCGCGGACGGCGCGTCAGCCGAGCAGGTGCGGGGAGAGGGCGCCGCAGGGCAGCAGGTCCAGCTCCGCGCCGGCCTCCCGCAGGTCCGTCAGGACCAGTTCGTCGTACATCACCAGCGCGGACTGCTCGGGCCAGGCGACGGCCCAGAGCCAGAGTCCGCGGGCCTCGCCGACGAACACCGCGCGGTCCGCCGGGGCGTCCGGCACGTGGAACATCGGGGTCGGCCGGCCGGCCGCCATCAGCTTGGCGTCGGCGGGCTTGTAGAGGGCCACCGACTCGCCCGGGTCGGGGCCGGACAGCCCGGCGTACCGGGCACCCAGGCCGACGCCCAGTTCCTCGGCCACCAGCACGAGTTCGCCGAAGCCGCCCAGCGGCGCCGGTCCCGAACAGGCGACGGCGGTGGCCCGGGCGCCGGAGACGTCGTCGCCGACGTGCGCGATGCCGGTGTAGAGCCAGCCCACCGGGAGCGGCCAGGGCAGCCAGACGGGGACCTGGGAGCGGGCGACGGCGACGCCGAGTGCCTCGATGCTCGGGGGCAGTACCGGCTGCATCGGGTGCACGGCTCCGTGCCGGTCGCACTGCCAGGTGTCTGAGAACAGACCGGGAGCGCGGACCCGACCGGCGCACCTCGGGCAGCTTGGCTCGCCCCTCATAGCCGACAACGCTCCTCCCTCCGGGCCGCCGCGTCAAGGACGATCACCCGTACGGAGGGCGGCTCGGCGGCACCTGTCGGTGGCGGCTGCCCGTCCGGCGCGGGTGGGCGTGGTGCCGGCGGCTCCCGTTGGGAAATGTCCAGCGGGGGGCGGCGGCAAACGTCGGGGGTGTGCGCCGGGGTGCGCCCCGGCCGAGTTCGAGTCGTGTTCGATCCGCGGCCGCGTCGAGGGGCGGGAGCGGGAGCGGGGGTGGGGCCGAGGGGCCGGAACGCGCTGACGCCCCGTGCTCGCTGCGGCGATGACGGGGCGTCAGTCGGGTATCGGGACGTCCGGATCGGACGGGTCGGGCTCGGCGGCGGGGGAGTCCGGGGACTCCGCGGCGGCCGGCCCGGTCAGACGGCCGGGCACGGGCGGATGAGCAGGCGTTCGCCGGTGC
The DNA here is from genome assembly GCF_044748625.1 of Kitasatospora sp. NPDC089913. Classification (NCBI taxonomy): domain Bacteria; kingdom Bacillati; phylum Actinomycetota; class Actinomycetes; order Kitasatosporales; family Streptomycetaceae; genus Kitasatospora; species Kitasatospora sp. NPDC089913. The sequence goes on along the minus strand of NZ_JBIVGI010000005.1, from coordinate 338,427 downwards.
GGGCGGCGGCCTGGACGAGCTCGCGGACGGTTTCGGCGTCGGCGATCAGGCGGTCGGTGGCGGTGCCGTGGGCGTCGTCCAGTCGGAGGATCTCGAAGCGCATGGGCGTCTCCTTTCCTGGCCCCGCGGTGCGGGGCGGTCGTGGCTGAGTGGGTATCAGCCCTTTCGGGGTCTGTCGGGTCGAGTCGTCGACCGGCTGCTGTCGCGGCAAAGAGGGCTCCCCCCTGATTGCCAAGGGCGCCGATGGCCCTCGTGAACCACACTGCGGTGGCGCTGCTACCGGGCCGTTGCCCGTCCGTAACGTCCTGGTTTCGGATGGATCGTGTCGACCGCGTGCCGACGTCGATGTCGACGATGTTTCCAGGACCGAATCAAATATTACCGCAACTAACGAATTTTGTCGCCCCCTTGTACCAGGGGGCCGCGGGAGCCGGTGGATCGGGGTCCCGCTCCGGGCCGGTCCGGGGTGCTGCCGGGCGGGCGGGAGCCGGGTGCCGGGCGGTACGGAGCGGTGGGGGAGGTGGCGGTGGCCGGGGCGGGCGTGTCAGCCCCAGTGCGCCAGCAGTGCCTCGGCGGTGGCGGCCGGCTGCTCGGCGTTGGGGGAGTGCCCGGCGTCCGCGACGACCACCCGGCGGGCCCCCAGCCGCTCGGCCATCGCGGTCTGCTCCGGGACGGGCCAGGCGTAGTCCTGGACGCCGGAGAGCACCAGGGAGGGCAGTCCGGCGGTGACCGCGGCGGCCAGCTCGGCCACCCGGTCCGGCGCGGCGACCAGGTGGCCGCCGGTGGTGATCAGCGCCTGCGGCACGTTCGCCAGCCAGCGGCGGTGCAGGAACGCGGCCACCTCGGGGGACGGCAGGCGGCGCGCCCGCGTCCCGTCGGCCTCCTCCATCTGCTGCATCACCTGCCAGATCTCCTCCAGGCCCATCGTGGGCAGGACCTCGACCAGCAGCCGGGTCCGCTCCGCCTCGGCCGGATCGATCGGGCCGGGGCCGGTGGACATCAGCGTCAGCGAGGCCCACGGCAGCGGAGCGCCGCCGGGGGCCGCCGCCCCGGTCGCCGCGGCCAGGACGGCCTCGCGCACCACCTGACCGCCGAAGGAGTGGCCCAGCAGGTGCAGCGGGCCGGTGCCGCCCTCGGCCGCCAGGGCCCCGGTCAGGGCCCGGACGTCCGCACCCAGGGCGGCCACCGTGTAGGCGGCCGGGTCGTCGTGCGGCCCGCCGGTCTCGTACTGGCCGCGCTGGTCGACCGCGGTCACCCGGTAGCCGGCCGCCGCGAGCGGCTCCAGCAGCGCGATGAAGTCCTCCTTGCTGCCGGTGAAGCCGGGCACCAGCAGGGCCGAGCCCCGCACCGCCCCGGCGGGCTCGGCCCGCAGCGCCGCGAACCGCCCGCGTGCCGTCGCCACCCGCAGGGCACGGGCCGAGGGCGGCAGGGTGAGGAACGGCGGCGTGCTCATGGACGGACCTCCGGCGACCGGTGCGAACTCGTGGGTGACCCGAGCATAGGGGCGTCCGGCCGGTCGTTCCGGGGCCCGGCGTGCCGGGACGTCGCGCGGCCGCCGGGCGTCCCCGGGGCGCGCGCGGGACGCCGAAGGGGCGGTCCGGAGGTCCGGACCGCCCCTTCGGGGAGCGCGGGTCAGCTCTCCGGGGTCGCCTCGGCGGCGGCCGGACGGCGGGCCCGGGTGCGGCGGCGCGGGGCCGGGGCCTCGACGTCGGCGGCACCTTCGGCCGGAGCCGGTGCGGTGCCCGCCTCGGCGGCGGCCTCGGCCGGAGCCGCGGCCTTGGCCCGCGAGCGGGTGCGGGTACGCTTCGGCTTCTCCTCGGCGGCCGGGGCCTCGGCGACGGCCGGAGCGGCGGTGGCCGGCTCGACCGCGGCGGCCTCGGCGACGACGGCGGCGGCCTCGGTGGCCGTGCCCTCGCCGGACGCCGGACCGCGCGAGCGGCGGCGACGGCGGCGCGGGGCGGCGCCGTCCTCGGTGCCCTCGACGGCCGGGGCCTGCGGTGCCGCGGGCGCCGCGGTGGCGTCCGCGGCCTCGTCGACGAGGCCGCCCTCGACCGAGCTGCCCCGGCGGGTCCGCCGACGCTCACGGGTCTTGCGGGAGGCCTTCTCCTCGGCCGCGGCCGGCTCGGCGGCCTCGGGCCGGGCGGAGCCGCCCCGCCCGGCGGGGCGGGCGCCCCGTCCGCCGGAACGCGAACCGCGCCCGCCGGTCTCGCCGAGGTCCTCGACCTCCTCCGCGCCGAGCCCGGCCCGGGTCCGCTCCGAGCGGGGCAGGATGCCCTTGGTGCCCGGCGCGATCTTCAGCAGCTCGTAGAGGTGCGGCGAGGTGGAGTAGGTCTCCTCCGGCTCGTTGAAGGACAGCTCCAGCGCCTTGTTGATCAGCTGCCAGCGCGGGATGTCGTCCCAGTCGACCAGGGTGACCGCGGTGCCCGAGGCGCCGGCCCGGCCGGTGCGGCCGATCCGGTGCAGGTAGGTCTTCTCGTCCTCGGGGCACTGGTAGTTGATCACGTGCGTGACGCCCTCGACGTCGATGCCGCGGGCGGCGACGTCGGTGCAGACCAGCACGTCGACCTTGCCGTTGCGGAACGCCCGCAGCGCCTGCTCGCGGGCGCCCTGCCCGAGGTCGCCGTGCACCGCGCCGGCCGCGAAGCCGCGCTGGGTGAGCTGGTCGGCGACATCGGCGGCGGTCCGCTTGGTCCGGCAGAAGATCATCGCCAGCCCGCGGCCGTCGGCCTGCAGGATGCGCGCGACCATCTCCACCTTGTCCAGCGAGTGCGCACGGAAGATGTGCTGCTCGGTGTTGGCGACGGTGGTGCCGGTGTCGTCCGGCGCGGCGGCCCGGATGTGGGTCGGCTGGCTCATGTAGCGGCGGGCGAGGCTGATGACCTGGCCCGGCATGGTCGCCGAGAACAGCAGGGTCTGCCGCTTCGCCGGCAGCATGGTGATGATCTTCTCGACGTCCGGCAGGAAGCCGAGGTCGAGCATCTCGTCGGCCTCGTCCAGCACCAGCGAGCGGACCTTGGAGAGGTCCAGCTTCTTCTGGCCGGCCAGGTCGAGCAGACGGCCCGGGGTGCCGACGACGATGTCGACGCCCTTGCGCAGCGCCTCGACCTGCGGCTCGTAGGCACGGCCGCCGTAGACGGCCAGGACGCGGACGTCACGGACCTTGCCGGCGGTCTGCAGGTCGTTGGTGACCTGGGTGCACAGCTCGCGGGTCGGGACCACGATGAGCGCCTGCGGCGACTCGGTGAGCTGCTCCTCGGTGGCGCGGCCGGCGTCGACGTCGGCGCGCACGACGACCCGCTCGATCAGCGGCAGGCCGAAGCCGAGCGTCTTGCCGGTGCCGGTCTTGGCCTGGCCGATGACGTCGTGGCCGGTCAGCGCGACCGGGAGGGTCATCTCCTGGATGGGGAAGGGGTGGACGATGCCGACGGACTCGAGGGCCTCGGCGGTCTCCGGGAGGATCCCCAGGTCCCGGAACGTCGTCTTCATGGGTTCAGCGGTGGTGGACAGGGTGCTGCCTCTTCCGTGTGGAGGGGCCGAGAGCGAGCGACGGGCGGGCAGTCCGCGCGACTGTGTACGGGCCTGGACGGCCTCGAATACAGCTGCGCGGACGCACAACCGCGCCGGTCCCTGCGGCCGGCCGGTGCGCGCGGCCCGGTGAAGGGGCGCGTCGCCGGCGGCGTCGGGGAGGATTCCCGTGAGGGACCTGCGCGGGACCTGCGCCGACCGGCGCGGTCTCGGCGGCCCTCGCTCGGCCACTGATGCGGTGCCAAGGCTTGAAGTCCAAGCCCTGGTCGGAGCCGATCGGCTCTCCGACCGGGCATCCGCGTACGTTGAGGTCCCGGCTTCCGTACGACGCGTCCGGAGGGACGGCGGCGTTCCGGAGCGGGCTCGCCCGGCACACCGAGACGGCGGTGACACCGTGCGAGCACGACGGGCCTCCGTACCACCATACAGTCACCCGACGACTCGAACACGTGACGCGGGCGACATCGCAGGTCGGAGAGGTGGGTGAGGTGCCCGGGGACGGACCGGGAGCGGGAGCCGCCCCCGGTGCGGTCGCCTGGCCCCACCGTGGAGACAGCGCCTAAGGTGGCGGGTCATGGAGAACCGTGGTGAGACGCAGGACGACGTGGCGGCCGGCTCGATCGGCGACTGGGCGACCTGCTCGGCCGAACCCGGCTACCGGGCCGCCGTACTGGACCTGCTCGGTGCCCTCGCGTACGGCGAGCTGAGCGCCTTCGAGCGGCTGGCCGAGGACGCCAAGCTCGCGCCCGGCCTCGCGGACAAGGCGGAGCTGGCCCGGATGGCCTCCGCCGAGTTCCAGCACTACCAGCGGCTGCACGACCGGCTCGCCGAGATCGGGGCCGAGCCGGAGGAGGCGATGCGACCGTTCGTCGAGCCGCTGGAGCTGTTCCACCGGATGACCGCGCCCTCGGACTGGCTGGAGGGCCTGGTCAAGGCCTACGTCGGCGATGCGATCGCGACCGACTTCTACCGCGAGGTGGCCGTCCGGCTGGACGACGACACCCGTGAGCTCGTCCTCGGCGTGATGTCCGACACCGGCCACGCCCAGTTCGCGGTCGACAAGGTCCGGCAGGCCATCGAGGCCGATCCGCGCTCCGGCGGCCGGCTCGCCCTGTGGGGCCGGCGGCTGATGGGCGAGGCGCTCAGCCAGGCCCAGCGGGTGGTCGCCGAGCGGGACGCGCTGTCCAACCTGCTGGTCGGCGGCGTCCAGGTGCAGGGCTTCGACCTGGTCGAGGTGGGCAAGATGTTCAACCGGATCACCGAGGCGCACACCCGGCGGATGGCCGCCCTGGGCCTGGCCTCCTGATCCGCCGACCGCACCGGGGCGGCCCGTCCGCCCGGGCCGGGACGCTCAGGCGGGCCGGTGGCGCCGGTGCGCACCCGTGCGGTGCCCGCCGGCCCGGTGCCCGCCCGTCCGGTGCTGGCGGTGCCGGTGCGCCGGTGCCCGCCCGGCCGCGAGGTCGGGCCGGGCCAGTACCGAGGTGAGCAGGGCCGAGGCCACCGCCGAGACCGCGATGCTCGCCGCCGGGTACCGGCCGTCCATGGTGAAGTGCGCGATCACGCCGGTCAGCAGCGCCGACCCGAGGGCGGTGCCCAGGGTCAGTGCCCGGGGGGCCGGGAAGTACGCGGGCAGCGACAGCAGGGCGGCGGCGCCGACGATCAGGCCGACGAGGGCGAAGGCGACGGTCTCGACCAGCAAGGATGCCTCCCCGGGGTACCGGTGCGCGGCCTGCGGTCGGCCGCACTGTCGCCGTACCCCGGGTGTCCCGCCGCTACACCCCGTGCGCACCGCCCGCCCCGGGAACGCGCTCCGGGAACGCGCTCCGGGTACGCGCTCCAGGTACGGGCCCCGGGAACGGGCCCCGGGAACGACGGTGCCCCGCCCCCTCGACCGAGGGGACGGGGCACCGGGCGAGGCCCGTCGGGCTCAGAGCGTGCCGAAGCCGACCTTGCGCACGGCCGGCTCGCCGATCTCCACGTACGCCAGGCGGTCCGCCGGGACGATGACGCGACGCCCGTGCTCGTCGGCCAGGGTGAAGAGCTTCTCGGTGCCCTCCAGCGCCTTGGCGATCGCGTTCTGGATCTCCTCGGCAGTCTGCGAGCTCTCGATCACGATCTCGCGCGGCGCGTTCTGCACGCCGATCTTGACCTCCACGGCTTCCGTCCCTCCGGGGTTGCAGCCATCCACGCGCGGCACCGGACCGCCTGGGACAAGCGTTCACGTCTACCGCGCCGTACGGCTTCACCATAGAGCACCGGATCGGTGCCCAGACGAAGGTCAGTGGATCACCGGTCGGAGGACCCGTCCGCGGACTCCGCGTGGGGGTGCATCGGGAAGCCCTTGAGTCCGCGCCAGGCCAGGCTGGCGACCAGCCGGACCGCCTCGTCGCGCGGGATCTCCAGACCCTGCGACAGCCAGTACCGGGCGGTGATCTGGGCCAGGCCGCAGACACCTGCGGCGAGCAGCTTGGACTCCGCCTCCGGGAGGTCGGTGTCCTCCTGGATCACCGTGCTGACCAGCGTCGCACTGGCCTCGGCGGCCCGCTCGACGCGCTCGCGCACGGCCGGTTCGTTGGTCAGGTCCGACTCGAAGACCAGCCGGAACGCACCGGACTCGCTGGAGACGTAGTTGAAGTACGCCTCCATCGTCGCCGCCACCCGGAGCTTGTTGTCGGTGGTGGTCTCCAGCGCCTCGCGGGTCGAGTCGACCAGCGCGTCGCAGTGCTTGTCCAGCAGCGCCAGGTAGAGCTCCAGCTTCCCGGGGAAGTGCTGGTAGAGGACCGGCTTGCTCACCCCGGCACGATCGGCGATGTCGTCCATGGCGGCCGCGTGGTAACCCTGCGCGACGAACACCTCCTGGGCGGCACCGAGCAGTTGTTCACGGCGGGCGCTTCGCGGCAGGCGGGCACCGCGCGGGCGCTCCTGCGCCTCCTGGATGGCCGTCACGGCGCTCCTCACTTCACGGGTCGTACGGGGTCGGCGGGATGGCCGATTCTACTTTCGGGTAACCGCGTCCGCGCTTGCCAGGCGCGAGAAAAGCGGCCGTCCCCCTTGTCAGGAGCCCACAATACGGCGCGCACCACGGCCGTCGGCAGTGCTGCGGACCGCTGAATGGGACACCTTCCGGCCCCGGGCGGTCGAGGGGCCGCGACCGCACCGGCTCACTACCATCGTCCACCATGAGCGGTGCTGAGCAGCAGATACTTCCGGAACCGGTCTCCCCGGCGCCCTTCCGGGCCGTCGAAGTGCCCGGAGCGGTCCTGGCCGTGCACCGGCCCGCGACCGGCTCCGGCGCCGTTCCGGCCGCTCCCGCCCCGGCCGGCGGACGGGCTCCGGCCCTGTTCGTGCACGGGCTCGGGGGCTCCGCCGCGAACTGGAACGCGCTGATGGCCCGGCTCGGCGGGGAGCTCGACGGCGAGGCCGTGGACCTCCCCGGCTTCGGCGAATCCGCCCCGCCCGCCGACGGCGACCTCGGCCTCTCCGGCCACGTCCGGGCCGTCACCGGCTACCTGGAGGCCGCCGGCCGGGGGCCCGTCCACCTCTTCGGCAACTCGCTCGGCGGAGCGGTCTCCGTCCGGCTCGCGGCGCTCCGCCCGGACCTGGTCCGCAGCCTGACCCTGGTCTCGCCGGCCCTGCCCGAACTGCCCCCGCAGCGCTCCGCCTGGCCGACCGCGCTGCTCGCCGTCCCCGGCGTCCCCGGGCTGCTGCGCCGGCTGCCGAGCGGTGCGCGCGAGCCCGAGCGGGCCGCCGACAGGCTGCTCCGGCTCGTCTACGGGGACCCGGACAGCCTGGGCCCGGCCGCCCGGGCCGAGGCGGTGGCCCAGTACCGCCGGCGGACCGAGCTGCCCTGGGCGGCGGGGGCCCTGGTGGGCTCGGCGCGCGGGATCGTCTCCGCGTACACCGAGCGCGGCGAGCAGGCGCTGTGGCGGCAGGCGGCCCGGGTGACCGCGCCCGTCCTGCTGGTGTACGGGCTGCGGGACAAACTCGTCTCCTACCGCTCCGCCCGCCGGGCCTGCGCGGCCTTCGTGGACTCCCGGCTGCTGGTGCTGCCGGACTCGGGGCACGTCGCGATGATGGAGCACCCCGACGCCGTCGCCAGGGCGGTCAAGGAGCTGCTGGGCCGGGCCTGACGCCCGCCCCCGTCATGGTGGGGCGGGGGTTACCCCGTGCGGGGCCGCCGTTAACGCCATGATCGGGAAGAGGTCACTCCGGTTCACTCGTTCAGGTGGCAACCAGGCATGTGACCGATGGATTGCCCCGGGCCGGTCCTACCTTTCTGCTGTCGGACCGAACAGGTGTGGGGGAGCCGCGGCCGCCGGAGAACCCGGAGGGCGGCCGCGCGAGGGACGCCGACGGCCGGTGGCGGCCGACGGCGGCCACCGGTCCGGGCCGCCGTGTCTGCGGCGGAACGCCTCCTCCGCCCCGGGCCGCCCCCACGTCGCACGCGCCGCACGCGTCGCCGTGGGGCGGCCGGGCGCCGACCGGCCCGCTCGGCCGGCACCGCCCGCTCGGCCCGGCCATCCGTCGATCCGTTCTGTCCTGGAGGTCTCCCGTGCGCGTAGCACTGCTCACCGAGGGTGTGCGCCCGCGCTCCCCGCGTGGCGCCGGCGGCTGGTGCGACCGGTTGGTGGACGGCCTGCGCGAGCACGACTTCGCGTGGTACGTCCTCGCCGGGACGGCGGGGTCCGCGGGGCCCGCGCGGCCGACGGGGCCCGGCGGATCGTCCCGGCCGGCCGGGGGAGCGGGCGCGGCCGACGCGGAGGGCACGGCCGGGCCCGCGATCCACGAGCTCGCCCTCTGGGGACGCCGCCCGGCCGGCCGCGCGCCCGGTGCCCTGCGCGGCCGGCAGTACGCCGCCGCCTACGACCGGCTGGTCCGGTCCCTGCTGCGCCCCGGCGAGCGGTCCGGCTTCGGCCCCGGCCTCTACCGGCTCGCCGAACTCGCCCGGGCCGACGGCGCGCTGCCCGCCTTCCTGGTCTCCGACCGGGCCCGGCGGGTGCTGGAGCGGGTCTGGCGCTCGCCCGGCGCCGACACCTCCGCCGGCCAGCCGCTGGTCTGCGACGTCCTGGTCGCCGCCGACCTGCTCGAACAGTGCCTGCGGCCGCTCTCCGCCCCCTGGTACGGCACCGCGCCCGGCGGCCTCGGCGCCGCCGACCTCTGCCACGTCGTGGGCGGCGGCCCGGCCGCGCTGCCCGCGCTGGTCGCCAAACAGCTGCACGGTGTGCCGTTCGTGGTCACCGAGCACGGACTGCACCTGCGCGAGCAGTACCTCGGCTACCGCGAGGCCCCCTACCGCTGGCCGGTCCGGGCCCTGCTGCTCGCCTTCTTCCGGGCGCTCACCGAGGAGACCTACCGGCAGGCCGCGATACTCACCCCGGGCAGCGCCCACGACCAGCAGTGGCAGCGCCGCTGCGGGGCCGACCCGGCGCGGACCCGGGTCGTGTACGAGGGCACCCCGGCCGTGGAGCGGCCCGCGGCCGGCCCCGAACCGGCGGCCCCCACCCTGGTCTGGGCCGGCGCGCTGGAGCCGGGCCGCGACCCCGAACTCGCGCTGCACGCCTTCGCCCGGGTCCGCGCCGAACTGCCCGCCGCGCGCCTCGTCCTGCACGGGGAGGAGGCCGTCCCCGGCTACCGCGCGCACTGCGCGGCCGTCGCCGAACGGCTCGGGGTGGCGGACGCGGTCGAGTTCGCCGGGCGGCCCCGCTCGGCCGCCGACGCCTGGGCGGACGGCACCGTCGTGGTCTTCTCCGCCCTCTCCCAGCGCCGCCCCCGCCTGCTGGCCGACGCGATGCTGAGCGGCCGGGCGGTGGTCAGCACCGATGTCGGGGTGGCCCGCGAGGTGGTCGGCCCGACCGGGCTGCTGGTGCCGCCGCGGGACCCGCAGGCCCTGGCCGGCGCCTGTCTCGCCCTGCTGCGCGACGGCGAGCGCCGGGCCCGGCTCGGGCTGGCCGGCCGCCTGCGGGCGCAGGAACGCTTCGCCGTCGAGCCGGTGACCGGTGCCTTCCGGGAGATCTACCTGGAGCTGGTCTCCCAGTGGCCGGCCTTCCCGGCCGCCGCGCCCGACGCCGGTGCCGGCCCGCGGCCCCGCCCGTTCGCCCGGCCCGCCGAGTACTGGATCACCGACCGCCGTCGCACCGGGCCGGAGGAGTCCGCCGCGGAGTCCGCCGCCCCGGGGACGGCGGACCGGGCGACGGCGGAGCCGGCGGCGGCCGAGGGCGAGGACACCGGCGGCACCGACGCCGACGGCACCGGGACCGCCGGCAGCGCGGACCCGGGTGACGGGGCCGGCGCCGTGCTGGCGCTGGCGCGGGGGCGGCTGCCGGTGACGGGCGAGGCGCCGGACCGGGCCGGGTCGTTCGCGGAGGCGGTCTGATGGCGGGCGGCGGGCGAGCGGCGGCCGTGGGGCTCGCGGACGGGTCCGGTGATCCGGTCCGGGAGGTGATGGCCGAGCACCGAGTGCTGTGCGAACGGGCCGTGGACCCGCTGGAGATCGCCGCCGGGCTGGCGGAGGCCGGGCTCGGACCGGACGCCGCCGCCCGGTGCCGGCACGCCGACCTGTTCTCGCTCGCCGAGGAGCTGTACGCCCGGGTGCCACGCCGGCCGCCCTCGGCGGAGCCGGTCGAGCCCGCCCGGGGCCGTCGGCGGCGGCGCGGGGCGGCGGTGCGGACGGCGGGGCTGGCCGTGCTCCCGTGCGCGGCAGCGGCCGCGCTCGGCGCCGGCCGGCCCGTCCTGCTGGCGGCGGCCGTTCCGCTGGCCCTGGTCCCGGCCGCCGCCGGGACCGCCGGCGCGGGCGGTCCGGCGGCCGCGCCCTGGGTCGGCCCGGGCCCCGGGGAGGGGCCGGAGGCGGAGCTGGGCCCGCCCGGACCGGAGCGACGGCCGCCGGGCCCGCCCGCCGGGGCCCGCCGCTGGTGGGACCCGGCCGCGCGGGGGGCCGGGCTGGCCGCCCTGCTGCTGGTGCCGCTGGCCGTCGCGGCCGACGGGCCGGAGCAGCGGCGGGTGACGGCCGCGCTGGTGCTGGCGGCGGCGATCTCCACCGGGTCCGCGGAGTGGGCGGCCCGGTGGTACCGGCATGTCGGCCGGGGGCACCTGGGGGCGGCGGCGACGCTGGCCGAGTTCAGGTCCCGGATGCGGCCGGTGCTCCCGGTGGCGCTGGCGCTGCACCTGGCGGTGCTGGCCGTGCTGAGTTTCGCGGCGCTGGCCGTGCTGACCGCGCTCGCCCCGCGCCCCGGCCCGGCACCCGGCGGTGGGCTGCTGCACCTGGCGGCCGAGCGCGCCGGGCCCGCGCAGTGGGCGGCGCAGGGCGTGCTCGGCCTGCTGCTGGTGCTGCCCGTGCTGCTGGCGCGCTGCGGCCGTCCCGCGGCGGCCGCGCTGGGCGCGCTGGCCGGAGCGGCGGCCACGGCGGCGCCGCCCGCACCGTACGCCGGGCCGCTCGGCGGCGGCGCGGTGGCGCTGGCCCTGCTGCTGTACGCCTGGCCGGTGCTGGGCCGCCCCGATGCGCACCGCTGACCGCCGTCCGGGCCGGACGGCGCCCAGGGGCCGTCCGGCCCCTCGAACTCCCGCTTTCCCGTTGTTCACTCGGACCCGCCAGACCGTGCCCGGTCTGGCTTCGTGGAAGGACGCCCCCCGATGAGGGTGCTGCTGCTGGGCGCCGACGGCTTCATCGGCCGTCGGGTCACCGATCGCCTGCTCGTGGATCCGGAACTGCAGGTGACGGTACTCGGCCGGCGTGACTCCGCCGACATCCGTTTCGACCTGACCACGGGCAGCCCCGGGGCGCTGGCCCGGTTCCTGGACGCGGTCGCGCCGCAGGTGGTGATCAACTGCGCGGGTGCCACCTACGGCAGTTCGCGCACGCTGATCCGGGCCAACACGCTCGCCGTGGCGACCGTCTGCGAGGGGATCCGGCGCAGCCGGGAACCGGCCCGGCTGGTGCACGTCGGTTCGGCGGCCGAGTACGGGCCGGTCCCGGGCGGGGTGCCGGTGTCGGAGAGCGCCGAGCCCCGGCCGGTGGGGCCGTACGGGGTGTCGAAGCTGGCCGGGACGGAGCTGGTGCTGGCCTCCGGGCTGGACGCCGCGGTGCTGCGGGTGTTCGACGTGGTCGGGCCGGGGGCGCCGACGGCCTCGCTGTTCGGGCGGTTGGCGGAGGGGCTGCGGCGGGCGCTGGAGCGCGAGGAGTCCCAGGTGCGGATGCCGGACCTGTCCGGATACCGGGATTTCGTGGATGTCAGGGACGTCGCGCGGGCGATCCAGGCGGCCGCGGTCTCGGCCGCCACCGGGGTGATCAACGTCGGCAGCGGGCATGCCGTCCGGGCCCGGGAGGCGGCCCAGCTGCTGGTCCGGGCGTCCGGCTTCGAGGGGTCGGTGGTCGAGGAGAACCGGCAGGTCGTCCTGCCCGCGCAGGCCGGCGGGCCGGTCGAGCACGTGCCGGGGCACGTGCCCGCGCACCACCTGCCCGGCCACCGTCCGGCGGAGCCCCGCCCGGGCGAGGGGCGGGCGCCGGCGGGGGAGCCGGTGCCGTGGCGGCAGGCCGACGTGCGGACCGCCCGGGACCGTCTCGGCTGGCGGACACAGGTGCCGCTGGAGGAGTCACTGGGGGACGTCTGGCTGGAGACGGCCTGCCGGGTCTGAGCCGGCGCCGCCGCCGCGGTCCGGACCGGTCCGGACCGCGGCAGCACCGGGAACCCGCTGTTTCCGGGCCCCGGGACGGTCCGCGGCGACCGTTCCGGGGCCCGGTGCGTGGTCCCACCATCCGGCGCGGCCCGTCTCGTCCTTCGGACGGGCTGTCTCGGAATACCGGGGCGGCGTGACACTGTTGGCCTAGCAGAGCCACCGCGGTGGCGGAGCAACAAGCCCCAAGAGGTTGGCCCCGGCCACCCGAACCGACGAGCAACGGAGAACCCGTGTCGCTGCCACCCCTGGTCGAGCCGGCCGACGAGCTCACCGTCGACGAGGTCCGCAGGTACTCCCGCCACCTGATCATCCCCGACGTGGGCATGGCCGGGCAGAAGCGGCTGAAGAACGCCAAGGTGCTGTGCGTCGGCGCCGGCGGTCTGGGCTCGCCCGCGCTGATGTACCTGGCCGCGGCCGGCGTCGGGACGCTGGGGATCGTCGAGTTCGACGTCGTCGACGAGTCGAACCTGCAGCGGCAGATCATCCACGGCCAGTCGGACATCGGCCGCTCGAAGGGCGAGTCGGCGCGGGACTCGGTCAAGGAGATCAACCCCTACGTCGAGGTGATCCTGCACGACGAGCGCCTCGACAACTCCAATGTCATGGAGATCTTCTCCGGCTACGACCTGATCGTGGACGGCACCGACAACTTCGCCACCCGTTACCTGGTGAACGACGCCGCGGTGCTGCTCGGCAAGCCGTACGTGTGGGGCTCGATCTACCGCTTCGACGGCCAGGCGAGCGTGTTCTGGGCCGAGCACGGCCCCTGCTACCGCTGCCTCTACCCGGAGGCGCCGCCGCCGGGCATGGTCCCGTCCTGCGCCGAGGGCGGCGTGCTGGGCGTGCTGTGCGCGTCGATCGGCTCGATCCAGGTCACCGAGGCGATCAAGCTGCTGGCCGGGGTCGGCGACCCGCTGGTCGGCCGGCTGATGATCTACGACGCCCTGGAGATGAACTACCGCCAGGTGAAGGTCCGCAAGGACCCGAACTGCGCGCTCTGCGGCGAGAACCCGACCGTCACCGAGCTCATCGACTACGAGGCCTTCTGCGGCGTCGTGTCGGAGGAGGCGCAGGCCGCGGCCGCCGGTTCGACGATCACCTCGAAGCAGCTCAAGCAGTGGCAGGACGAGGAGGAGGACATCTTCCTGATCGACGTCCGCGAGCCCGGTGAGTACGAGATCGTCAGCATCCCCGGCGCGGTGCTGATCCCGAAGAACGAGTTCCTGATGGGCAACGCGCTGGAGCAGCTGCCCCAGGACCGGAAGATCGTGCTGCACTGCAAGTCGGGCGTCCGCTCGGCCGAGGTGCTGGCCGTGGTCAAGTCGGCGGGCTTCTCCAACGCCGTCCACCTGGGCGGCGGCGTGCTCGGCTGGGTGAACCAGATCGAGCCGCACAAGCCGGTGTACTGACCGCACCGCGCGGTACCGACCACCGTGAAGGGCCCGCTCCGGCGGGCCCTTTCCGCGTTCCGGCTTCCGCGTTCCGGCTGCCGCGTTCCGGGCTCCTTCGTTCCGGGCTTCCTCCCGAAGGGGACCGGAACGAGGGGCTAGAGCGCGCCCTTGCGCTGGAGCACGTTGTAGGAGATCCAGCCGGGCACCACCGGCAGCCAGAAGGTGAGCGCCCGGTAGAGGAACACCGCCGGGGTGGCGACGGCGGCCGGCACGTCGGCGACGGTGAGCGCGCCGATCAGGGCGACCTCGACCGGGCCGATGCCGCCCGGGGTGGGGATGGCGGAGCCGGCCGCGTTGGCGGTCAGGAAGACCACGGCGACCGCCGAGAAGGAGATCGAGCCGCCGAACGCCTGCACCGAGGCGTCCAGGCAGGCGGTGAACGACAGGGTCAGCAGCAGGATGCCGCCGAAGCCGGTGACCAGCTTGCTGGGCGTCTGCATGAGGTCGAGCATCCGCGGCACCACGCCGAAGAACAGCGAGCGCAGCCGGTTCAGCACGAACCGCCGCAGCGGGGCGACCGCGGCCACCACCAGCGCCAGCACGGCCGCGCTCAGCACGCCGATGATCACCGCGCGGGAGGCGGAGAGGTCGCCGTTGGTCTGGCTGCCGGTGATCAGACCGAAGCTGAACAGCAGCAGCAGGTGCCCGGTCAGGCCGGCCAGCTGGGAGGCGCCGACCGAGGCGACCGCCTGGCCGGAGCGGATGCCCGCCTTCTGCAGGTAGCGGGTGTTCAGCGCGATGCCGCCGATCGCGGCCGGGGCGACCAGCTTCACGAAGGACCCGGCGATCTGGGCGGCCACGGTCCGGCGGAACGGCAGCTTCTCCGGGACGAAGCCGGTCAGGCTCATCGCCGCGGCCACGTAGGAGAAGCCCGCCGCGGCGAGCGCCACCGCCGCCCAGGCCCAGTCCATCTGGGAGAGCTTGAGCTGGGCCGGCTTGACGGTGGTCAGCGTCAGATAGGCCGCGAAGGTCAGCGCGATCACCATGATCAGCGTCTTCGGCTTGAGCCGCTCCAGCCTGGCCGGCTCCATCGGCGCCTCGGGCGCGATCTGCAGGATCTGGCCGCGGATCCGGCTGAGCAGGTCCTCACCGGCGACCGCGATGTCCTCCTCGGCCTGTTCCTGGGTGCGCTCGCCCGCGGCGACCTGCTCCAGCGCCTTGGCCTGGGCGGCGGCCTTGCGCTCCTTGCCGAGCTTCTTCAGGTCGACCCGGGTCGAGCGGCTCATCCCGACCGGCTGGAGCAGCGGCAGCGCCTGGGCGACCCGCTCGGCGCCGAGCACCGCGTTGGCGGTGGCGACCGTGCGCTCCGGGCCGATCCGCAGCGCGAAGGTGGTGAGCAGCTGGGCGACGTCGATGCGCAGCGTGAGGTCGGTGGCCGCGATGTCGCCGCCGGAGAGGTTGACCAGGCAGGCCGTCTTCCCGTCGACGACCAGCAGCGACTCGCCGGTGAGCCGGCGGTGCGCGATCCGGCGCTCGTGCAGGGCGGCGACCGACTCCCACAGCGAGGCCATCACCCGGTCGGTCACCTCCTCGTCGGCGAGGTCGTCCAGGGTGCGGCCCTCGACGTTCTCGTAGACCAGGATCGCGGCGTCCGGGCCCAGCTCGGAGGTGGCGACCAGCTGCGGGGCGCGGGCGCCGGAGGCGGCGGCCGCGTAGGCGATCAGCGCCTCCTGCTCCAGCGCCTGGCGCAGTGACTGCGGGCTGCGCCGCACGGCCACCGAACGCAGCCGCAGCCGGCGCCAGGCCCGGTAGAAGAAGCCGGAGGCCTGCTGCTCGCGGTCGACGATGTGGACGTCCAGCGGCGGGCCGCTCTGCTGGGCGACCAGGTAGCGGCGGGTGCCGCCGGGGGCGTCGGGGGCGCGGTGGGCGCTGGCCGGGGTGAAGCCGACCTTGCGCAGGCCGATCATCAGGTGCTGCCCGGTGGGCCGGATGTTCGGCGAGCCGATCGCGTAGAGGGTGCCGTAGGCGACGGACCAGCCGATCAGCACGGTGAGCAGCAGGGACAGCGGGGTGGTGTAGCCGCCGAGCAGTTCGGTGATGCCGCTGAAGACCACCACCACCCACAGCGCGACCCGCCAGCGCGGTCTGCTCGACATCCCGACCGCCGTCATGTAGGCGATCACCGGGGCGAGGTAGCCGTGCACCGGGTCGGTCAGGGTGCCGACGGAGTCCAGCGGGAAGCGGGTCAGCGCGTCCCGGATGTGGTCGGAGGCGCCCTCGGCCACCCACCAGTCGATGCCCAGCGAGACGCCGTAGGCGAGGACCGAGGCGAGGACGCCGTCGGCGACCCGCAGCCCGTCGCGCTTGATCAGCCGCTCGACCGCGAAGGCGAGCGGCACGGCCAGCACCGCGACGTTGGAGACCAGGCCGGTGATGGTGGACAGCACCGGGGAGAAGCGCGGCGCGTTCTCGGCGATGTCGATCTCGATGCCGGTGGTGGTCGAGGTCGCCACGCCGGCGAGCACGAACACCGCGACGATGCCGAAGACGCCGGCCAGGAAGCGGATGAGGTCCGAGGGGCGGTGCGCGCGGGCGGCGAGCAGCGGTTCGTCGACATCCAGGTGCGGGGCGTCGTCCAGGGGGTCGTGCGCGAGCTGCGGGGCCGGGGCCCCGTCGGTCACGGTGCCCGGTCCGGGGTCGGCCGCGGTCGGTTGGCCGGGTACGGCGGCGGGCGCCCCGGTCGCGGGGCCGGTCGGCTGGGGGCTCTTGATCGTCCGGTCCTTGATCAGGGAGACTTCCGGTGACGGCGCGGCGGCGGGCTGTCCGCCGCGACCTGCGGGCATGCTGTCGGAGGACTCGTCGGAGCCCTCGTCCACGCCCACGTCAGCCGTCCCGGTCATCTGGTCTTGTCCTCGTATCACCACTCACCGCCCCGAAGATGGTGGCATGCCTCGGCGCCCCGCGCTGGACAGGGGCCGGATCGGGCGCGGCGGATCGTTCGCACGGGCCCCGTCGTCCGGCCGGATGCGGAAGAATGCCGCAGGTGACGGACGCCCCCGAGGAGGCAGGCCGCGGCGAGCTGCCTCCCTTCGCCGAACTCGTGCTCGACCTGACCGAGCGGATTCCACCCGGCCGGGTGATGACCTACGGGGACATCGCCGAGTACCTCGGGCAGGGCGGGCCCCGGCAGGTCGGCCGGGTGATGGCCCTCTACGGCGGCGCCGTCCCGTGGTGGCGGGTGGTCCGCGCCGACGGCCGCCTGCTGCCCGGCCACGAGCACCGCGCCCTGGGTCACTACGGCGACGAGGGCACCCCGCTGCGGGAGCTCGCCGACCCGCCCCGGGTCGACCTGCGGCGCGCCCGCTGGGACGGCGGAGCCGACGGGGAGTAGCAGGGGGCGCCGGGGCCCGGATCGGGCGGAATCACGTGCGCGGACGGGAATGACGGGGCAGGATCGTAGGCTCGATGTACGGCGGGCCCCTCGGCGGGGCCCGCCCGCAGTTGCCCGAGCACGACCCCCAGGACGTCCGTGAGCTCCCCCTACCGTCTGGTGCGCAGCCCCCTCGTACCGCCCGTACCGCCCGAACTCGACGCCTACCAGCGCGCCGTGGTCGAGCACACGGGCGGTCCGCTGCTGGTGCTCGCCGGTCCGGGCACGGGCAAGACCACGACGCTGGTCGAGGCCGTCGCCCGCCGGATCGAGAACGGCACCGACCCGGAGCGGATCCTCGTCCTCACCTTCAGCCGCAAGGCCGCGGTGGAACTGCGGGACCGGATGGCCGGCCGGCTCTCCGCCACCCCCGCCGGCGCCCGCGCCGCCGCCCCGCAGGCCACCACCTTCCACTCCTTCTGCTACGCCCTGCTCCGCGCCCACCAGGACCCGGCCGACTACGCCGAGCCGCTGCGGCTGCTCTCCGGGCCCGAGCAGGACGTCATGGTCCGCGAGCTGCTCGCCGGCGGCGCCGAGGACGCCCGGCGCGGCCGTTCCCGGATCGCCTGGCCGCTCGACCTGCGCGCCTGCCTGACCACCCGCGGCTTCGCCGACGAGGTCCGGGCCGTCCTCGCCCGCAGCCGGGAGCTCGGGCTGGGCGAGGCCGAGCTGGCCCGCTTCGCCGAGGGCGTGCGGCGCCCGGACTGGGCCGCCGCCGCGCACTTCCTCGCCGACTACCTCGACGTGCTCGACCTGCGCGGCGTCCTCGACTACGCCGAGCTGGTGCACCGCGCCGTGCTGCTCGCCGAGCGCCCCGAGGTCGAGCGGAGCCTGCGCGAGCGCTACGACGCGGTCTTCGTCGACGAGTACCAGGACACCGACCCGGCCCAGGTCCGGCTGCTCCGGCGGCTGGCCGGCGGCGGGCGCGAGCTGGTCGCCGTCGGGGACCCGGACCAGTCCATCTACGCGTTCCGCGGTGCCGACATCAACGGCATCCTGGAGTTCCCGCAGACCTTCCGGCACGCCGACGGCCGTCCCGCCGAGGTCAAGGTGCTGCGGGTGTCCCGCCGCTCGGGCGCCGTGCTGCTCGCCGCCGCCCGCGAACTCACCCGGCGGATGCCGATGGGCCGGCTGCCCAGCGACAAGCTCGCCCAGCACCGCGCCCCGCTGCCCGCCCGGGAGGGCGGCCGGGTCGAGGTCCGCACCTACCCGACCCCGGGCGCCGAGCTGGACTCGGTCGCCGACCTGCTGCGCCGGGCCCATCTGGAGGACGGCGTGCCGTGGGGCGAGATGGCGGTGCTGGTCCGGGCCGGCGCCCGGTCCATCCCCGGGGTGCGGCGGGCGCTCGGCGCGGCCGGGGTGCCGCTGGAGATCGACGGCGACGACCTGCCGCTGCGCGAGGAGCCGGCCGTCGCCCAGCTGCTGCTGGCGCTGCGGGTCTGTGCCGAGCAGGCCGTCCGCGACCGCCGGGACGACGCCGAGGACGGCGGCCCCGGCCCCGGCGGGCCCGACCCGCTCACCACCGAGCTCGCGCACGCCCTGCTCACCGGTCCGCTCGGCGGCCTGGACGGCGCCGACCTGCGCCGCCTCGGCCGGACCCTGCGCGAGGAGGAACGCGCCGCGCTGCGCGCCGAGGCCGCGGACCGGGCCCGTGCGGCCGGGCGGGCCCGCACCGCCGCCGGGACGGACGCCGAGCCGGACGGCGACGAGCGCGGCGACGAGGACGGCGAGGGGAACGGCGGGGCCGCCCCGGCCGCGCCCGCCCCGGTGGCCACCGTCCCGCGCCCGGCCGGCGAACTGGTCCGCGAGGCCCTCGCCGAACCCGAGCGCCTCGCCGTCCTGGACACCCCCTACGCCCGCCGCGCGCACGCCCTCGGCAGCCTGCTGCGCAAGGTCCGCGAGGCCCTCGCCGGCGGCTGCACCGCCGAGGACGCCCTCTGGCAGCTGTGGGAGGGCTCCCGCCGCTGGCGCGAACGCCTGGAACGCGCCGCCCTGCGCGGCGGCGCCGCCGGCCGCAACGCCGACCGGGACCTCGACGCCGTCTGCGCCCTCTTCGAGACCGCGGCCCGCGCCGAGGAGCAGGTCACCGGCCACCGCGGCGCCCTCGACCTGCTCGCCGAGCTGGAGGCCCAGGACATCGCGGCCGACACCCTCACCGTGCGGGCCGTGCGCCCCGAGGCGGTCCGGCTGATGACCGCCCACCGCGCCAAGGGCCTGGAGTGGCGGCTCGTCGTCGTCGCCGGTGTCCAGGACGGCCTCTGGCCCGACCTGCGCCGCCGCGGCTCCCTGCTGGAGGCCGACCGGATCGGCCGCGACGGCCTTGCCGAACCCCTCACCCCCGCCGCGCTGCTCGCCGAGGAACGCCGCCTCTTCTACGTCGCCGCCACCCGGGCCAAGGACCGGCTGGTCGTCACCGCCGTCAAAGCCCCCGCCGACGACGGCGACCAGCCGTCCCGCTTCCTGCGCGAGCTCTACCGCGAGGACGTCGATCCCAGGACCGGCCGGGTGCTGAGCCGCACCCCGGCCGTCACCGTCGAGGACGTCACCCACCGCCCGCGCCGCCCGCTCGCCGTGCCCGCGCTGGTCGCCGAGCTGCGCGCGGTCACCGTCGACCCCACCCGCTCGCCCGAGCTGCGCCGCGCCGCCGCCGAACGGCTCGCCACGCTCGCCCTCGCCACCGACGACGAGGACCGCCCGCTCGTCCCCGCCGCCCGCCCCGAGGCCTGGTGGGGCCTGGACGACCCCACCGCCGCCCCCGCCCCGCTGCGCGACGCCGCGCTGCCGGTGCGGCTGTCCGGCAGCGGCCTGGAACAGCTGGAGAGCTGCTCGCTCCAGTGGTTCCTGGACAAGGAGGTCAAGGCCCGCGGCACCTCCTCCGCCGCGCAGGGCTTCGGGAACGTCGTGCACGCCCTCGCCGACGAGGTCGGCTCCGGCCGCACCCCCGCCGACCTCGCCGTCCTGATGGAACGCCTGGACACCGTGTGGGACGCGCTCGCCTTCGACGCGCCCTGGAAGTCCCAGCAGGAGAAGTCCGAGGCCCGCGACGCCCTGGAGCGCTTCCTCACCTGGCACGTCATGGCCCGCGGCCGCGACGTCGTCGCCACCGAGCACGGCTTCGACGTCACCCTCGACGCCGGCGGCGTCCAGGTGCGGATCCGCGGTTCGATGGACCGGGTCGAGCAGGACGAGGCCGGCCGCGCCTACGTGGTCGACTTCAAGACCGGCAAGCAGGCGCCCACCGACAAGTCCCTGCCCGACCACAAGCAGCTCGCCGTGTACCAGCTCGCCGTCCGCTCCGGCGCGCTCAACGGGCTGCCCGGCTTCGACGCGGCCACCGCCGCCGAGTCCGGCGGCGCCGAACTCGTCCAGCTCCGCAAGCCCGACAAGGCCGTGCCCGAGGCGCCCAAGGTGCAGCGGCAGGACCCGCCCGACGGCGAGCCGTGGATCGAGAACCTGCTCGCCGACGCCGCCGGGCGGATCCTCGCCGAACGCTTCGTCCCGCAGACCGGCGGCGGCTGCGACCGCTGCACCTTCCGGCGCAGCTGCTCCGCCCAGCGCGAGGGCGTCCAGGTGGTCGAGTAGCCCGCCCCTCCGCCTCCGTGACCCGGGCGGCGGCAGCGCGGCGTGGCCCTCGCAACACGTGGCCGTCGCCACAGCGGCGCCCGGGCTGTCGGCGGGCCCCGTTACCGTTGCGTGGTGACCGCCGTGCTCAGCCATCCCGATCAGCTCAAGGAGCTGCTGGGCATCCCCTTCAACCGGGAGCAGATCGCGGCGATCGGCGCCCCGTTGCGGCCCGCCGTCATCGTCGCCGGCGCCGGCTCCGGCAAGACCACCGTGATGGCCGCCCGGGTGGTCTGGCTGGTCGGCTCCGGCGCCGTCCGCCCCGAGCAGGTCCTCGGCCTCACCTTCACCAACAAAGCCGCCGGCGAACTCGCCGAGCGCGTCCGCGCGGCCCTGCGCCAGGCCGGGGTCGGGCAGCCCCCGGCGGACGACGACCGGTACGCCGCCCCCGCCGACGAGGCCCTCGGCGAACCCGAGATCTCCACCTACCACGCCTTCGCCGGTCGCCTCCTCAAGGAGCACGGCCTGCGCATCGGCATCGAGCCGGACGTCCGGCTGCTCGCCGACGCCACCCGCTTCCAGCTCGCCGCCAAGGTGCTGCGCTCCGCCCGGGGCCCCTTCCCCGCCCTCACCGGCACCTTCACCGGCCTGGTCGCCGACCTCACCGCCCTCGACGGCGAACTCGCCGAGCACCTCGTCACGCCCGAGCGGCTGCGCGCCCACGACGAGGAGCTGCTCGACACCCTGGCCGGCGTCCGGCTGAGCAACGAGGACCTGCGGGCGGTGCCCGCCGGCGCCCGGGCCCGGCTGGAGCTGCTGCGCCTGGTCGAGGACTACCGGCGCCGCAAGAGCGCGGCCGGTCTGATGGACTTCGGCGACCAGATCGCCGCCGCCGCCCGGCTCGCCCAGCAGCGGCCGGAGGTCGGCGCCCTGCTGCGGGACCAGTACCGGGTGGTGCTGCTCGACGAGTACCAGGACACCTCCGTCGCCCAGCGCCTGATGCTGGCCGGTCTGTTCGGCGCCGGCCCGGACGGCCCCGCCCCCGGCCACCCGGTCACCGCCGTCGGCGACCCCTGCCAGGCCATCTACGGCTGGCGCGGCGCCTCCGTCGCCAACCTCGACGACTTCCCGCACCACTTCCCCGCCGCCGACGGCACCCCCGCCGACCGGTACGCGCTCAGCGAGAACCGGCGCAGCGGCGGCCGGCTGCTCGCCCTCGCCAACGGGCTCGCCGCGCCGCTGCGTGCCATGCACGAGGGCGTCGAGGCGCTGCGCCCCGCCCCCGGCGCCGAACTCGACGGCCGGGTGCTGGCCGCGCTGCTGCCCACCCACGCCGAGGAGATCGACTGGCTCGCCGACCGGATCGCCCACCTGGTGCGCACCGGCACCGCCCCCGGCCGGATCGCCGTGCTGTGCCGGGGCGGCGCGGCCTTCCCCGACGTGCACGCCGCGCTGGTCGCCCGCGAGGTACCGGTCGAGGTGGTCGGCCTCGGCGGGCTGCTCCACCTGCCCGAGGTCGCCGACCTGGTGGCGGTGTGCGAGGTGCTCCAGGACCCGACCGCCAACGCCGCGCTGGTCCGGCTGCTGATCGGCCCGCGCTGGCGGATCGGCCCGCGCGACCTCGCGCTGCTCGGCCGGCGCGCCGCCGAACTGGTCCGCACCGCGCGCCCCGAGGGCGTGGAGCCGCTCGCCGCCGCCGTCGCCGAGACCGACCCGACCGAGGTGGTCTCGCTCGCCGACGCCCTGGAGAGCTTCCTGGACGGCGAGGAGCCCGAGGAGCCGGACGCCCCGCAGTTCTCCGCCGAGGCCCGGATCCGCTTCGCCCGGCTCGCCCGCGAACTGCGGGAGCTGCGCCGCTCGCTCGCCGAACCGCTGATGGACGTGCTGCACCGGGTGCTCGCCGTCACCGGCCTGGAGGTCGAACTCGCCGCCTCCCCGCACGCGCTCGCCGCCCGCCGCCGGGAGACCCTGCACGCCTTCCTCGACGTCGCCGCCTCCTTCTCCGACCTCGACGGCGACCCGGGCCTCGCCGCCTTCCTCGGCTTCCTGCGGGCCGCCCAGGAGCACGACCGGGGTCTGGACGCCGGTCTGCCCGGCGGCGAGGACACCGTCAAGGTCCTCACCGCGCACAAGTCCAAGGGCCTGGAGTGGGACGTCGTGGCGGTGCCCGGTCTGGTCCGGGGCGCCTTCCCGTCCTCGACCCCGCGCGAGCGGTGGACCAGCGCCAAGCGGGTCCTGCCGCACGCCCTGCGCGGCGACGCGGCCACCCTGCCCGATGTGCGGGGCGGCTGGAACGCGAAGGCCATGAAGGAGTTCAAGGCCGCCCTGGCCGAGCACTCCGCCACCGAGGAACTGCGCCTCGGCTACGTCGCCTTCACCCGCCCCCGCTCCCTGCTGCTCGCCTCCGGCCACTGGTGGGGGCCCAGCCAGAAGACCCCGCGCGGCCCCTCGGCCTTCCTGGAGCAGCTGCGCGAGCACGCCGAGCTGCCGGGCAACGGCGAGATCGACCACTGGGCCGAGCCGCCCGCGGAGGACGCCGAGAACCCGGCGCTCGCCGCACCCGTCGAACGCCCCTGGCCGCTGCCGCTGGACCCGGCCGCCCAGCACGCCCGCCGCCGGGTCGCCGAGGTCGTGCACCGGCGCCTGGCCGGGCAGCCCGCCCCCGAGCCCGGGCCGATGGCGCCCGAGGACCGCCGGCTGGTCGAGTCCTGGGACCGCGACCTGACCGCGCTGATCGGCGAGTTGGAGCGCTCCCGCGGCCGGGTGCGGGAGGTGCCGCTGCCGGCCTCGCTCTCCGCCACCCAGCTGCTGCGGCTGGCCGCCGACCCGGACGGCTTCGCGCACGACCTCGCCCGCCCGATGCCCCGCCCGCCGCAGCCCGCGGCCCGGCGCGGCACCCGCTTCCACGCCTGGGTGCAGTCGCGGATCGAACCGCTGATGCTGATCGGCCCGGGCGCGCTGCCCGGTGCCGACGACGACGGAATCGAGGACGAGCAGGACCTGGAGCGCCTCAAGGAGGCGTTCCTGCGCACCCCGTACGCGGACCGGGCCCCGCTGCGGGTCGAGGCACCGTTCCAGCTGGTGCTGGCGGGCCGGGTGGTGCGCGGCC
The DNA here is from genome assembly GCF_044748625.1 of Kitasatospora sp. NPDC089913. NCBI lineage: Bacteria > Bacillati > Actinomycetota > Actinomycetes > Kitasatosporales > Streptomycetaceae > Kitasatospora > Kitasatospora sp. NPDC089913. Next base: position 314,741 of record NZ_JBIVGI010000005.1, on the reverse strand, counting down.
GGATCGACGCGGTCTACCGTGACGGTGACGGCGGGTCAGAAATCGGCGGCGCGTCACGCTACGAAGTGGTGGACTGGAAGACGCACCGCGAGGAGACCGCCGACCCGCTCCAACTCGCCGTGTACCGACTGGCGTGGGCCGAACAGGCCGGCGTTCCGCCGGAGCAGGTCACGGCCTCGTTCCTGTACGTCCGGAGCGGCCGGATCGAACAACCCGCAGGACTTCCCGACCGAAAAGAGTTGGAACGGCTCCTGATCGGGAACAGTGAAGAATGAGTCACAGAGAGCATTCAAGTCATCACGGCATCGGGCGAAACCTGTGCGTAGTGCACGTTTCGCGCCTATTGTGGGGTCGGTAACCGGTCAACCCCCGTGCTCCGGCCGCCAGCGAGGCCCGTATTCCCTAACCCTCAGTCATCACCGCAGGTGCCCCCGGGCATCCGCGTCTTCTGCTGGAGAACCGAAGTTGAGCGCGACCGGATGGATCAGAGAACGGTTCGCCGGGCCGACCCCGGGAACCGCACCCGGCGCGACCGGCACCTGGCCGAGGACGGCGTTGTCGCTGCCGTTCATCGGTATGGCGCTGGTTGTCGTCCTCGACTACTTCACCGACGCCGCGGTGACCGTCGAACCGGCGCTCACCGCCGTCCCCGCGCTGGCCGCCGTGGTCAGCCGCCGCACCTGGTACCCCCTCGCCATCGGCGCCTGCACCGAGCTCGCGGCCTTCGCCATGGCCGTGCGCAACGACGTGCTCGCCGAGTCCGTGCACAGCGCCACCGTCTTCGCCATCGTCCTCGTCGCCGTGATCAGCTGGGTCAGTGCCACCCTGAGGCTGCGCCAGGAGCGCCTCCTCGCCGACGCCCAGCTGGTCGCCTCCATCGCCCGGCGCGTCCTGCTGCGCCCCGTCCCCGACCGGGTCGGGACCGTCCGCGCCGCCGTCCACTACGCGGCCGCCGCCGCCCACGCCCGCATCGGCGGCGACCTCTACGAAGTCGTCAACACCCGGCACGGTGTGCGCGCCGTCGTCGGCGACGTGCGCGGCAAGGGTCTCGGCGCGGTCGAGACCGCCGCCGCCGTGCTCGGCGCCTTCCGCGAGGCGGCCCACCAGGAGGCCGCCCTCGACAAGGTCGCCGGCTGGCTCGCCGACAGCCTCGACCGCGCCCTGCACGAGAACGACCACCCCGGCGTCGAGGAGGAGTTCGTCACCCTCGTCCTGATCGGCGTCGGCCCCGACGGCACCGCCGAGATCGTCAACTGCGGCCACCCCGCCCCGCTGCTGCTGCGCGGCGGCGAGGCCGTCCGTCCGCTCGAACTCGCCGAGACGGTGCCCCCGCTCGGCGTCCTCGACCCCCTCGACGTCCGGCCCCCGGTCCACCGGGTCCCGCTCCGCCCCGGAGACCGGGTCCTGCTCTTCACCGACGGCGTCATCGAGGCCCGCGACCGGGCCGGCGTCTTCTACCCGCTCGCCGAACGCTTCCCCCGGCACGCCGACGGCGGACCGGTGGAGGTGCTGCGCCGCCTGCACGAGGACGTCGTGCGCCACGTCGGACGCCAGCTCGGCGACGACGCGGCCATGCTGCTGCTCCAGTACGACCCGCCGCCGGTCACCGACCGGCCCGTCACCGCCACCGCCGTCGCGGCCGCGCCGGCCCCGGCCGATCCCGGCGGGCAGCCCGCCCCGCCGGCCCCGCGCGCGCCGTCCGTCCCGCACGTCCCGCAGCAGAACGCGCACCTGACCCGGCAGTAGCGCGCCCTCTCCCGGCGGCGGGATCCGCTACAGCGAGACCCGGACCACCAGCGGGCGGTGGTCCGACACCGCCGTGCGCGGCGCCGTCGCCGGGCCCACCGCCGTCCGCGGCACCCCCACCGCCAGCACGTGGTCGAACTGCACCGCCGGCCGGTGCGAGGGGTAGGTGGGCGTGCGCGCCAGGTCGTACCAGCCCTGGAGCCGCGCCCGCGGCTCCCGCACCCGCCGCCGGCGCGGCTCCACCAGTGCGGGCCGGGCCCGCCGGGCCGCCCGCAGCTCCCGCACCCGCGCCCGGGGGGCCGAGCGCTCCAGCGCGCTCGCCCCGCCCAGCACCGTGCGCGGCACCGCGCCGACCAGGTTGAAGTCCCCCAGCACCAGGTACGGCTGCGGCAGGTCGGCGATCCACCGGCGGATCGCCGCCAGCTGCGCCATGTTCCAGCCCGGGACGAACGAGAGGTGCGCCGCGACCACCGTGAACGGCCCCTGCCCGCCCTCCAGCACCGCCGCCAGTGCCGCGCGCGGCTCGTCCGGAACGGGCGTCAGCCCGCGCCGGCCGGCCACCCGCAGCGGGAGTCCGAACGGCGCCGGCGCGAACCGGCGGGCCCGCCAGTGCAGCACCGGCAGCCGGGTCAGCAGCGCGGTGCCGTAGGCGGGCGGTGCCTGCCCGTCGAGGTCGGCCGGTCCGTACACCTGGATCCCGGGCGGCGCCGAGGGCTCCGGCAGCCAGCCGGCCACCGGCGCGGGGCGGCCGTGCAGGGCCGCGGCGAAGCGCCAGTCGGTGGCGCCCATCGCGGCGGCGGCGACGGCCGCCTGGTCGGTTCCGCCCGAGCGGGCCTGGTGCCGGTCCACTTCCTGGAGGGCCAGTACGTCGGCGTCCAGCGCGGCCACCGCCTCCGCGAGCGGTGCCGCGGGGTCGGGCGGGAAGGGCCGCGGGGCGCCGTCGGGGGCCAGCGGTCGGCCGTGCAGCAGGTTGAAGGTGGCGATGCGCAACTGGCTCACGCGGTACGACGTTACCGGTCGCCGTCGGCCCGCCCGCGTCGGCTCCCGCTCCGGGGGTCCGGGCGGAGGTCTCCGCTGGGTCCCGGCAGGTCCTCGGCGGGGCGTCCCGGCAGGGCTTCTCGGCACGGCGCCCCTCGGGGTCCCGGCTTGACCCGTCGAGCATACCGGGTATACATACTCGGTATGTCCATTCGCCACGGCCTGCTCGCCCTGCTCGACCAGGGGCCGCGCTACGGCTACCAGCTGAGAACCGAGTTCGAGGCGCGCACCGGCGCCACCTGGCCGCTCAACGTCGGCCAGGTCTACACCACCCTGGCCAGGCTGGAGCGCGACGGACTGGTCGTCCCCGCCGGCGAGGACGAGGAGGGCCACCAGTTCTACGAGGCCACCGAGGCCGGCCGGGCCGAACTGCGGACCTGGTTCGACACCCCGGTGCCGCGCACCAACCCGCCCCGGGACGAACTCGCCATCAAGCTCGCCATGGCCGTCACCGTCCCGGGCGTCGACGTCCCCGCCGTGGTCCAGGGCCAGCGCCGGCACAGCATCAAGGCGCTCCAGGACTACACCCGGCTCAAGGCCCGCGCCCTGGCCGGGGAGAGCCGGCCCGGCGGGCCCGGGCAGCCCGGCGCCGACCTCGCCTGGCTGCTCGTGCTCGAACAGCTGATCTTCCAGACCGAGGCCGAGGTCCGCTGGCTCGACCACTGCGAGTCCCGGCTCGCCCAGCACGCGGAGACGGAGCAGGCCCGCGCGGCCGAGCAGCGCGCCGCGGGGGCGGGTGACGGCGCTGCGGCCGCGCCCGCCCGCTTCGGCCGCCGCCGCAGCAAGGCCTGACACCCGGCCCGCCGCGTCACCGGCGGGCCGGACCCGAACCGGCCCGAACGACCGGCCGGCCCGAACCGAAGCACCGGCCGAACCGGCCCGAACCCGAACCACCGGCCCGAACGACCGGCCGGCCCGAACGCGAACCACCGGCCCGAACGACCGGCCGGCCCGAACCGAAGCACCGGCCCGACCGCCGCCACCGCGCGACGGGCCCCACCACAGCAGGGGGAACCGTGTCCCACACCGATCCGACCAGCAGCGGCGCCGCCGTCCTGCACCTGGACAACGTCACCCGTGTCCACGGCCAGGGCGCCGCCGAGGTCCAGGCACTGCGGGGTGTCGACCTCAAGGTCCGCCCCGGCGAGTTCGTCGCCGTCATGGGCCCGTCCGGCTCCGGCAAGTCCACCCTGCTCACCCTCGCCGGCGGGCTCGACACCCCCAGTACCGGCCAGGTCCTGGTCGAGGGCGTCGCGCTCGGCGGCCTCAACCGCAAGAAGCTCGCCGAGGTCCGCCGCCGCTCCGTCGGCTACGTCTTCCAGGACTACAACCTGATACCGGCCCTCACCGCCGCCGAGAACATCTCGCTGCCGCGCGAACTCGACGGCGTGTCCGCCCGCGCCGCCCGCCGGGAGGCCCTCGTCGCCCTGGAGGAGCTCGGCATCCCCGAACTCGCCGACCGCTTCCCCGACGACATGTCCGGCGGCCAGCAGCAGCGCGTCGCCATCGCCCGCGCCCTCATCGGCGACCGCCGTCTCGTCCTCGCCGACGAGCCCACCGGCGCCCTCGACTCCACCACCGGCGAGTCCGTGCTCGCGGTGCTGCGCGCCCGCTGCGACGCCGGCGCCGCCGCCATGATGGTCACCCACGAGGCCCGGCACGCCGCCTGGGCCGACCGCGTGGTCTTCCTCCGCGACGGCCGCATGGTCGACGAGAGCGCCAGCCAGGACGCCGGCAGCCTGCTCGTCGCCGCCGCCACCAACGCGAAGGGCCCGGTGGCGGAGTGAAGCTCAGCTCCTGGCGGGTCGCCCTGCGCATCGCCCGCCGCGACGCCCTGCGCGCCAAGGGCCGCAGCGCCCTCGTCGTCGCCATGGTCGCCCTGCCCGTGCTCGGCGTCGCCGGCGCCGACGTCGTCTTCCGCAGCGCCGAACTCGACCCGGTCGAGAAGGTCGTCCGCACCATGGGCCAGTCCTCCGCCGACCTGCGGATCCTCGACCGCGGCGCCGTCGTGCTCCAGGCCCCCGACCCCGAGGAGGACTTCCGGGTCACCGACGCCGGGGAGACCAAGAAGGAGAACGGGCAGCCCGCCTACACCCCCGAACAGCGGCTCAGCCTCGACACCGAGCCCGCCGACCTCGCCCGCCGACTGCTGCCCGGCGCCACCCTGGTGCCGTACCGCGAGGGTCCCTTCACCGCCACCAGCACCGCCGAGGGCCTCACCAACGTCCGGATCACCGAGGCCGACCTCGCCGACCCCGTCTGGCGCGGCCGCTACAACATCGTCAAGGGCCGTGCCCCCAGCGCCGACCACGAGGTGGCCGTCAGCCAGGAGTTCCTGAACACCTCCGGGCTGAGGATCGGCGACCGCACCGCGCCCCGCGGCCTCCAGGCCACCCCGTACACCATCACCGGCGTCGCCGAGTACCCCGGCGAGCTGCGCTCCGCCGTGCTGTTCGCCCGCCCGGGCGCCCTGATCGACAAGCTCGAGAACCCGTCCGGCGCGCCCCGCGGCACCACCTCGGTGAGCGAGGGGGTCAGCCACTGGCTGGTCAAGCTCCCGGCCGGGGCCGGTCTCGACTGGTCCAAGGTGATGGAGCTCAACAAGTACGGCTTCATCGCCTCCTCGCGCGCCGTGCTGCTCGACCCGCCGGCCCGCTCCGAGGTGCCCTTCTACGCCTACCTGGACAGCCGCGGCAGCGGCAGTCCCACCCCCTTCTTCGACCGGACCGCGGTCGTCATTCTCGGCACCGTGGTCGGCATGGCCCTGCTGGAGATCGTCCTGCTGGCCGGTCCCGCCTTCGCCGTCGGCGCCCGCCGCTCCCGCCGCCAGCTCGGTCTGCTCGCCGCCGGCGGCGGTGACCGTGCCCAGGTGCGGGCCGTCGTCCTCGGCGGCGGTGTCGTGCTCGGCCTCACCGGCGCCGTCGTCGGCCTGGTCGGCGGCATCGGCCTCGTCGCGCTGTTCCGCACCCGCGCCGAGGCGGCCGCCGGCGAGCGCTTCGGCCACTTCGACCTGCAGCCGCTCGACCTGCTCGGCATCCTGCTGATCGGTCTCGTCACCGGTCTGCTCGCCGCCGTCGTGCCCGCCGTCCAGGCCTCCCGGCAGGACGTCGTCGCCGCCCTCACCGGGCGCGACACGCTCAAGCCGCCCAGCCGCAAGCTCGCCCTGCTCGGCCTGCTGATGCTCGGCGGCGGCTCCGCCCTCGCCCTGCTCGGCTCCACCGGCGGCTTCGGCGGCCGCTCCCTCTCCGTGCTCGGCGGCTCCGTGGTCGCCGAACTCGGCATGGTCGCCCTCACCCCCTACCTGGTCGGCCTGTTCGGCCGGATCGGCCGCTGGCTGCCGCTCGGCCCCCGCCTCGCCCTGCGCGACTCCGTCCGCCACCGCGGCCGCACCGCCCCCGCCGTCGCCGCCGTCATGGCCGCCGTCGCCGGCAGCGTCGCCGTCGGTGTCTACGTCGCCAGCAGCGACGAGCAGCACCGCCGCGAGTACGTGGCCGCCGGACCGGCCAACGCCGTCATCCTGGCCAGCGGCTGGGGCGCCTCCGCCGACGGTTCGATGCTGGCCCAGCAGCGCGGCGCCGTGCAGAACTCCGTCCCCGGCCTCGGCGCCCGCGCCGACGTCCAGCGGGTCACCTACCTCGGCGACTGCCGGGCCGGCGGCAACAGCTGCGGCAGCGTCTCGGTGGCCCTGCCCGAGGAGCGGCAGTGCCCGATCTGGGGCAAGAACCGGCGCAGCCTCACCCCGGAGGACATCGACCGGCTCGGCCGTGAGGACCCGCGCTGCAAGGAGGACCGGATCAGCCGGGGCAACAGCTTCGGCTCCGTCCAGGTCGGCGACGCGAACCTGCTGCGCAACCTCTACGGCATCGCCGACCCGGCTTTCGGGCAGGCGGTCGCCGCCGGCAAGGCCGTCGTCTTCGACGAGCGGTACCTCAAGGACGGCAAGGTCTCCATCGACCTCACCGAGCCCTACCCGGCCGGGCCGATGGACGCGAACTTCGAGCCCGCCGTGCGCACCGTCACCGTCGACGCCGTGCTCGCGGCCGGAGACGCCGCCCTCGGCGGAACCGCCGTGGTCGGCGCCGACACCGTCCGCCGCCTCGGCCTCACCAGCACCGACGCCGGCTCCGTCTGGCTGCCCGACACCGCGCCCACCGACGGCAGCGAGCAGCGGGCCCGCGCGGCCCTGGCCAAGCTGTCCGACGGCATCGACTTCGAGGTCGAGCGCGGCTACCGGTCCCCGGGCGACCTGATCAGCCTCGGGCTCACCGCGTTCGCCGGCCTCGTGGCCCTCGGCGCCGCCGGGATCGCCACCGGCCTCGCGGCCGCCGACTCCCAGCGCGACCTCACCACCCTCGCCGCCGTCGGGGCCGCGCCCCGGATCCGGCGCACCCTCTCCGGGTTCCAGTGCGGGGTCATCGCCGCCATGGGCGCCCTGCTCGGAGCGGTCGCGGGCGTGGTGCCCGCGGTCGCCCTGCGCAAGGTCGAGGCGGCCTCGGCGGCCTACCCCGGGATGAGCCTCCAGGAGGAGGCGGCCAAGGGCGCCCTGGTGTTCCCCTGGTTCACCATCGCCGGCACCGTGATCCTGCTGCCGCTGCTCGCGGTCGGGCTGGCCGCGCTGCTCACCCGCTCGCGGATCTCGCTGCTGCGCCGCTCCGGCTGATCCGGGCGGTCCGTCCCGTCGTCCCGTCGACCTCTCCGTCGACCCGTCGCCCCCGGCGCCGCTCCCCGCGCGCGTCCGGGGGTGACGGACGTTACAGGCCCCGCGACGGCCACCGGGTGGGACCGGGGCCGCTGCGGGGTGCCCGGGCGAACTAAAGTCGTCGGTATGACGAGAACCCCGGACAGCGTCGTCCGCTCCTTCATCGACCAGCACCAGACCGCCTTCCTCGCGGACCTCGCCGACTGGCTGCGCATCCCCTCGGTGTCCGCCGACCCCGGCCGGGCCGGGGACGTGCGGCGCTCCGCCGAGTGGCTGGCCGCCAAGCTGCGCGACACCGGCTTCCCGGTGGCCGAGGTGTGGGAGACGGACGGCCTGCCGGCGGTCTTCGCCGAGTGGCCGTCCGGGGACGCGTCCGCGCCGACCGTGCTCGTCTACGGGCACCACGACGTGCAGCCCGCCGCCCGTGAGGACGGCTGGGCGACCGACCCGTTCGAGCCGACCGTGGTCGGCAACCGGCTGTACGCCCGGGGCGCCGCCGACGACAAGGGCCAGGTCTTCTTCCACACCCTCGGGGTGCGGGCCCACCTGGCCGCCACCGGCCGCACCGCGCCGGCCGTCAACCTCAAGCTGCTGGTCGAGGGCGAGGAGGAGTCCGGCTCGCCGCACTTCGCCGAGCTGGTCCGCCGCGAGGCCGAGCGGCTGGCCGCCGATGTCGTCATCATCTCGGACACCGGCATGTGGTCCGAGACCACGCCGACCGTCTGCACCGGCATGCGCGGTCTCGCGGACGCCCAGATCGACCTGTTCGGCCCGGACACCGACATCCACTCCGGCTCCTTCGGCGGCGCCGTGCCCAACCCGGCCGCCGTCGCCGCCGAGCTGGCCGCCGGCCTGCACGACGCCGACCACCGGGTCGCCGTGCCCGGTTTCTACGACGGCGTGGTCGAGCTGACCGACCGCGAGCGCGAGCTCTTCGCCGAGCTGCCCTTCGACGAGGCCGCCTGGCTGAAGGTCGCCAAGTCGTACGGCACCCGCGGCGAGGCCGGCTACTCCACCCTGGAGCGGATCTGGGCCCGCCCGACCGCCGAGGTCAACGGCATCTGGGGCGGCTACACCGGCCCCGGCGGCAAGACCATCGTGCCCGCCTCGGCCCATCTGAAGCTGTCCTTCCGGCTGGTCGCCGGGCAGGAGGTGGAGAAGGTCCGCGAGGCCGTCCGCTCCTGGGTGGCCGACCGGGTGCCCGAGGGCATCAGGTACGAGCTGGTCTTCCCGGGCGCCACCAGGCCCTGCCTGACCCCGCTGGACCACCCGGCCCTGCAGTCCACCGTCCGGGCGATGGGACGGGCCTTCGAGCAGCGGATCCTGTTCACCCGTGAGGGCGGTTCCGGCCCCGCCGCCGACCTGCAGGACGTGCTCGGCGCGCCGGTGCTGTTCCTCGGCATCTCGGTGCCCTCGGACGGCTGGCACTCGGTGGACGAGAAGGTCGAGCTGGACCTGCTGGCCAAGGGCGTCGAGACCGCCGCCTACCTGTGGGCCGACCTCGCCGAGAACTGGCGGCCCGGCGGCGGGCAAGAGTGAATCGGCAGCGCGCGGCCGGGGCGCCGGGGGACGCCCGTCGCCCCGCCCGCGCGGCGCACCCGACCCGTCCGGAAGACTCATCACGTGGGGATGGAACAGTTGAGCACCGTGCCTGAGACCGAACACCCGCTGCACCTGGCGCTGGCCCGGGCCGGGGTGGACCGGGCGGCCCAGCACCGGTTCGACGAGCCCTGGCTGGCGGCCGCGTGGAGCCACCCGTCCACCAAGGTGCTGCCGATCGCCGGCGGCGAGGCGTTCGTGGTGGACAGCGGGCAGGGGACCGAACTGGTCCTGCTGCCCTCCTTCGAGGCACCGCAGACCGGCGACCGGTACTTCCTCGGGACCGACGAGGACGGCGTCTCCTACTTCGCGCTGGCGGGCGAGAGCCTGCCGGGCCGGCTGGACGGCGACGCCCGTCCGGCCGGGCTGCGCGAGGTCGGGGCGCTGCTCTCCGACCGGGACGCCGGGCTGCTGGTGCACGCCGTCGCCCTGGAGCACTGGCACCGGCTGCACAGCTTCTGCTCGCGCTGCGGCCACCCGACCGAGAAGGCCGGTGCCGGGCACGTGCGGCGCTGCACCTCCTGCGCGGCCGAGCACTACCCGCGCACCGACCCGGCCGTGATCATGATGATCACCGACGAGCAGGACCGCTGCCTGCTCGGCCGCCAGGCGCTCTGGCCCGAGGGCCGCTGGTCGACGCTGGCCGGTTTCGTCGAGCCGGGGGAGTCGATCGAGCAGGCGGTCGTGCGCGAGGTGTTCGAGGAGGCCGGGGTGAAGGTCGCCGAGGTCTCCTACGTGGCCAGCCAGCCGTGGCCGTTCCCGTCCAGCCTGATGCTGGGCTTCCTGGGCAAGGCGCACCCGGACGGCACCGCGATCACCGTGGACGGGGAGGAGCTGGCCGAGGCGCGCTGGTTCTCCCGGGAGGAGCTGCGGGCGGGCATGGCGGCGGGGGAGATCCTGCCGCCGTCCGGGATCTCGATCGCCCGGCACCTGGTCGAGCTCTGGTACGGCGAGCCGCTGCCGTCGGCGGCCCGCTGGTAGTTCCGGCGGCGGTCCCGCGGGGCCGGTCCGGATCCTGGGTTCCGGGTCCGGATGTTCGGAACTGTTCGGGGCCGGGGCCCGGATCCGGGGTTCCGGTCCGGGGTTTCGGAGCGTTCCAGGGATTGGGGGCGCGCGGAGTTGATTCGCGCGCCCCCAATTTCCATTCCGAACCCGTCTCCCCAGGATGTTCGTAACCGGAGCGGCCCTGCCCGGAAGGGGCGGGGGGCACCGACCGGACACCGTCACCGATCCCGGGCGACTTTGCGGCAAACGCCTGAAAGCCGCTCACCCGTCTCGCTACATTCACTCGGGTGACAATCCCCCGGGGCACCGCCCAATCCCCCAAATACCAGCGCCTCGCCGCGGACCTGCGCCGCCGGATCGCGGAGGGCGAGTTCACCACCGCCGCCGCCCTCCCGGTCGAGAGCGAGCTGGAGCGCCAGTACGGCGTCGCCCGCAACACCGTCCGCCTCGCCGTCGACGTCCTCGTCAACGAGGGCCGGCTCGTCCGGCTCCAGGGCAAGGGCACCTATCTGCGCGAGCACCCGGTGCTCGATCACCGCGCCTACGGGCCCGCCCCCCGCCTCGAACCGCAGGGCCCCGCCGCGCTGGACTGCCTGGCCACCCCCAGCGAGGTCTACCGGGGCGAGGCCGACGACAGTGGCCGCGAGCTCACCGTCGACTTCGAGATGATGATCGTCCGGGCCCGCGTCGACATCGCCGAGCGGCTCGGAATGCGTCCCGGCGAGGCGATCGTGGTCCGCCGCCAGCTGCGGCTGCTCGACCGCGAGCCGTACTCCATCGAGGAGAGCCACTACCGGGCCGGTCTCGCGGCCGGCACCCCGCTGATGGAACCCGACCAGATCGACGGCGGCGACGAGGCCGTGCTCGCCGCCCTCGGGCGCACCGAGGTCGGCGCCGTCGACCACCTGGTGGCCAGGATGCCCGGTCCCGAGGAGGCCCAGTGGTTCCAGGGCGGCCCCGGGGTGCCGCTGGTGGTCCAGACCCGGGTCACCTACGACCGGCGCGGGCCGGTCCGGGTGATCGAGACCCGCTACTCGGCCGACCGCAGCCGGCTGGTCTACGGGGTCGGCGACCTCGCCGCCCGGACCACGCTGCCCGCGCCGGCCGCCCCCGTCGACCCGGCCCGGGCCGACGCGCAGTGACCCGCGGGGCGGGCGCGCGCCGGCCGGGACCGCCCGGGGCCGGGCCGCCGGGGCCCTGCCGTCGGGCGTCGGGGCCGTACCGCCGGGTGTCGGGCCGCCGGGGCCGTACCGCCGGGTGTCGGACCGTCCGGCGTCAGGACGCCAGGGCCTTCTTCACCTGGAGCAGGCTCGGGTTGGTCATCACGACCCGCTCGCCACCGGCGGTCGGCGTCACCAGCACGGTCGGCACGGTCTGGTTGCCGTTGTTCACCGACTCCACGAAGGACGCCGACGCCGGGTCCTCCTCGATGTTGATCTCGGTGTAGCCGATGCCCTCGCGCTCCAGCTGGCTCTTGAGCCGGTTGCAGTAGCCGCACCAGGTCGTGCTGTACATCGTCACGCTGCCGGACATCGAGGGGACTCCTTCGGATAGCGAATCGGGTGGAGAGGGCGTGCGGACGCCAACGCGCGCGCGTACCGGTACCGCGTGCGTTCCACGGCTCCGGGGGGAGAACGTCCACCGCCCGGCGGTCATTCCACGGCGTCGGCCCCGCCGTACCGGCGCATGCCCCGGGGCACGCGCCCCGAGTGTGCCACCACCCGCCGTCCGCGCCGCGATCATCCGGCGATCGCACCGGGCTTGTGGACAACCCCGCCCGGGATGTCCGCCCGGGCTGAGAGGATGGAACGCATGCAGGAAGACCTCTTGAGCGGCAGCCCGTTCGACGGACACCAGGACGCCCACCGGACCGGTCACCCCGCCGCCGGCGGCCCCGACGCCGTCCTCGCCGGACTCGACCCCGAGCAGCGGGCCGTCGCCACCGCCCTGCACGGTCCCGTCTGCGTCCTCGCCGGCGCCGGCACCGGCAAGACCCGGGCCATCACCCACCGCATCGCCTACGGCGTGCGCAGCGGTGTCTACCAGCCCCAGCAGGTGCTCGCCGTCACCTTCACCGCCCGCGCCGCCGGCGAGATGCGCGGCCGCCTGCGCCAGCTCGGCGCCGAGGGCGTCCAGGCCCGCACCTTCCACGCCGCCGCGCTGCGCCAGCTCCACTACTTCTGGCCCCGCGCCATCGGCGGCCCCGTCCCGCAGCTGCTCGAGCGCAAGGTCCAGCTGGTCGCCGAGTCCGCCGGCCGCTGCGGCCTGCGCGTCCAGCGCACCGAGCTCCGCGACCTCACCGCCGAGATCGAATGGGCCAAGGTCACCCAGACCGGCCCGGACGACTACCCCGCCGCCGTCGCCAAGTCCGGCCGCGACGCCCCCCGCGACCCCGCCGAGACCGCCCAGGTCTACCGCGTCTACGAGGAGACCAAGAGCCGCCGCGGCAACATCGACTTCGAGGACGTGCTGCTGCTCACCGCCGCCATCCTGGAGGACCGGCCGGACATCGCCGACCAGGTCCGCGCCCAGTACCGGCACTTCACCGTCGACGAGTACCAGGACGTCTCCCCGCTCCAGCAGCGCCTCCTGGACCAGTGGACCGGCCCCGGCGGCGGCACCAGCCTCTGCGTCGTCGGCGACGCCAGCCAGACCATCTACTCCTTCACCGGCGCCACCCCGGACTACCTGCTCGGCTTCCGCGCCCGCCACCCCGAGGCCACCGTCGTCAAGCTGGTCCGCGACTACCGCTCCACCCCCCAGGTGGTCCACCTCGCCAACGGGCTGCTCGCCCAGGCCCGGGGCGAGGCCGCCCGTCACCGCCTCGAACTCGTCTCCCAGCGCGAGGCCGGCCCCGAGCCCCTCTACACCGAGTACGAGGACGAGCCCACCGAGGCCGAGACGACCGCCCGGCGGATCAAGGACCTCATCGCCGCCGGGGTGCGCGCCAGCGAGATCGCCGTCCTGTTCCGCACCAACGGCCAGTCCGAGGTCTACGAGCAGGCCCTCTCCGACCTCGCCGTCCCCTACCAGCTCAAGGGCGCCGAGCGGTTCTTCGAACGCCCCGAGGTCCGGGACGCCGGCGTCCTGCTCCGCGGCGCGGCCCGGGCCGGTTCCGACCCCGTCACCGACGGCGCCCCCGACCTCGCGGGGCAGGTCCGCGCCGTCCTCGCCGCCCGCGGCTTCACCCCCGAACCCCCCGCCGGTTCCGGCGCGGTCCGGGACCGCTGGGAGTCCCTCGCCGCCCTGGTCCGGCTGGCCGAGGAGTTCGAGCGGGGCCGCGCGGCCGAGGGCCTGACCACCGACCTCGCCGCCTACGTCGCCGAACTCGACGCCCGCGCCGCCGCCCAGCACGCCCCCGCGGTCGAGGGCGTCACCCTGGCCTCCCTGCACGCCGCCAAGGGTCTCGAGTGGGACGCCGTCTTCCTCGTCGGCCTCACCGAGGGCACCATGCCGATCATCTACGCCAAGACGGACGAGCAGGTCGAGGAGGAGCGCCGCCTCCTCTACGTCGGTGTCACCCGCGCCCGCAAGCACCTCACCCTCTCCTGGGCGCTCTCCCGCTCCCCGGGCGGCCGGGCCTCCCGCAAGCCCACCCGCTTCCTGGACGGGCTGCGGCCCGGCTCCAGCGCCCCCGGCAGTCGCCCCGCGAGCCGCGGCGGACGCGGCGGGGCCGAGGGCGGCGAGCGCTCCGCCGGGCGCCGGGTCCGCGGCCCGGTCACCTGCCGGGTCTGCGAGCGCGTCCTCACCGAGGCCGTCGAGCGCAAGCTCCGCCGCTGCGAGACCTGCCCCTCGACCATGGACGAGGCGCTCTACGAGCGGCTGCGCGAGTGGCGTGCCGCCCAGGCCAGGGAACAGGGCGCGCCCGCCTACGTCGTCTTCACCGACGCCACCCTGATGGCCATCGCCGAGGACGTCCCCGCCAACCGCCAGGAGCTGGCCTCGATCTCCGGGGTCGGGGCCATGAAGCTGGACAAATACGGGGCGGCCGTGCTCTCGTTGTGTGCGGGGGAGGAGCCCGAGGGGGATCCGGCGGACGTCATGGACGGTCGGTCGGACGAACCGGCCTGAGCCGGTCCGGGGCGATCACAGCCGGCGCCGGGGAGCGCCGAGGAGACCGTCGGGAAACTCGCCGGAAAAATAGTTTGCGCGCCGTACCGGGAGCGCAATAGCCTGCCGGAGCGGTCAAGGGGACGCGGTCGCACGGGGTGAAACCTGTCGCTGTGCCCCCCTGCCCCACCAGCTTCACCGAGACAGACATCCGAACAGTTCGGAGCCCGGGAGACCAGGCTCCGCGAGACGCCGAGAGGAGGCGAAGACAGTGGACATCATGAACACCAAAGTGACTGGCCAGACCGTCGACGCTGCCTCCCTGCGTGCCGCCAGCCTGCGGATCACCGCCGAGCTGTGCGGAACCGGTCTGGGTCTCGACGCCACCCGTGTCGCAGTCGCTCCCGTCTTCGCCGCCTCCGTTGTCAGTGGTCTTGGACACACTGGCCTCGGCAGCAATGGCAATGAGGGCGGCAGCTTCGACGGCACCCGTGTCGAGACTGGTCTGTCCCGTGACTGGGCCTCGGTCGATGCGTCGCGCTCCCCGCGTGACGAGCGACCGACCCAGGCACCGAAGGCGGCCGTAGCCGCCGCCATGCATGGCGGCTATGCGCAGGTCATCGGTGCCGGAAACGCCCAGAAGCAGAACGAGCAGCAGATCAAGCAGGCCATGGCCGTCTTTACGGACGCCACGGCCGTCCGGATGCGGGCCTTCCGCGGGCCTGAACCCTGGAGAGAACGAACCTGAGCAACCTCAGGTCGGCGCCTCCAGGGCCGCGGAACCCCGTCACACCGGGATCCGCGGCCCTTCTGTTTTGTCCGGTACGCAAGACCACCCAGGCCCTCCGGGGCCTCCGGCCCAGCCCCACCAGTCAGCTGAGCCGGACCCACTGAGAAGACGAGGAAGACGCACACAGTGTCCACGGTCATCACACCGCCCACCCCGTCCGTACCGCCGACAAGCCAGATCAAGGCCGACCAGGCCGACCCCCCGGAGGTTCTCCCCATGCAGTTCACCTCGATCGACCAGGCCGAGCAGCTCGGTCTCCCCATCCCGTGCCGCGCCTTCGACCCCGAGGTCTTCTTCGCCGAGACGCCCGCCGACGTCGAGTACGCGAAGTCCCTCTGCGGCACCTGCCCGGTCAAGGACGCGTGTCTCACCGGTGCGGTCGAGCGCCGCGAGCCGTGGGGCGTCTGGGGTGGCGAGCTCTTCGTCCAGGGTGTCGTCGTGGCCCGCAAGCGGCCCCGCGGCCGCCCGCGCAAGACCGAGGTCGCGGCGTGAACCCCGCGTCCGGGGCCGAGGCCGTCCGCCGGGGAGAGCAGCCCCTGCCGGACAACTCCCTCCGGCGCTCCGTACGCCTCGCGGCCGCCAAGGCCGACGCCGCCCGCATCCACCCCTTCCCGACGACGCACCCCGAGCAGGACCACCACATGACCGCCGCCGCCATCGATCCGACCGTCCGCGCTGAGCAGACCACCGAACTTCAGATCCAGAACAGGACCCTCGAAATGCAACTTCTCCACGAATCCCTGGCCCGGGCCCATATGCAAGAGCGCCTCCAGGAGGCCGAGCACCAACGGCTCGTCGGCCGGGTCGCCCGGGCCCACCGGCTCAAGCAGAAGGCCGAGCGCGCCTCGCTGCGGGCCCGCAAGGCCATCGCCGTCGCCCTGATGTGACATCGCCCCGAGGTCGGACCGCCGAAAGGTGGGGACGACCCGAGGCGATGTCGCCA
Organism: Kitasatospora sp. NPDC089913; assembly: GCF_044748625.1. NCBI lineage: Bacteria > Bacillati > Actinomycetota > Actinomycetes > Kitasatosporales > Streptomycetaceae > Kitasatospora > Kitasatospora sp. NPDC089913. Next base: position 298,871 of record NZ_JBIVGI010000005.1, on the reverse strand, counting down.
TGCCCGGGCAGTGCCGCCGGGTGACCGGGACGCCGGCACCCGCCCGGCCCCGCCGGACCCCCGTCGCGCCGCAGGCCGCCCCCCGACATCGGGGGGCGGCCTGCGGCCGTTGCCGCCGCGCCGCGCGGCGGGGCGAACGGTGGGGCGAGTGGTGGGGCGGCGGACGACGCCGCGGTCAGCCCTCGGCCGAAGGGCCCCGGCGCCGCGGGGCCGTCGACCGCTTCGCCGCCGCGGCCTTCCGGGTCGGGGCCTTCGGGGCCGTGCCCTTCGGGGCCGCCGCCTTCGCGGTCGGTCGGCCGGCCGCCGAGCCCGGCGCCGCGAACTCCGGCAGCCACTCCAGCATCTCGACCCGGAACGGCGCCTTCGCACCCAACTGGCACAGCACCCCGATGGTGCTCAGCGTCACCCGATGGATCAACAGGTACGACGGCGGCAGGTTCAACTGCTTGCCCAGGTTGTACGCGGGGGAGCGCGGATCCGCGATCCGCGCCGCCTGGGCCCGCATCCACGCCCGCGTGAAGTGGAACGACTCCACCGCCGCCGGCTCGATGATCGGCACCAGGTAGTCCAGTACCGCGTCCGGGTCCAGCTCGATCGAGGGCTTCACGAAGCCCTCTTCGCGCAGCATCGCCAGCACCCCTGCCGCGTCGCCGGCCAGTGCCATCCGCAGGGACGCCCCGATCGGCGCCGGCAGCCCGCCCGGCAGTCGGTCGACCGTGCCGAAGTCCAGCACCCCCAGCCGCCAGCCCTCCACCGGGCCGTCGTCCTTCAGCAGCCGGAAGTTGCCCGGATGCGGATCCGCGTGCAGCAGCCCCGTCCGCGACGGACCGGCGAACAGGAACCGCGCCAGCAGCTTTCCCGCCCGGTCCCGCTCCTCCTGCGACCCCGAGGCGATCACCTCGGCCAGGGGCGTGCCGTCCATCCACTCCGACACCAGGACCTGGTCGGCCTGGGCGACCACCCCGGGCACCGCGATCTCCGGATCGTCCGCGAACTCCTCGGCATGACGGCGCTGGGCCTGGGCCTCCAGCTCGTAGTCGAGCTCCTCGGCGACCCGCTCCCGCAGCTCGGTGATCAGCGGCTTGATGTCCAGGCCCGGAATCAGCGGTCCCAGCAGCCATGCCACCCGGCTCAGCTGCGACAGGTCCGCCAGCAGCGCGTCACCGGCTCCCGGGTACTGGACCTTGACCGCGACGGTGCGGCCGTCGTGCCACACCGCCCGATGCACCTGGCCGATCGACGCGGCCGCCGACGGGCGGTCCTCGAACTCCAGGAACAGGCTCCGCCAGTCCGCGCCCAGCCGCTCCGCCAGCGCCGCGTGCACCTTCGCGGCCGGCATCGGCGGCGCGGCGTCCTGCAGCTTGGTCAGCGCCGCCCGGTACGGTCCGGCCACCTCCTCGGGCAGCGCGGCCTCGAAGACGGACAGCACCTGTCCGAACTTCATCGCCCCGCCCTTGAGCTCGCCCAGGACCTTGAACAGCTGGTCGGCGGTCGCCTGTTGCAGTTCGGCGGTCACCACCTCGGCCGACCGGCCGCCGATCCGCTTCCCCAGCCCCAGGGTGGCCCGGCCGGCTATCCCCAGCGGCAGGGCGGCGAGTCTTGCCGTGCGGGTCATTGCCTTGCGCGGAAGATCGCTCACCCGGGCCTCCAAGTCGACATGCCCCAGGCCCCCGCGGCGGGGGCCGACCGTCATACGCCATTGTGCCCGCTCGACGGTGCGGCCCCGGCCGGAATCGGCCGCCCCGCCGGGGCGGTGCCGGTCGCGGTCGGGCCCGGACCTCGGGCCCGGACCTCGGGCCCGGACCTCGGGCCCGAACCTCGGGCCCGAACCTCGGGCCCGAAGATCCGAGTCCGGAGATCCGGCCCGGCCGTGGGGCACGGGCCCCACGGCCGGGCCGGATCAGGCGCCGACGGCCTGGGCGAAGGAGAACAGCCGGTGCGGGTCGTACCGGCGCTTCACCGCGACCAGTCGGGGATAGTTCTCCCCGTAGTAGGCGTGCCGCCAGTCCGGCAGCCCGGGATCGACGAAGTTCTGGTAGGTCTCGCCGGAGGAGTGCGGGTCGAGCACTGCGAAACCGGCGTCCGCCCAGCTCCGGGCCGCCGCGATCGCCGTCGCGTCCACCGGCCCGGAGGCGATCACCGCGCCGAGGCTCGCGTTGAACAGCGCGTTCCGGTGGACGTAGGCGGTGGCCGTGCGCGCCGGATCGTTGGCGGCGCCGCCGAGCGCGTTCAGCTGCACCATTCGCTGCTGCCCGGCCAGCCGGTCCCGGTCCAGCAGGCCGACCGCGGCCTCCCAGACCGAGCGCGGCGGCGGGGCGTCGAACAGCCGGCCCCGGTCCACGGCCGCGGTCGGCCGGGGCAGCACGGCGGCCGGCCCGGTACCCGTCCGGTGGCACTGGTCCTGGGTGTAGGAGCCGCAGCCGTAGAAGCCCATCATGACGGACAGGTAGGGGGCGGTGTAGCCGCTCCGGGAGGCCGGCACCGCGCCCACCAGGTCGACCAGTCGGCCTGTCTGGGTGTTGAGTTCGGCCTCGGTGCCGATCGAGCCGACCAGTACCGAGACGAACGGGGTGGCGCCGGGCGCGGCGTCACGAAGGCCGACCACCGCCCCGCCGCCCAGGGTCCGCGGGGCGTCGGGGAGCCAGTGCGTCCAGGCGTCCAGCACATCCACCGCGCGGTCGAAGGACCAGCTGAGGCTGGCCATGGTCAGGGTGGTCACCGGCACCGGGGTCACCGTGTAGGAGGTGACGACACCGAAGTTGCCGCCGCCACCGCCGCGCAGCGCCCAGTACAGGTCGTCGTGCTCCTCGGCCGAGGCGGTGACGGTCCGGCCGTTCGCCAGCACCACCCGGGCCGAGGTCACCTTGTCGCTGGAGATGCCGGCATGGCGGGTCAGCAGGCCGATTCCGCCGCCCTGGAGGAAGCCGCCGAGGGACACGGTGGGGCAGAAGCCGCCGGAGACGGCCAGGCCGTGCGGGGCGACCGCGTTGGTCACGTCGACGAGCTGGGTGCCGCCGCCGAAGGTCGCGGACCCGGGCGTCACCGCGGCGCTGTTCAGCCGGGAGACGTCGACCACCAGGCCGGTGCCGGTGGACCAGCCGCCGCCGCTGTGCCCGCCGGCGCGGACGGCGATCGGCAGGTCGTGGTCCTGGGCGTAGCGGAGGCAGAGCGAGACGTCGGCCTCGTCGGCGCAGTAGGCGACGGCGGCCGGTTCGACCGAGTCGAAGCGGGCCTGGCCGATCTGCTTGGCGACGCCGTAGGTCGGGTCACCGGGGAGGACCAGCGTGCCGTGCAGTCGGTCGGACAGCCGGGACCATCGTCGCCGCCGGGCCTCGGCCGCGGTGGCGACGGCGGGCAGGGCCGGGACGGCGGCCAGCGGGACGGCCAGGGCCCCGGCGCCGATGAGCGATCTGCGAGTGATCATGTCGATACCTCTCGGTGAGGTCGTGCACGAGCGTTGCGATCGTTGCGCGGGCCACTCTCGGCGTCCGCCGGGCGGCCGACGCCACAGTAGTAGCTCCGGGGCCTCGTGGTGCCCTCTTTTCCCGTGCGACTGACGAATGATCAAGACTCCACCCCTGTCACCCGGTTGGCGCTCCGTCCTAGTGCGGCGCGGTCGGTTGCCAGAGGCATCCGCACTCCGGGTGGCCCTTGAGCCGCAGGCGGCGGGACGTCCCGTCGACGGCCGAGATCTCGCACCAGCCGTCCAGGCTGGGCGGACGCCCGCCGTCCAGGAACACCTGGGCGTGCAGCGCGGCCAGCCCGGCGACCGAGGTGGCGAGCGCGATGTCGCAGGCCGGCGTCGGGGCCCGCCCCGGGCCGCCGTCGGCGAGTTGGGCGAGGATCCTCGGCCAGGCGGCGTCCTGGTCCTCCCGGGTCAGGACCAGGCAGTGACCGCAGGCCGACACTCCCGGCGCGACCAGGGGGCCGACCACCCCGTACTCCTCGACCACACCGACGTAGAGGTGCGGAACGCCGGCCCGCAGCAGCTCCCGGGCCAGTGGTGTGCCGCCGGCGAAGGCCGCGCTGCCGTCGCGGGGCGTGAGCACCACCAGGTCGGGCGGCCCGGGCCTCGGGCGCCGCTTGCGCCGGGCCGGGCTCCGGGCCGCCGCCCGGTCGACGGCCTCGCGGGCGGCGGTGGCACGGACCCGGCCGACGTCGGCCGGCGGGAGCCCGGCGGGGGAGCAGTCGCCCGGTGCGACCCGGCCGGAGTCGACCACGGTGACCGTGCCGACGCCGCCCGCGGCGAGCACGGCGCCGACGGCCGCCCCGATCCGGCCGGCGCCGCGGACCTCGACGGCCTGCTCGGGCCGCCGGGCCAGGACGGCGGGTGCGGCACCGGGGCCGGGGTGGATCAGCGACAGCGAGGCGAGGTCCGGGCCGAGCAGCTCGCGGTGCGGCTGCGGGAAGAGGGCGAGGGCGCCGGCCGCGGCCTCGGCGTCGTCGAGCACCCCGGCTTCCTCCAGGAGGTCGAGGAGGGAGTCGGCCGGGTCGCGCCCGAAACCGATCCGCTCGCTCTCGGCCAGGAGGGCGGGCCGGTCGCGAGTGCCGTCGACGAGGTCGAGGAACTCGCGCAGCATCGTGCCGGAGGCGCGGGCGAGTACGCCCGCGTGCTGGGGGACGGTGCCGAACTGCAGGGTGTCCGAGTCCCGCCAGCTGCGGGAGAGGGCGGGCTTGAGGGCGAGGCGCACGGTGGTCTTCCTCCCGATCGTTTCCGGACGGCCGACGGCAGCATGCCCGATCGGGGAGCCGCGGTGCGGCGGGTTGTCCACAGGTGCGGGGCTATGACCGGATGATCTGTTCGCATGCCCTGTGGATAACTTTCCGTCCGGACCGATGTCCGATTCCGGACACCTTCCGTCGGCCTTTCGTTCCCGATCGCTCCACGAAAGATTTCGGCCACGGCAGCGGACTTCTGTCAGGGGTAACGGGTAACGTCGTGTGCCATGGCAGCCGAACGGGACTCCCATCCCTCGGCGTCGCCTCGGCGTGCCCGTGCAGCGTCCGGGTCGCAAGTGGCGGCGCCGAGCACGCGTGGGCGTCCGGAACAGCAGTGTCCGGAGCAGCAGCCGTCGCCCGCACGGGAGCCCTTCGACCGCTCCCGGGTGGAGGTGCGGCGCAGTGCCCGCCGCAGCCGGACGGTGTCCGCGTACCGCGAGGGCGATCGCACGATCGTGCTGATCCCGGCCCGGATGTCGCACGCGGAGGAGCAGCGCTGGGTCGCGCAGATGCTGGAGAAGCTGGCGGCCCAGGAGAGCCGCCGGGTGCTCGGCGACGATGCGCTGGTGGCCCGGGCGCGGGAGCTCTCGGTGGCCTATCTGGACGGTCGGGCCCAGCCCGCCCAGGTCCGCTGGGTGACCAACCAGAACTCGCGCTGGGGTTCGTGCACCCCCAGTGAGCGGACGATCCGGCTCTCGCACCGCCTGCAGGGAATGCCGGAGTACGTGGTCGACTACGTGCTGCTGCACGAGCTGGCGCACCTGCTGGTGCCGGACCACGGCCCGGACTTCTGGGCGCTGCTGGAGGCGTACCCGCGGACGGAGCGGGCGCGGGGCTATCTGGAGGGTGTGGTGTCGGCGGCCAGGTTGCCGCACATCCCGGGGGCCCGGCACGAGGATCCGGCGGAGCCCGGTCCGGCGGAGTCCTGCGGCTGAGTCCTTCGGCCGAGTGTCCTGAGGCCGGGTGCCTCCCGGGGCCCGGCGGGAGACGGCCCGGGGACGGCCGGGAGACCGAGGAGCGCGACGGCAGGAGGGGCGCGGGCCACAGTGGCCCGCGCCCCTCCTGCCGTGCTCGCGCTCCTGAACGCCTCAGCCGGTGAGGTCGCGCGCGCGGGCGACGAGGTCGCGCACCGACTGGTCCGTGAGCTCCGGCAGGCGGTCGTAGTCGAACCAGCGCAGGTCGAGCGACTCCTCGCTGATCAGCGCCTGGGCGCCGGGCGGCGCCACCGCGATGTACTGGACGTCGAGGTGGGTGTTCTCCGGCCGGTCCTTGCCGGTGCAGCGGACCTGATGGCGGTCGAGCTTGACCGGGACCGGCGCGCCGTCGCGGGTGAGCAGCGCGAGGTCCGGGATGCCGGACTCCTCGGTGGCCTCGCGCAGGGCGGCCGCGGCGAGGTCGGGATCGCCGGGTTCGCAGTGGCCGCCCATCTGCAGCCAGCGGCCGACCTTGGGGTGCAGCGTGAGCAGCACCCGCCCGGCGGCCGGGTCGACGACGGCGGCGCTGGCGGTGATGTGGGCGGGCAGGCAGGAGCGGTACATGCCCCCGGGCTGCTCGGCGAGGTGGCGCAGGTAGTCGAGGCGGAGCCGGTCCTGCTCGGGCTCGGCGGGCCGCCAGTCGGTCAGCGCGCGGACCGCGTCGGCGTGCAGCCCGCCCGGGGCGTCCGGTCGGAGGGTGTCGGCGCGGTCCGTGTCGGTGGTCGTCACGCGGTGGGCTCGCCCTTCCCCTGGTTGCCGTTGCCGTCGTCGTCGCCGCCGTCGGCGTCGTTCTTCGTCAGGTCGGGCCGGGCGGTGCCGGTGGCCCCGCCCGCGGCGGCTTCGCCGAGCAGTTTGTCGAGGGCGTCGAAGTCGATGCCGCCCTCCAGGTCGTCGGCGCTGCCGCGGTGCACGAAGGCGTCCGGGTCGTCGAGGTCGGCGGCGGTGGGGAGCATGTCGGGGTGCTGCCAGAGGTCGTCCCGGCCCTCGGTGCCGCGGGCGTCGGCGAGCAGCGCCCAGAGGCGGGCGGCGTCGCGCAGGCGGCGGGGGCGCAGTTCGAGGCCGACCAGGGTGGCGAAGGTCTGCTCGGCGGGCCCGCCGGCGGCGCGGCGGCGCCGGACGGTCTCGCGCAGGGCGCCGGCCTGCGGCAGGTGGGGCTCGGCGGCGGCGTGCACGACGGCGTCGACCCAGCCCTCGACGAGCGCGAGGGCGGTCTCCAGGCGGGCCAGGGCGGCCTTCTGGGCGGGGGTGTCCTCGGGCTGGAGCAGACCGCCGGCGAGGGCTTCCTGGAGGGCCTCGGGGTTGCCCGGGTCGAGCTGGCCGACCAGCTCCTCCATCCGGGAGGTGTCGACCTTGATGCCCCGGGCGTACGCCTCGACGGCGCCGAGGAGGTGGGCGCGCAGCCACGGCACATGCGCGAACAGCCGCTGGTGGGCGGCTTCGCGCAGGGCGAGGTAGAGGCGGACCTCGTCGGCCGGCACGCTGAGGCCCTCGCCGAACTCGGCGACGTTCTGGGGCAGCAGCGCGGCCTTGCCGGCGGGGGCGAGCGGCAGTCCGACGTCGGTGGAGCCGACCACCTCGCCGGCGAGGGCGCCGAGGGCCTGGCCGATCTGGGTGCCGAACATGGCGCCGCCCATGGACCGCATCATGCCCATCAGCGGGCCGGCCATGGCCTGCATCTCCTCGGGGAGGACGCCGCCCATGGCGTTGCCGACGCGTTCGGCGACGGGGTCGACGAGGTCCTTCCAGACCGGGAGGGTGGCCTCGATCCACTCGGCGCGGCTCCAGGCCACGGCGGCGGCGGCGCCGGAGGGGAAGGTGGTGACACCGTCGAGCCACAGGTCGGCGAGGCGGACGGCCTCGACGACGGCGGAACGTTCGGCGTCGCCGACGGAGCGGTCCTTGCTCTTGCCCTCGGCGGGCTCGGCGACCACGGTCTGCCGGGCGATGTCCTTGGCGAGGTCCCAGTTCACCGGGCCGCCCTCGAACGAGAGCATCTGGCCGAGCTGCTGGAAGGCGGCGCCGAGGTCGTTGGGGTTGAGGCCGCCGAACATCGCCGCGAAGGGGTTGTCGCCCGCGCCGGGAGCGCCGGGGCCACCCGCGCCGGGGCCGCCGGGCATGCCGGGCAGGCCCATGCCGAACAGGGCGCCCAGCGGGTTGTTCCCGCTGAAGCCGAAGGGCTGCGGACCGGCGGGCTCGTCGCCCTGGTCCTTCTTCTTCCGGTCGTCGTCGGGCTTGGCCTTGCCGTCCTCGGGCTCCTCGGGCGGAACGCCGAATCCGAAGGGAAGGTCGCTCACGGGGTCCTCGATCCGGTCGGCCGTCATACGGGTGGTGGCGGTGTTTCCTGCTGCCCGGGGCGGTCGGCGGAGCTGGGGGACTCCCCGCCGGCGGGCGGCTCCCGGACGGCTGGCCCGCGCCGGGTGCACCGCCGGGCCTCAGCCTCGGGCAGGATGGACGTACGTGACACACGTACGTACGCACATAAGCTAACCGTGGAGGATGGCCGGTGAGTTCCCCGCCTTCGGACGTTCGCTCTGGGCTGACCGGAGGAGAGGACGCCCCGGACACCACGGCGTCGCCGCCTCCAGCCTATGCCGGAAGACCCCTCACCGTGGCGGTCACAGGTGCCGCCGGGGTGCTCGGCGAACGGGTCGCGGCCCGGCTGGTGGCCTCGCCGGGGGTCCGGAAGGTGCTGGCCGTCGACGACCGGCGCGGTGAGGTGCCCGGTGTGCAGTGGCGGGTGCTGGACGTCCGCGACCCGGCCGTGGCCGAGCGCCTGGCCGGGGTCGACGTGGTGGTCCACCTCGCGATGGACCTGGGCATGGAGTCCGACCCGAGGGCGCGCAGCGCCTACAACGTGCGGGGCGCGCAGACGGTGCTGACGGCGGCCGCGGCGGCCGGGGTGCACCGGGTGGTGCTGTGCACGTCGGCGATGGTCTACGGCGCGCTGCCGGACAACGAGGTGCCGCTGGCGGAGGACTCGGAGCTGCGGGCGACCGAGGAGGCCTCGCTGGTCGGCGACCTGCTGGAGATCGAGCGGCTGGCGCGCCGCGCGCCGAGGGCGCACCCGGGGCTGCAGGTGACGGTGCTGCGGCCGGCCGTGGTGGTGGGCCCCGGGGTGGACACCGTGCTGACCCGGCACTTCGAGGCGCCGAGGCTGCTGGTGGTGGCCGGGTCCCGGCCGTGCTGGCAGTTCTGCCACGTCGACGACCTGGCGGCGGCACTGGAGTACGCGGCGCTCGGCCTGGTCGAGGGCGAGGTGACGGTCGGCTGTGACGGCTGGCTGGAGCAGGAGGACGTGGAGCGGCTGTCGGGGATCCGGCGGATGGAGCTGCCGGCCTCGCTGGCGCTGGGGACGGCGGCGCGGCTGCACCGGCTGGGGCTGACCCCGGCTCCGGCGGGGGACCTGGCGTACACGATGTACCCGTGGGTGGTGTCGGGGAGCCGGCTGCACGAGGCGGGCTGGCGTCCGACGCACACCAACGAGGAGGTGCTGGCGGAGCTGCTGGCGCAGGTGTCGGGCAAGCACGCGGTGGCGGGCCGGCGGCTGGGCGGCAAGGAGGCGGCGACGAGTCTGGGCGCGGCGGGCGCGACGGTGGCGCTGGTGGGCACGGCGGCGCTGGTGCGGCGGGCGCGCAAGCGGCGCCGGTTCTGAGCGGCTCCGGTCCCGGGCTCCGCGGCCCGGGCCCGGCTCCGGCTCCGGCTCCGGCTCCGGCTCCGGTCCCGGTCCGGGGCCGCGGCCGGACCCGCGCTCTTGAGCTCGTCGTTCTCACGATGCGAAATTTCGCAATCGTGATGCGGAAGGTACTTGCCCCGGCCCGCCCGGCATGGGCAATCATGGGGGCATGTCCGAGAACCACGACCCGATCCGCCTGCTCGCGATCCGCGACACCCCGCTCTCCCTCGACGAGGTGTACGAGGCGGTGGGTGACGACGCGGCCGGCGGGACGACCGTCTTCGTCGGGACGGTCCGCGACCACGACGGCGGCAAGCACGTCACGGCGCTGGAGTACAGCTGCCACCCGACGGCGGAGCGGGAGATGCGCCGGGTGGCCGAGAAGGTCGTCGCCGACTTCCCGGTCCGCGCGCTGGCCGCGGTGCACCGGGTGGGCCGGCTGGGGATCACCGACAAGGCCGTGATCGTCGCCGTCTCCTGCGCCCACCGGGGCGAGGCGTTCGCCGCCGCCCGGCGGCTGATCGACGACCTCAAGCACGAGGTGCCGATCTGGAAGCACCAGGTCTTCGCCGACGGCGAGGAGGAGTGGGTGGGCGCGGGGAGCTGCTGAGCAGCCGTCCGCACAGTCGTCCGCACAGCCGTTCGTACGATCATCCGCACGGTCGCCCGCGAGTCCACCTGTGCACCGCTCGCGCCCCGCGACGCGCAGGCGCGCCGGTCGCTCACTCGAACGGGTGCGGGCCGCTGCGCCGGATACTCCCTGGCAGTGAGCCGATCGGCCGTGCCGTAACCCGGACGGCGCCCGCAGCGTTGTCCGTCGGGATGGTTAATCTGCTCATAGACACGACGAGCTGGGAGTACTGAGATGGCTGTGCTCGCCTGGTTGATCATTCCCTGCGTCGCCGCGGTGCTGGCCACCGTGTGGGCGGGTTGGGCCCAGCGGTCCCCGAGAGCGACGGGGGACCCGGCCTCGCTGGCGGAGCACCAGCGGTTCATGGCCGCGATGCAACGCACCACCGCCGGCGGCGGCTCCGAGGAGCGCTCCGGCCGCTGACCCCGCCCGGCGGTCCCGACGACCCGCCGGGCGCACGGTCACCCGCGTCCCGTACTGTCGAGGCATGCCACGCCGCTCTGCGACGATGCTCGCCGCCACCCTGCTGCTCATAGCGCTGCTCTGTGCCTCGGTGCTGATGAAGGTGCCGTACACCGAGATGAGCCCGGGCCCGACGTACAACACGCTCGGGGTGCAGGAGAAGACGGGCACACCGGTGATCACCATCACCGGCCACGAGTCGTACCCGGCGAGCGGTCACCTCAACATGACCACCGTCCAGGTCACCGGCGCCAAGTACGAGCCGAGCCTGGTCAACGCGGTGGTGGGCTGGCTGCGCGACGACGTGCTGGTGGTGCCGCACGACAACGTCTACCCGAAGGGCCAGTCCGACGCCGACGCCAAGCGGCAGAACGCCGAGGAGTTCGCGCTCTCCGAGGACCACGCCCGCACCGCCGCGCTGACCCAGCTCGGGATTCCGATGGGCAGCGAGCTGATCGTCCAGGCCGTCACCGCCGGTGCCCCGGCGGAGGGCCGGCTGCACGCCGGGGACCAGATCGTCGCGGTCGACGGCACCCCGGTGGCCGACGCGGACGCGGTCGCCAAGGCGGTCACCAAGCACCAGCCCGGCGAGCCGGCGGTCTTCACCGTGGTGCCCCGGGTCAAGGAGGGCTCGGCCGAGCCCGGGACCCGCACCGACGTCAGCGTGCCGACCGTGAAGTCCCCGGACACCGGCGCCGCGATGGTCGGCATCCGTCCGGGCCTGCGGCACACCTACCCGTTCCGGATCGACATCGGGCTCCAGGACGTCGGCGGGCCCAGCGCGGGCCTGATGTTCTCGCTCGGCATCATCGACAAGCTGACCCCCGGCGACCTGACCGCCGGACGGTTCGTGGCCGGCACGGGCACCATCGAGGACACGGGCCAGGTCGGGCCGATCGGCGGCATCTCGATGAAGCTGATCGCGGCCCGGGAGGCCGGCGCCGAGTTCTTCCTCACGCCGGCGGCGAACTGCGCCGAGGCCGCCAAGAACACCCCGTCCGGGCTGCGGCTGGTCAAGGTGGAGACGCTGGACGGCGCGCTCAAGGCGCTGGAGCAGGTCCGGGACGGGCAGAACTCCGCCCTGCCGTCCTGCGCCTCCTAGTACCTGCTCACGCCCACCTGCTCACGCCCACCTGCTCACGCCCACCGGCTTCCGCAGACCGGCTTCCGCCCACCGGGTCCGGCTGTGACCGGACCCGGCCGGGAAGTACGTCAGGAGAAGGTCGCCAGCAGCGCCTCGGTGAGGCCCGGCACCAGGTCGGGGCCGGTGAGCACCTCGCGCGCGACGTCCTTGGAGCGCAGCCGCAGCGCGATCTCCCGGCTGCCGTCGCGCAGCACGGCGGCGGTGATCCGCACCTCCTCGCGCTTGGGGTGGTTGGCCACCCACTCGGCGAGCTGGGCGTCGTTCGCGTTGCGCGGGCGGGACTGCTCGGCGCCCGGCGGCAGCATCAGGCGCTCGACGACCAGCGCGCAGCCGACCACCGCGGCGGGCCAGGCGATGGTGCCGAGGAACTTGTCCAGCTCCATGCCGGCGGGCAGCTCGTCCTGCTCGACCGGGGTGAGGCCGGGCTGGTCGCCGTCGGCGAGGCCGAGCTGATCGGCGATGCGGGGGTCGGCCTTGCGCAGCGCGGCGCTGTCGACCAGGGCGAAGAGGCGGGCCGGGAGGTCCCAGCCGAGGGTGGCGGCGTACTCGTCGATCTCCAGCGCGGCCCGGGTCAGCGGGCTGCCGGCCGGGAGGGTGGAGACGTCGTCGGGGAGGTTGGATCCATCGGACATGCCTCAATCCTCACACGCCGGACGGTGCGCGCGGCGCGGCGCCGGGCCGCGGCCGGGCCCCGGGGGAGGGCCCGTGCCGGGCGGGGTTGTCGTAACCGTCTGCTAACGGTGGGAACTCGACCAAAGACTGGTTAAGTTGCACTGAGGACCGACCGACTCCAGACGACACAACTGAGGTGCCACCGTGGTATTCCAGATGCCGGAACGCTCAGGGCCGGGGTTCCGGCGCAGGGTAGGCCCGCCCTCCCGGCGGGCGCGGGTGCTCCTGCTGACCCTGGGCGTACTCGCGGTGCTCTTCCTGCTGTTCGTCATGTTCGCGGGGTTCTGGACGGACTGGCTCTGGTTCAGGTCCGTCCACTACTCCTCGGTGTTCACCACCCAGCTGTGGACGAAGATCGGCCTGTTCGCGGTCTTCGGCCTGCTGATGGCGGTGATCGTCGGCTTCAACGTGTGGCTGGCGCACCGGCTGCGGCCGCCGCTGTCGGCGATGTCGGTCGAGCAGCAGAGCCTGGACCGGTACCGCTCGGGGCTGGCGCCGTTCAAGCGCTGGGCGCTGCTCGGGGTGTCGCTGGTGATCGGGCTGGTGGCCGGTGCCGCGGCCTCGGGCCAGTGGCGGACCTGGCTGCTGTGGACGAACGGGACCTCGTTCGGCGAGAAGGACGCGCAGTTCGGCAAGGACGTCTCGTTCTACGCCTTCGACCTTCCGTTCTACGAGTTCCTGCTGGGCTTCGCGTTCAGCGCGGTGATCGTCTCGCTGCTGACCTCGGCGCTGGTGCACTACCTCTACGGCGGACTGCGGCTGCAGGGCCCCGGCCGGCGGGCGAGCACGGGCGCGCAGGGGCACCTGGCGGTGCTGCTGGGTGTCTTCGTGCTGCTGAAGGCGGTCGCGTACTGGCTGGACCGGTACGCGCTGGCGGTGAAGACCGGCGCCTACCGCGAGGTCTCCGGCTGGACCGGCCTGCGGTACGTGGACGCCAACGCGTTCCTCCCGGCGAAGACGATCCTGTTCTTCGTCGCGGTCATCTGCGCGGTGCTGTTCTTCCTGACCCCGGTGCGGCGCACCTGGGCGCCGGCCCTGATCGGGCTGGGCCTGATGGTGCTGTCGGCGGTGCTGATCGGCGGGGTGTACCCGGCGATCGTGCAGCAGTTCCAGGTCAAGCCGAACGAGCAGGCCAAGGAGACGCCCTACATCCAGAAGAACATCGACGCGACGCGCCGGGCCTACGGGATCGCGGACAGCCAGACGACTCCGTACACCCCGAAGGGCAGCACCGACGCCGAGTCGCTGAAGCCGGACGCGCAGACCATCGCGGACATCCGGCTGATCGACCCCAACGTCGTCTCGCCGACCTTCCAGTCGATCGAGCAGCAGCGGTCGTACTACGCGTTCCCGCAGACCCTGGACGTGGACCGGTACGGCAAGGGCGAGGGCGCCCAGGACACCGTGATCGGCCTGCGCGAGCTGGACCTCAACGGTGTGCAGCGGAACTGGATCAACGACCACTTCAAGTACACCCACGGTTACGGCGCGGTCGTGGCCAAGGGCAACCAGGTCAACGACAAGGGCCAGCCGGTCTTCACCGAGTCCGGCCTGCCGGCGACGGGTTCGCTGGGCGACTACCAGCAGCGGATCTACTACGGCGAGAAGACCTCGACGTACTCGATCGTGGGCGGCTCCAACCAGGAGATCGACTACACCACCGACTCCGGTGAGAACAAGCAGTACAAGTACACCGGCGGCAGCGGCGTCTCGCTGGACAACCCGCTGACCCGGGCCGCGTACGCGGTGAAGTTCGCCGAGCCGCAGATCCTGTACGCGGGGGCGATCACCGACGGCGCCAAGGTGATCTACGACCGGACGCCCAAGGAGCGGGTGGAGAAGGTCGCGCCGTGGCTGTCGATCGACGCCGACCCGTACCCGGTGGTGGAGAACGGCCGGGTGGTCTGGGTGCTGGACGGCTACACCACCTCGGACGGCTACCCCTTCTCGTCCAAGACGACGCTGGGCACGGCCACCAAGGACTCGCTGACCAACCAGCGCGGTGAGCTGCTGACCGTCGCCAACCAGGTCAACTACATCCGCAACTCGGTCAAGGCCACCGTGGACGCGTACACCGGCGAGGTGACGCTGTACCAGTGGGACGAGAACGACCCGGTGCTGAAGACCTGGATGAAGGCGTTCCCGGACACCGTGAAGGCCAAGGCGGAGATCCCGGGCACGCTGCTGTCGCACCTGCGGTACCCGCAGGACATGTTCAAGGTGCAGCGCGACCTGCTGGGCCAGTACCACGTGACGGACGCCGACTCGTTCTTCAACGGCAGCGACATCTGGCAGGTCCCGGTGGACCCGACCAGTGACACCAAGCAGTTCCAGCCGCCGTACTACCTGACGGTCCGGATGCCGGACCCGGCGGTCACGTCGGCGAGCTTCTCGCTGACCACCACCTTCGTGCCGCGCGGCCGGGACAACCTGGCGGCGTTCATGGCCGTCAGCGCGGACCCGGGGCCGGACTACGGCAAGATCCGGATCCTCAAGGTGCCGGGGGACTCCAAGACGCTCGGCCCCAACCTGGTGCAGTCGCAGTTCAACTCGCGGCAGGAGGTCGCGCAGCAGATCACCCTGCTGAAGAGCGGCGGCGACTCGGAACTGGAGTACGGCAACCTGCTGACGCTTCCCGTCGGCGGCGGGCTGCTGAACGTGGAGCCCGTGTACGTCCGCGGGCGGGGTGCCAAGTACCCGACGCTGCAGAAGGTGCTGGCGGTCTACGGCAACGACAACGTGGCGTTCGAGAACACGCTGGAGGAGGCGCTGCGGAAGGTGTTCGCGGGCGCGGCTCCGGCGACCACGCCGACCGCGCCCACCGCGCCGGGGACGCCGACGACGCCCACCACGCCGACCACCCCGACGCCGGGGGTCACCCTGACGCCGGAGCTGCAGAAGGCGATCACGGACGTGCTGAAGGCGCAGACCGACGCGGACGCCGCCGCCAAGGCCGGCGACTGGGTGGCCCTGGGTCAGGCGCAGAAGGCGCAGAGCGAGGCCGCCAAGGAGCTGGCGGCGGCCCAGCAGAAGGCCGGGATCACCCCGGCCCCGACGCCGTCGGGCACGGCACCGGCCACCCCGCCGGCCACCCCGCCGGCCTCGCCGGCACCGACCGGCGGCCCCTGAGCTGCGCTGATCCCGCGGTAACCGATTTCGGCCCCACCCCGCGCCCGTGCTATGGTTCAACTACCGACGCGGGGTGGAGCAGCTCGGTAGCTCGCTGGGCTCATAACCCAGAGGTCGCAGGTTCAAATCCTGTCCCCGCTACTCAGTAGCAACGAAGGCCCGGAGGACTCGTCCTCCGGGCCTTCGTCGTTCGTCCGCACGGGTGGCCGGGAACGCTCCGGTACCATCGAGCGTCGCCAAGGACGACGGCAACGGGGTTTGTGAGGGGCGAGTGTCGGGAAATCGACAAAGCGCCGAAGCAATCTCGTCGGCTCAGGTCCGCCTCGCCGAATTCGGCCGGGGCAGGTGTACGCGGGTTGCGGGTGATGCGACGATGGGACACATGGGGGACGTTGCACGGCCGCTGACCGGCCGTCGGGTCGATGCGGCCCCCGTGGAGCTCCCCCGGCCCAGAGCCGGAGGACGACGCCGCGACACTCAGGGGGAGCGGGAGTCGGCATGAGGCTGATCGGCAGGAACGGGACGGGAGCGGGGCCGGCGGCGACCACCGAGGCGGACACCGAGACCTGGGCGGAGAGCCCCGAACGGCGGCCCGGCGCCCTGCCCGCGCAGCGCACCAGCGGTCTGGCCGAGCGCCGGCCCGCGGGCGGCTACGGCCCGGACTCCCTGGTGCACGTCCCGGCCGGCGGCCTCGCCGCCGCGCTCGGCGCCCACGGCGCGTCCGACGGCCCGGCCGGCCCGGACGTGGAGGGCGACCCCGGCTTCGACTCGGCCAGCTTCGAGACCGCGCTCGCCGCCCGCGAGCAGGCCGCCCTGGAGGCCCGGCACCGGCGCGCCGCCGACGACGGCGACCCGGACGCGGCCGCGCGGCTCGGCACCCTGCTGCTGCGCCGCGGGGACCTGGCGGACGCCGAGCCCTATCTGCGGGCCGCCGCCGCGGCGGGCCTGCGCGCGGCCGCCAACAACCTGGGCGTGCTGCTGCACCAGCGCGGCCACCGGGCCGAGGCGGCCCAGTGGTGGCGCCAGGCGGCGGTGGCCGGCAGCGCGCCGGCCGCGCACGCGCTCGGCTTGCAGCTGCGCGACCAGGGCGAGGAGGAGGCGGCCGAGTACTGGCTGCACTTCGCCGCCGACCACGGCCACCCGCTGGGCGCCTACGCGCTGGGCGACCTCATGGAGCACCGCCGGGACGTCCGCGCCGAGCGCTGGTTCAAGGTGTCCGCGGACGCCGGGCACCGGGAGGGCGCCTACCGGCTGGCCCGGATGCGCGAGGCGGCGGGGGACAAGGAGACCGCCGAGGCCTGGTACCGGATCGCCGCCGCCCGCAGCCACGCCCGGGCCGCGCTGCGGCTGGGCGTGCTGCTGGAGGACCGGTCCGGCGGGGAGGCGCCGCTGCTGGACGAGGCCGCCCGCTGGTACCGGCAGTCGGCACAGAACGGCGAGCCCCGGGCCGCGTGCGCGCTGGGCTACCTGCTCCGCGACTCCGGGGACCTCGGCGCGGCCGCCGAGTGGTGGCAGGAGGCCGCCGAGGCGGGTGACGGCAATGCCGCGAACGCGCTGGGCGCCCTGCACGCCTCGCGCGGAGCGGCCGCCGAGGCGGAGCGCTGGTACCGCAGCGCGCTGGAGGCCGGGGACCACAACGGGGCGTTCAACCTGGGGCTGCTGTGCGCCGGGGCGGGCCGTGACCAGCAGGCCGAGCAGTGGTACCGCCGGGCCGCGTACGCCGGGCACCGGGAGGCCTGCAACGCGCTGGCCGTGGTGCTGCTGCAGCGCGGCGACGAGTCGGGTGCCGAGCCGTGGTTCTCCAAGGCCGCCGAGGCGGGCAGTGTGGACGGCGCGTTCAACCTGGGCGTGCTGCACGCCGGGCGCGGTGAGCAGCGGCAGGCGCAGGAGTGGTACGCGCGGGCCGCGGCGGAGGGGCACGGCGAGGCCGCGCTGCAACTGGCGGTCGTGCAGGAGCAGCGGGGCAACGCGGCGGGCGCGCTGGAGCGCTACCGGCAGGCGGCGGCGGGCGGTTCGGCGGAGGGCGCGTTCCGGCTGGCCTCGGTGCTGGACCGGCGCGGGGACGCGGACGCGGAGGCCGAGCACTGGTACGCGTCGGCGGCGGACGCGGGGCATCGGCGGGCGCAGGTCCGGATGGGGGTGCGGGCGGCCGAGCGGGGGGCGCTGGAGATCGCGGAGAGCTGGTACCGGCGGGCGGCGGAGGCGGGCAGCCGCAGCGCGGCCTTCAACCTGGGACTGCTGCTGGCGCGGCAGGACAGCGAGGCCGAGGCGATGCTCTGGTACACCCGGGCGGCGGACGCCGGGCACGGGCGGGCGGCGCTGCGGCTGGCCCTGCTGGCGCTGCGCCGGGGGGAGCCGGTGCAGGCGGAGGGCTGGTGCCGGCGGGCCGCGGACTACGGTCCGGCGGAGGTCGCCGAGCGGGCGGGCCGACTGCTCGGCGCGCTGCACGCGGAGCTCAGCGCGTAGCAGTTCCCCGTCGGAGGTCCGCGCGGCTCAGGGTCTGTTCGCACACTGCGGACACAGCCCGCGGTAGGTGATCTCGGCGCCGGAGACGGTGAAGCCGAACCGCTCGGCCTCGGGCAGCGCGGCCAGCGGGTCCCCGAGCGGGTGGACGTCGCGGATGGCGCCGCAGCCCGAGCAGATCAGGTGCTGGTGCGCGTGGTGCGCGTTGGGGTCGTAGCGCTTGGCGCGGCCGTCGGTGGCCACCTCCAGCACCTCGCCGATGCAGACGAGTTCGCCGAGCGTGTTGTAGACGGTGGCGCGGCTGATCTCGGGCAGCCGTTCCACCGCGCGGGCGTGCACCTCGTCGGCGGTCAGGTGCACGTGCTCGCCGTCGAGCACCTCGGCCACGACCCGGCGCTGCGCGGTCAGCCGCCATCCACGTCCACGAAGTCGTTCCAGCAGGTCACTCATGGACCAAGGGTAAGTGAGACTCCGAGTTTGGTTCCAGTGTTGACTTGGACAAAGTCCAAGTTAGGATCGGTTCGTCACGACCGGATCACGCGGAGGCCCCTCACATGACTACCCAGGACGAGCTGCGCCCCACCCTCACGACGGAGGCGGGTGCCCCCGTCGCCGACAACCAGAACACCGAGACCGCCGGTGTCGGCGGTCCGGCGCTGATCCAGGACCAGCTGCTGTTCGAGAAGCTCGCGCACTTCAACCGCGAGCGCATCCCGGAGCGCGTGGTGCACGCCCGCGGCGCCGCCGCCTACGGCACCTTCACGCTGACGGCCGACGTCTCGCGCTGGACCCGGGCGGCCTTCCTGTCCGAGGTCGGCAAGCAGACCGAGACCTTCCTGCGGTTCTCCACCGTGGCGGGCAACCTCGGCTCGGCGGACGCGGTGCGCGACCCGCGCGGATTCGCGCTGAAGTTCTACACCGAGGAGGGCAACTACGACCTCGTCGGCAACAACACCCCGGTGTTCTTCATCAAGGACGCCATCAAGTTCCCGGACTTCATCCACACCCAGAAGCGGGACCCGTACACCGGCTCGCAGGAGGCGGACAACGTCTGGGACTTCTGGGGCCTGTCGCCCGAGTCCACCCACCAGGTGACCTGGCTGTTCGGCGACCGCGGCATCCCCGCGTCCTACCGCCACCTGAACGGCTACGGCTCGCACACCTACCAGTGGCAGAACGAGGCCGGCGAGTACTTCTGGGTGAAGTACCACTTCAAGACCGACCAGGGCATCAAGAACCTCACCGCGGACGAGGCCAACCGGCTCGCCGGCGAGGACCCGGACAGCCACCAGCGCGACCTGCGCGAGGCCATCGAGCGCGGCGAGTTCCCGACCTGGACGGTGCAGGTCCAGATCATGCCGGCCGAGGACGCGGCGAACTACCGCTTCAACCCGTTCGACCTGACCAAGGTCTGGCCGCACGAGGACTACCCGCCGATCGAGATCGGCAAGCTGGAGCTCAACCGCAACCCCGACAACGTCTTCGCCGAGGTCGAGCAGTCGATCTTCTCCCCGGGGCACTTCGTGCCCGGCATCGGCCCGTCCCCGGACAAGATGCTCCAGGGCCGGCTGTTCGCCTACGCGGACGCCCACCGCTACCGCGTCGGCATCAACGCCGACCACCTGCCGGTGAACCGCCCGCACGCCACCGAGGCGCTCACCAACAGCCGGGACGGCCACCTCTACGACGGCCGCCACGGCCGCCGCAAGAACTACGAGCCGAACAGCTTCGGCGGCCCGGTGCAGACCGGCCGCCCGCTGTGGGCCCCGACCCCGGTCACCGGGGCCACCGGCAACCACGAGGCGCCCTCGCACGCCGAGGACGACGACTTCGTGCAGGCGGGCAACCTCTACCGGCTGTTCTCCGAGGAGGAGAAGCAGCGGCTGGTCGCCAACCTGGCCGGCTTCATCGCCAAGGTCTCGGCCGACCGCGACGACATCGTCGAGCGGGCGGTCGAGAACTTCCGCAAGGCCGACGCCGACTACGGCCGGCGCCTCGAGACCGCGGTGCGGGAACTGCGCAAGCAGGGCTGACGCACCGCGAGGCGGGGCCCGGTGAGGGGCTCCGCCGAGCAGCGGGCCCCGGATGCCGAGGAGAACCGGCATCCGGGGCTGTGTTGTCGCCCGCTCGCCTCCGGGGCGCTCTGCTCCGGTGCCGACGGTCGCGCTCCGAGGCCCCTTCGTTCCTCAGGGGCCTCCTCGCTGCTCCCTTTCGGCACCGGCGCGCCCCTTCGGCTCGGGGCGGTGTTGTCGCCCGCTCGCCTCCGGGGCGCTTCGGTCCGGTGCCGACGGTCGGCGCTCCAACGCCGCTCTCCCCCAGCCTTCGGCCGGGAGGTGCCCCCACCCTCGCGTCGTCCTCGCTTCTCCCTTTCGGCACCGGCGCGCCCCTTCGGCTCGGGGCGGGAGTCGCCCGCTCGCGGGCGGAGGCTGTCAGACGCTCAGGCGGTCCAGGGCCTCCTGGTGGAGCAGGCCGTTGGAGGCGACGGCGTCGGCGCCGCCCGGGCCCGGGACGCCGTCCAGACCGGTGAAGCGGCCGCCGGCCTCCTCGACGATGACGCTGTTCGCGGCCATGTCCCACAGCGACAGCTCCGGCTCGGCGGCGATGTCCACCGCGCCCTCGGCGACCATCATGTAGGACCAGAAGTCCCCGTAGGCGCGGGTGCGCCAGCAGGCCCGGGTGAGGTCCAGGAACGGCTCCAGCCGTCCGCGCTCCTCCCAGCCGGACAGCGAGGAGTAGGAGAACGAGGCGTCCTCGATCCGGGAGACCCCGGACACGTGGATCCGGGACGCCTTGGCGAGGCTGCGGCC
This sequence comes from Kitasatospora sp. NPDC089913, assembly GCF_044748625.1. Classification (NCBI taxonomy): domain Bacteria; kingdom Bacillati; phylum Actinomycetota; class Actinomycetes; order Kitasatosporales; family Streptomycetaceae; genus Kitasatospora; species Kitasatospora sp. NPDC089913. The sequence goes on along the minus strand of NZ_JBIVGI010000005.1, from coordinate 278,197 downwards.
CGCGTACGCGCCGAGGCCCTTGGCGGCCCACCAGCGGCGCTGCAGCGCGGGCGCGGAGACGATGCCGACGACGGGGCGCTCCACACCGTCCGGGCCGTCCTCCAGCAGCGCGATCAGGGTGGCCCAGACCGGGACACCGCGGATGTAGTTCTTGGTGCCGTCGATCGGGTCGATCACCCACCGGCGCGGGCCGGAGCCCTGCAGCCCGAACTCCTCGCCGAGCACCGCGTCGCGCGGGCGGGCCCGCTGCAGGATGCTGCGCACCAGCTCCTCGGCGGCCTTGTCTGCGTCGCTGACGGGTGTCAGGTCGGGCTTGGTCTCGATCCGCAGGTCGAGTGCGCGGAAACGCTCCAGGGTGACCGAGTCGGCCGAGTCGGCGAGGACATGGGCGAGTCGGAGATCGTCGTGGTAGTCGGCCATGCCGGAAACCCTAGCGCGGACCCGCCCCCGGACCCGGGCTCCGGCCCCGTCGGGTGTCCGTCAGTGGGCCGAGCCGCTGAGCTGGAGACCGATCACCCCGGCGATGACCAGGGAGATCGAGACCAGCTTGAGCACCGAGGTGGTCTCCTCCAGGAAGAGCATGCCGTAGATCGCCGTGCCGGCGGCCCCGATCCCGGTCCACACCGCGTAGGCGGGGCCCACCGGGAGGGTCTTCAGCGAGATGGTCAGCAGGCCGAAGCTGCCCAGGGCGAAGACGCAGAAGCTGACGGTGGGCCAGAGCTTGGTGAAGCCGTCGCTGAGCTTGAGGTTGATCGCGAAGCCGGTCTCCAGCAGTCCGGCCAGGATCACCAGGGCCCATGCCATCGCGTGCTCTCCCTGTCGGTCGGGGATCGGTCGTGATCGGTGGGAACGGTCGGGACCGGTGGGCGGGCCCGGGTGCCGGGCGGACCGTGATCCGGCCCGACTTTCCTATGATCACCACGAGCGGGCCGTCCGACACCTCGAACACCGGAACCGGTCCGCCGCACCGGCCGTCAGTCGCCCTCCCGGGCCTCCTTGCTGGCGAGCAGCCGGCGCAGCGAGTAGAGCCGGGCCTGCTCGGCGTGGCCGTCGGCGACCCAGGCGTCCAGCGCGCAGTCCGGCTCGTCGTGGCTGCACGCGCGCGGGCACTCGACGGTGCCGGGCTCCAGGTCGGGGAAGGCCAGGATGACCCGGGACGGGTCGATGTGGGAGAGCCCGAAGGAGCGGAAGCCGGGGGTGTCGATCACCCAGCCGGTGTCCAGCGCCTTCTTCGAACCGGGCTTGGCACCGGGCGGCGGCGGCAGCCGCAGCGCGAGCGCCGACACCGTGGTGTGCCGGCCCCGGCCGGTGACGGCGTTTACGTGGCCGGTGACCCGCTGCCGCTCCGGGACGAGAGCGTTGACCAGGGTGGTCTTGCCGACACCGGAGTGGCCGATGAACACCGTGCGCAGCCCGCGCAGGTGCTCCCGGACGGCCTCGGCGCCGGCGCCCTCCAGCTCGTCCCGGCGGGTGACCACGTACTCGATGCCGAGCGGGGCGTAGGCCTCCAGCAGCGGTTCGGCCGGGGCCAGGTCGGCCTTGGTCAGGACGAGCAGCGGCTCCATCCCGGCGTCGTAGGCGGCGACCAGGCAGCGGTCGATCAGCCGGGGCCGGGGCTCCGGGTCGGCCAGCGCGGTGACGATGGCGAGCTGCTCGGCGTTGGCGACGACGATCCGCTCGTAGGGGTCGTCGTCGTCCGCGGTGCGCCGCAGCACCGAGGTGCGCTCCTCGACCCGGACGATCCGGGCCAGGGTGTCGGCGTCCCCGGAGAGATCGCCGACCAGGGAGACGATGTCGCCCACGACCACGCCCTTGCGGCCCAGCTCACGGGCCTTCATGGCGGTGACCTGGCGCTCCTGCTTGGTGCCCGGGTCCACCAGGCAGGTCACCCGGCCGCGGTCGACCGTGAGCACCATCGCCTCGTCGGCGTCCTCGTGCTTGGGCCGGATCCGGGTCCGCGGCCGGGAACCCCGGCGGGCGGGGCGGTTGCGGATGTCGTCCTCGTCGGCGTCCTTGCCGTAGCGGCGCATGTGCCCAGTCCCCGCTCAGCCGCCCGCCACCGGTCCGGTGAGCAGCTCGTCCCACATGGCGGTGAAGTCCGGCAGGGTCTTGGCGGTGGTGGCCACGTTCTCGACCTGGACGCCGGGCACGGCGAGGCCGAGCACGGCGGCGGCGGTCGCCAGCCGGTGGTCCTCGTAGGTGTGGAAGACACCGCCGGTCAGCTTGCGCGGGCGGATCCGCAGGCCGTCCTCGGTCTCGCTGACGTCGCCGCCGAGGCCGTTGATCTCCTTGGCGAGCGCCGCCAGCCGGTCGGTCTCGTGCAGTCGCAGGTGGGCGATGCCGTAGAGGTGGGACTCGGAGTCGGCGAGGGCGGCGACGGCGGCGATCACCGGGGTGAGCTCGCCGACGTCGTGCAGGTCGGCCTCGATGCCGTGGATCCGGTCGCCGCCGGTGAAGCGCAGGCCCTCGTCGGTGAACTCGCAGCTGCCGCCCATCCGGGTGTACAGCTCGCGCAGCTGGTCGCCCGGCTGGGTGGTGTGCCGGGGCCAGTCGCGGACGGTGACCCGGCCGCCGGTGACCAGGGCGGCGGCGAAGAACGGCGCGGCGTTGGAGAGGTCGGGCTCGACCACCAGGTCGCGGCCGAGCAGGGCGCCGGGGGTGACCCGCCAGACGTCCTTCTCGCCGCCGTCCTCGGGGGCGTCGACCTGGACGCCGGCCAGCCGCAGCATGTCGACGGTCATCCGGATGTGCGGCAGCGACGGGACGGGGCCGCCGACGTGCCGGACCTCGACACCGTTGTTGTAGCGGGCGCCGGAGAGCAGCAGGGCGGAGACGAACTGGGAGGAGGCGGAGGCGTCGAGCTGGACGGTGCCGCCGTCCAGGGCGCCGGTGCCGTGCACGGTCAGCGGGAAGCTGCCGCGGCCGCCGTCCTCGATCCGGGCGCCGAGCGCGCGCAGGGCGTCGATCACGCCGTGCTGCGGGCGCTCGTGGCTGCGCGGGTCGCCGTCGAAGTGGACCGGGCCGTCGGCGAGGACGGCCAGCGGGGGCAGGAAGCGCATGACCGTGCCGGCGTTGCCGACGTCGACCGAGGCGGGGCCGCGCAGCACGGGGGCGGGGATGACCCGCCAGGCCTCGCCGCCGCCGGTGCCGCCGGTGTCGTTGTTGACCTGCTCCTCGATGGTGACGCCGAGGGCGCGCAGGCCGTCGGCCATCAGCTGGGAGTCGCGGCTGCGCAGCGGGCGGCGCACCCAGCCCGGCCCGTCGGCGAGCGCGGCCAGCACCAGGGCCCGGTTGGTGACCGACTTGGAGCCGGGGATGGTGACGGTGGCGTCCACGGGGGTGGTCGCGACGGGGGCGGGCCACAGGGTCTCGGTCATGCGGCCAGTCTAGGGGCCGTGGTGGGGCTCGCCCGTTCGCCTCCGATGCGCGGACCGGGGCGGGCGGCGCCGGCCGGTGCGCGGGCGCCGGGGCGGGGGCCCGGAGCGGGGATCAGAGCGGGCGCAGCAGCCAGTCGGCGCCGAGGGCGAGGGCGGCGAGGGCGGTGACGAGGAAGAGCGCGACCCAGGCGAGGCCGGGGACGCCGGTGAGCCGGGCGAGCTGGTCGGCGTCGGAGTCGTCGGCCCGGCCCTGCCGGCGCTGCCGCTGGAGTTCGAGCACCGGCCGGACGGCGCCGAACAGCAGGAACCAGGTGCCGAGGTAGGCGAAGCCGGCCTGGACCTCGGCCGAGCCGAACCAGCTGACCAGGAAGAACGCGCCGCCGGTGAGCAGCACGCTGAGGAAGCCGAAGGCGTTGCGGATCCGCACCAGCAGGGCCAGCAGCAGGGCGATGGCCAGCCACAGCAGCAGGGTGATCCGGTCGGCGGCGAGCAGGGCGGCGCAGCCGAGGCCGAGCAGGGCAGGAGTGAGGTAGCCGGCCGCGGCGGTCAGGACCATGCCGGGGCCGGTGGGGCGTCCGTAGGACAGGGTGAGGCCGGAGGTGTCCGAGTGCAGCCGGATGCCGGCCAGCTTGCGGTTGGTGGCGAGGGCGGCGAGGCCGTGGCCGCCCTCGTGGGCGATGGTGACGGCGTTGCGGGCGATCCGCCACAGCGGGCGGGCGAGCACGGTGAGCAGCGCGACACCGCCGGCGGCGAGGACGAGCCAGCCGGGCGGGTCGGGCTGGGTGCCGGTGACGGCGGTCCACAGCTCGTCGAGGGTCCTGGCGTCCATGGGTCTCCTCCGCCTCGGTTCGGCCGCTCCTTCGGTACGGCAGCCTGTCATGGAGGGGACGGCGGTCCCGGGGCGGGTGGTTCTGGGCGGGTGGTTCCGGGGGGGCGGCCGGGACCGTGGCAAGCTGACGGCATGTGTGGTCGCTTCGCCGCGAGTAACAGGCCCGAGGACATCGTCGAGCTGTTCGGCGTGCAGCAGTGGGACCCGGCCGAGACGCTGGACCCGAGCTGGAACGTCGCCCCCACCCAGAGCGCCCTGGTGGTGCTGGAGCGGCTGCCGAAGGGGGCGGCGCGGCCGGTGCGGCAGCTGCGGGCGCTGCGCTGGGGGCTGGTGCCGCAGTGGGCGAAGTCGCCGGAGACGGCGGTGAAGATGATCAACGCGCGCTCGGACACGGTGCACGAGAAGCCCTCCTACCGGCAGGCGTTCGCGTCCCGCCGGTGCATCCTGCCGGTGGACGGCTACTACGAGTGGCAGACGGTGCCGGCGGAGCGGGGCCGGCCGAAGAAGAAGCCGTTCTTCGTGTCCCGGGCGGACGGTGCGCCGCTGGCGCTGGCGGGGTTGTACGAGTTCTGGCGCAACCGGACGGTGCCCTCGGACCACCCGGAGGGCTGGCTGGTGACGTTCACCGTGGTGACGACGGAGGCGGAGGAGCTGCTGGCGCCGATCCACGAGCGGATGCCGCTGTTCCTGGACCCGGGGTCGTTCGACGACTGGCTGGACCCGGGGCTGGCCGACGGGGAGGCGCCGGAGCTGCGGCGGCTGCTGATACCCCCGCCGCCGGGCGCGCTGCGGGCGACGCCGGTGTCGCCGGACGTCGGCAGCATCCGCAACAACCACGCCGGGCTGACCGAGCCCTGGGTCGAGGTCGAGTACGAGACCACGCTGTTCTGAGGCCCGACGCTGTTCCGAGCCCCGCCCGCACCCTTCCTGTGCACCCCTTCCTGTGCACCCCTTCGTGCGCGCTCCTTGCTGCGCGCCGCCGAGCCGAGAGGACCGCGACCGCCGTGACCGCCGACCCCGACCCCGCCCCCGTCACCGTCATCCAGGAGCTCGTGCCCACCCCCGCCGGGGACGCCCGGATCACCCTGCACCCGGCGGCCGGGCCGCGGGCGGTGCTGGCACTGGGCCACGGCGCCGGGGGCGGGGTCGAGGCGCGGGACCTGGCGGTGCTGGCCGCCGCGCTGCCGCCCCGGGGGGTGTCGGTGGCGCTGGTCGAGCAGCCGTGGCGGGTGGCGGGGAAGAAGGTGGCGCCCGCGCCGCGCACCCTGGACACCGGGTGGACGCCCGTCGCCGAGCGGCTGGCGGAGGCCGGTCCGCCGCTGGTGGTGGGCGGCCGCAGTGCGGGCGCGCGGGTGGCCTGCCGGACCGGGCTGGCGACCGGGGCGGCGGGGGTGCTGGCACTGGCGTTCCCGCTGCACCCGCCGGGGAAGCCGGAGCGCAGCCGGGCGGAGGAGCTGCTCGGCACGGGGCTGCCGACGCTGGTGGTGCAGGGCGCGGCGGACCCGTTCGGCGGTCCGGCCGAGTTCCCGGAGCTGCCGGCCTCGCACGAGCTGCTCGCGCTGGAGTACGGCAACCACGGCTTCGAGGTGCCGAAGCGCGCACCGGTGGAGCGGGAGGAGCTGCTGGAGCTGATCGCGGCCGCGGTGGGGGACTGGGTGCTGCGGCTGGTGTGAGGCGGCCCCCGGCGGACCCGGCGGACCCGGCGGGCCCGCGCGCAGGGGGCGTGGATCCGCCCGTGGGGGCCGGGAATGCGCGCGGGGCCGACGTGGTTGACGCCCTTGTCAGCATGAGTCCCGGTGGAAGGCAGGGCAGATGGGTTCGATCGCGTGCCCCGAGCGGCTTGAGGAGCGCGAGGCCGAGTCGGCGTTCGTCCCCTCCTGGTCCGACTGGATCGCCGCGGGCGAGAAGCCCGTCGGCCCGATATCCTCGCTTTCGGGGCGGCCCGCCGTGGGCCGTGTCCGTCATGCCGAGGAGGTGGGTCCGGTCGTCGGGACCGAGCACGAGGCCGAGCCGGGCCGGGGCCCGGACGAGAGCCTGCCCGCGGGCGAGGCGCTCACCGGTGAGGAGCTGGCCGAGGCGATCGGTGAGGACACCTTCCGGGTGTCGGCCGAGGAGACCGAGGAGGCCCGGCGGGAGCGCTTCGAGCGCGACGCCCTGGGCTACCTGGACCCGATGTACTCGGCGGCGCTGCGGATGACCCGCAACCCGGCCGATGCGGAGGACCTCCTCCAGGAGGCGTTCGCGAAGGCGTACGCGTCCTTCCACCAGTTCCGCGAGGGCACCAACCTCAAGGCCTGGCTGTACCGCATCCTCACCAACACGTTCATCAACTCGTACCGCAAGAAGCAGCGGGAGCCCCAGCGCACCGCCGCCGAGGAGATCGAGGACTGGCAGCTGGCCCGGGCCGAGTCGCACATGTCGACCGGTCTGCGCTCGGCCGAGACCCAGGCCCTGGACCACCTTCCGGACAGCGATGTGAAGGACGCCCTCCAGGCCATTCCGGAGGAGTTCCGCATCGCGGTCTATCTCGCGGACGTCGAGGGCTTTGCGTACAAGGAGATCGCGGACATCATGGGTACTCCCATCGGTACGGTGATGTCCCGACTGCACCGCGGCCGCCGTCAGTTGCGCGGCATGCTGGAGGACTACGCCCGTGAGCGCGGGCTGGTCCCGGCCGGCAGCGGGGCAGGGCAGGAAGCGAAGGGCTCGGGTTCATGAGCTGCGGCGATCCGCACGACACCGAGTGTGGCGAGGTCCTCGACCACCTCTACGAATTCCTCGACAACGAGATGGCCGAGGGCGACTGCGACAAGCTGCGCGTGCACTTCGAGGAGTGCTCGCCCTGCCTGAAGCAGTATGGGCTGGAGCAGGCGATCAAGGCGCTGATCAAGCGTTCCTGCGGCTGCGACGACACCCCGGCCGATCTGCGCGGCAAGGTGCTGGCCAGGATCGATTCGATCCGGGCCGGGCAACGGACGGGCGAGGCGCTGGTGGTCTCGGTCGAGACGACCATCGAGGTGCACGCCGAACCGGTCCCGGAACCGGCGGCGGACCCGGACCGCGCCGCACAGGCGGCGGCCGGCACCCAGCGGTAGGCCCTCGGCGGTAGGCCCTGCCGCGCCCGCCGTGCCCGTCGTGCGGCGAACGGCTCACACCGGACGGCCCCGGGAGCACCCGCTCCCGGGGCCGCTCCGTGTCCGCGCCCCTTCCACTCGGATGCGCCGTCACTCGTTCGAGTGAGTTGGTGGTGTGCCAGCAGCGGCATTGCGCGATCATGCGTCCCCGTGCCGGAGCGGCGCCCTATCCTCCTGACGGACGCTCACCGTCACCCGACCGCCGCCCCTCCGGCGTGCGACCGGCCGACGGGCCAGGACGGCGCGGGCCAGGACGCGGGGAGGTCGAGATCGCTACCGACAGCGTGGACGCGGACCTGCCGCGGGGCGCCGCGGGCTACCTCGTGGCGGTGCCGGTCGCGGCGCTCTGCTGTCTGCTGCCGCTGCTGCCGTTCCCCGCGCCGCCGGCCGGGCCGCACTGGCTGGGTGCCCCGGTGGACTGGCCGAAGGTCGGACTGCTGGCCTTCCTGCACGGCTGCTGGGAGTCGCTGGCCCAGGGGCTGCCCAGCCCCTGCCTGCGTCTGGTCCGGCTGCTGCTGCGCCGTCCGCAGCCGGCCGGCCGCCCGCCGGCCCGGCCCGACGTCAACGCCTTCTTCCCGGTGCTGTTCGCCGGGGTGCTGATGCTGCCGCCGGCCGCCGCCGCACTGGTCGCGGCCCCGGCCGCCCTGCTCGGCGCCGCCGAGCCGACCTGCCGCCGCCGGCAGGTGTGGAACGGCTCGCAGCTCGCGCTGTCGGCCTTCGCGGCCTCGGTGGTGTTCCACCTGCTGGCCGGTCCGCAGCTGCTGCTCGGTTCCCGGTTCCCCGCCGCGCTGCTGCCCGGGTGTGCCGCGCTCGCCGCGTTCTGCCTGGTCAACGGGGTTCTGGTGGGCGTCATGCGGCTGCTGGCCGAGGGCCCCCGGCGGCCCTCGGCGCACCGCCCCCCGGCCCACCGCCGGGCGGCCGCCGTCCCCGGTCTGCCGGTGCTGGTGCACGCGGCCGGCGGGCTGATGGTGGCGGTGCTCTGGCAGGGGCCGTACGGTGCGTTCGCGGCGTTGCTGGCCCTGCTGCCGCTGTCCATCTCGGCCTGGGTGTTCGCCCAGGGGCACCGGGAGCGCGACGCCCACCAGGCCACCGTCCAGGCCCTGGTCCAGGCGGTGGAGATCAAGGACGCCTACACCCGGGGCCACAGCGAACGGGTCGGCCGGGCCTCGGTGCTGATCGCCGGTCAGCTCGGCATGGAGGCCGAGCGGCTGCGGACGCTGCGGTACGCGGGCGTCCTGCACGACGTCGGCAAGCTCGGCGTCGCCACCGAACTGCTGCGCAGAAACGGTCCCCTCACCGAGGCCGAGCGGCGGGCGGTCGAGGTGCACCCGGTGCACGGCTACGAGCTGGTGCGCGGGATCGCCTTCCTCGGCGAGGCGCACGCGGGGATCCTGCACCACCACGAGCGGATGGACGGCCGCGGCTACCCGAGCGGGCTGGCGGGGGAGCAGATCCCGGAGTTCGCCCGGATCATCTCGGTCGCCGACGCCTTCGACTCGATGACCTCCACCCGCTCCTACCGGCGCGGTCGGCCGGTCACCGAGGCGGTCGCCGAGCTGGAGCGCTGCTCGGGCAGCCAGTTCGACCCGGTGATGGTGCGGGCGCTGGTCGACGCGCTGGCCGTGCACGACTGGCAGCCGGTGCTGCCGCCGCCCGACACGATCGGGGCGGTGCCGGACATCCCGCTGGGCGTTCCCGAGCCGGCCCGGGCCGCGCCGCGCGGAGTGCCCGCCCAGGGCGGCGGCTCCGTGCCGACGGCCGGACCGTCGTGAGCGCGCGACGGGGCGCGGAGCCGACGGCGGTCGCCGGGCGCGGCGGGGACTCCGAGGGATGCGCCGGGGTGGTGTGCGCGGTGCACGGCGCGGCGCTCGCGCTGCTGGCCGCGTCCCTCGGCGCGGTCGCGGTGCGGGGGCTGTCCGCGCCGGGGGTGGCGCTGGCGTTCCTGACGCTGATCACGCTCGGCGAGTGCGTCCGGATCACCCTTCCGGGCGATCGTGAACAGGCGCCGATCGGGGCTGCGGGGGCGCTGGCCTACGCGCTGCTCGGTCCGCTGCGCGGGCTGCCGACCGGGCACGGGGTGCTCCAGGTGGTGGCGGTGACCGGCGCGGGCCTGCTGCTGGCGCTGCTGCCCGGGGCGCTGGCGCCGCTGCTGGGGCCCAGGCACGGGGTCCGCCGACGGGTGCGGGCGCCGTGGCGGGAGCGGGCCCGCCGGGACGGCGCGGCGCGGCGGCTGCTCGGGGCGGCGTTCGCGGCCGCCGTGTTCCAGCCGCTCTACAACAGCGGGGTGGTGGACCGGTTCTCCGCCGACGGCCCGGCCTACGGGGCCTTCCTGACCGCCGTGGCCGCGCTCGCCGCACTGTGCGACGCGGTGCTGGCGGCGGTGCTGCGGCGGGCCCGCAGCGGGCTGCGGTTCCCGGCCGGGCTGGAGGACGAGCTGCGCTCGCTGTTCGGGATCGGCTCGGCGATCGCCGCCACCGGGATGCTGGTCAGCCTGGCCGCCGGGGAGGTGGGCCTGTGGGCGCTGCCGCTGTTCTGCGCGCCGCTGCTGCTGGCACAGGTGTCGTTCCGGCGGGCGGCGGCGGTCCGGGCCACCACCGGGCAGACCATCGCCAGCCTGGCCAAGGCCACCGAGGTGGCGGGCTACACCCCGCCGGGGCACGCCCGCCGGGTGGCCGACACGGCCTGCGCGGTCGGCCGGGAGCTGGGCCTGGGCACCCGGGAGCTGGCCCTGCTGGAGTACGCGGCGCTGATGCACGACGTGGGGCAGCTGTCGCTGGTGGAGCCGGTGCCCGGCGGGGCGACGGCGCTGCTGCCGGACGCGGAGCAGCAGCGGATCGCCCGGCTGGGCAGTGAGGTGATCCGGCGCACCGGGGTGCCCCGGCAGGTGGCCGAACAGGTCGCCCGGCTGGCCGATCCGCACCCCGGGCCGGAGGGCGGCGGGCGGGCGGTGCCGCTGGCGGCGCGGATCATCCGGGTGGCGAACGCGCACGACGACCTGCTGACGGCGGCGCGGGGGCGCGGGCTGGGGGAGGCCGTGGGCCGGCTGGAGGTGCTGGAGGCGCTGCGGCTGGGGCGGGGGCGGCTGTACGACGCCCGGGTGGTGGACGCGCTGGTCCGGGTGCGCGGCTGAGGACCCGGCGGGCGGTGGCGGGCGTCGCGGGGGCGCTCGTGGGCGTCCGCGCGCGCCCGTCCGGCGTCGTCACGGCGGGCTCGCGGTGTGCGTGGGGAGGGCGCGGGGCGTGCACAGGGAGGGCGCGGGGCGGGCCGGAGCCCGGGCCCGACCGGTGCGGCCCGGGGTTGAGGAGCCGGGGCGCGGCGGGCAGGCTGGGGTGGGGGTCGGTTACGGGCAACCTCGGCGGTGGGGAGCGCGGGCAGTGGCCGTCGTGGTTGGATGCGGTCGTAGCGTGGAAAACCGACCCGGGACACCGGGCCCGTGGCGCGGGAGCGGACACGGGAACGGACACCGGACTTGAGCGGACGACGACGGCAGGGACGAACGTGAGGATCTTCCACCGGGCACGGCACCGGCCGTCCGCCACCTGGCGGCAGACGACCGACCGGGCATTCACGCTGATCGGCGACGGACGCTACGAGGACGCCGGCGCGCTGCTGGTCATGGCGGCCGACCTGGAACCGTGGCTCTCCGACTCGTGGTTCAACCTGGCGCTGCTGCACAAGTTCCGCCGCGACTGGGAGCAGGCCCGGGCGGCCGGCCTCCGGGCGGTGGCGCTGCTCGACCGCGAACAGGGCGCACCCGACTGGTGGAACCTCGGCATCACCGCGACCGCGCTCCAGGACTGGCCGCTGGCCCGCCGGTCCTGGCAGGCGTACGGGCTGAAGCTGCCGGGCGGCCAGGGCACCCACGGCGACGGCCCGGTCAGCCTGGACCTGGGCACCACCCCGGTGCGGCTCTCCCCCGAGGGCGAGTCCGAGGTGGTGTGGGGCCGGCGGCTGGACCCGGCCCGGATCGAGGTGCTGTCGATCCCGCTGCCCTCCTCCGGCAGACGCTGGGGCGAGGTCGTGCTGCACGACGGCGCCCCGCACGGGGAGCGGGTCACCGACGGGGTGGCGTACCCGGTGTTCGACGAGATCGAGCTGTGGGCGCCGTCGCCGGTGCCGACCTACGTGGTACTGCTCCAGGCGGCGACCGAGGCGGACCGGGACGCGCTGGAGCGGCTGGTCGCGGACGCCGGCTACGCGGCCGAGGACTGGACGTCCTCGGTGCGGCTGCTCTGCCGGGCCTGTTCGGAGAGCCGGATGGCCACCGACGACGGGCACACCGCCCACCACGACCCGCACGACGACGGCGACGCCGCGCACCCGGGCCACCTCAGCCACCTGACCCCGGGCGCGGGCGGGATGTCCTGGCTGGCCGAACGCGAGTGCGGGATCGCCGCGCCGGCGCACCTGGTGCGCACCCTGCTGGACCGCTGGGCGGCGGCCGCCCCCGGGACCCGGGCTTACCGGGATCTCGAAGAGGTGTGCTGAGTACCCTGGTGAGGTACGCGTAGACCTATGGAAGCGGAAGACATGGCCGAGCAGCACGACCACGAGCACGAGCACGACGTGGAGGGGGCGGCGCCCGAGGCGCCCGCGAAGGTGGTCGGAGCGGAGCCGGACCTGACCAAGGGCACCGCGCGCCCGATCACGGTCTTCGGCAACCCGGTGCTGCACCGCGAGGTCAAGGACGTGACGGCGTTCGACGCCGAGCTGTCCGCGCTGATCGACGACATGTTCCAGTCGATGTACGCGGCGGAGGGCGTGGGCCTGGCCGCCAACCAGATCGGTGTGGACCTCAAGGTCTTCGTCTACGACTGCCCGGACGACGAGGGCGTGCGCCACATCGGGCACGTGATCAACCCGGTGCTGGAGGAGTTCCCCAAGGACCGCCAGCGGGTCCTGGACGACGGCAACGAGGGCTGCCTGTCGGTGCCGACCGCCTACGCCGAGCTGCCGCGCCCCGAGTACGCGGCGGTGACCGGCCAGGACAAGGACGGCAACCCGATCCGCGTCGAGGGCACCGGCTTCTTCGCCCGCTGCCTCCAGCACGAGACCGACCACCTGTACGGCTTCCTCTACATCGACAAGCTGTCGAAGCGCGACCGCAAGGACGCGCTCAAGCAGATGGGCGAGGGCACCCCGCGCTACGCGACCGTCCCGAACAACTAGGGGCCCGAAGGTTGTTGGACGGAGGCCGGTGCGGGAGCGATCCCGCACCGGCCTCCGTCCCGTTCGGGTGCTGCTTGCACGATCCCGCCCTGCCGTGTCCGGTTGCCCGGTAGCCTGCCGGGCAGTGGAGCCACGGGTGGCGAGGAGGGCCGGCGGTATGCCGATCTGCGCGGAGTGCCGCACCGCTGAGGCGGTCATCGAGGACCTGGACGTGGACCCGCCCCGGCCGTGGTGCGGGGGATGTGCGACCGCCCTGGTCACGGCGGGCGATCCCGTGCTCAACTACCGCGCCCTGGACGGTGGGGCGTTCGCGTACGCGCGGGCCCTGATGCGGCGCAGCACTGCGGTCCTCCCGTTCGGGTGATCCAACTGATGCGCCCCGCCCGGTGGTCCGGGCGGGGCACGCGAGAGGTGGTGAGCGCAATGACCGTACCGGAAGCCGCTGTTCAGAATTGGTACAGGAGCAGCTACAGCGCACAGGCCAATGAGTGCGTGGAGGTCCAGCAGCCGGCACTCAGCGCAATGGCAGTCCGTGACTCGAAGGATCCGGAGGGCCCGGCGCTGGTGTTCGGAGCCGCTGCCTGGTCCTCGTTCCTCGCTGGGGTCAAGGGTGGGGAGTTTCCGACCGGCTGACACAACAGAGGTGCCCCGCCCGGCTTCGCGCCGGGCGGGGCACCTCTGTCTGTTCCTTCTGTCCTCTTCTTCTGCCTTTAGAAGTCGTCGTCGAAGGCGACCGAGCCCTCGACCGCGACCTGGTACGCCGACACCCGGCGCTCGAAGAAGTTGGTCAGCTCCTGGACATTCTGGAGCTCCATGAAGCCGAACGGGTTCGTCGATCCGTACCGGATCGGCATCCCCAGCCGCGCCAGACGCTGGTCGGCCACCGCCTGCAGGTACTCCCGCATCGACGCGGTGTTCATGCCCGGCAGACCGTCGCCGCACAGGTCCTGGGCGAACTGGAGCTCGGCCTCGACGGCCTCCTCCAGCATCTCCGTCACCTGCTGGGCCATCTTCTCGTCGAAGAGGTCCGGCTCCTCCTCGCGCACGGTGTCGACCACCGACATCGCGAAGTCCATGTGCATGGACTCGTCGCGGAACACCCAGTTGGTCCCGGTCGCGAGACCGTGCAGCAGGCCCCGGCTCCGGAACCAGTACACGTACGCGAACGCGCCGTAGAAGAACAGACCCTCCACGCACGCCGCGAAGCAGATCAGGTTCAGCAGGAACGCCCGCCGGTCGTCCTTGGTCTGCAGCGAGTCGATGTGGTCGACCGCGTTCATGTACTTGAAGCAGAACTGCGCCTTCTGGTGGATGGAGGGGATGTTCTCCACCGCGGCGAAGGCCGCGTTGCGGTCCTCCGGGTCCGGAAGGTAGGTGTCCAGCAGCGTCAGGTAGAACTGGACGTGCACGGCCTCCTCGAACAGCTGACGGCTCAGGTAGAGCCGCGCCTCCGGGGAGTTGATGTGCTTGTACAGGCTCAGCACCACGTTGTTCGACACGATCGAGTCGCCGGTCGCGAAGAACGCCACCAGCCGGCCGATCATGTGCCGCTCGCCCTCACTCAGCTTCGCCAGGTCGGCGACGTCCGAGTGCAGGTCCACCTCCTCCACCGTCCAGGTGTTCTTGATGGCGTCGCGGTACCGGTCGTAGAACGACGGGTAGCGCATCGGGCGCAGGGTCAGCTCGAACCCGGGGTCGAGCAGCATCTTCTCGCGGTCGTCGGACATTACTGGCAGGCCTCGCAGGACTCGGGGTTCTCCAGGGAGCAGGCCAGTGCGGCCTCCTCCTCCGGGGTCATGGTCGGGGTGTTCACCGGCACCGGCGCGGCGGCGCGGGCGGCACCCGACGCGGCCTGGGCGATCCGGGTGGCCGGACGCGAGCGCAGGTAGTAGGTGGTCTTCAGACCGACCTTCCACGCGTAGGCGTACATCGAGCTGAGCTTGCCGATGGTCGGCGCGGCCATGAACAGGTTCAGCGACTGGCTCTGGTCGATGTACGGCATCCGGGCGGCCGCCAGGTCGATCAGCGCGCGCTGCGGCAGCTCCCAGGCGGTGCGGTACAGCGAACGCACCTCGGCGGGCAGCCAGCCGAGCTCCTGCACGGAGCCGTTGGCGTCGCGCAGCGAGTCCCGGGTCTGCTGGTCCCAGACGCCGAGCTCCTTGAGGTCGCGCACCAGGTACGGGTTGACCTGGAGGAACTCACCGCTCAGGGTCTCGCGCTTGAACAGGTTGGACACCTGCGGCTCGATGCACTCGTAGACGCCGGCGATGGACGCGATGGTCGCGGTCGGCGCGATCGCGAGCAGCAGCGAGTTGCGCAGGCCGGTGGTGGCGATGCGGGCGCGCAGCGCGTTCCAGCGGTCGGCCCACTCCGGCGCGGCGGTCGGGAAGTGGTCGATGTGCAGCTCGCCGCGGGCGGCGCGGGTCTCGTCGTACGCCTCGTGCCGGCCCAGCTGCTCGGCCAGGTCGGCGGAGCGCTCGTAGGCGGTGAGCATGATGCGCTCGGAGATGAGGGTCGACAGGGTCTTCGCCTCGGCGGAGTCGAAGTCGATCCGCAGCTGGAAGAAGACGTCCTGCAGGCCCATCACGCCGAGGCCGACCGGGCGCCAGCGGTTGTTGGAGGCGCCGGCCTCGGGGGTCGGGTAGAAGTTGATGTCCACCACGCGGTCGAGGAAGGTGACGGCGGTGCGGACGGTCGCGTCCAGCCGGTCCCAGTCCATCGCGTTCAGCAGGTCGGCGGCGGTGGCACCGGCGGCGACGTGGGCGCCGAGGTTGACCGAGCCGAGGTTGCAGACCGCGGTCTCGGAGTCGTCGGTGACCTCGAGGATCTCGGTGCAGAGGTTGGAGCTGTGCACCGTGCGGCCCGGCAGCGCGGTCTGGTTGGCGGCGCGGTTGGAGGCGTCCTTGAAGGTCATCCAGCCGTTGCCGGTCTGCGCCAGGGTGCGCATCATCCGGGCGTAGAGGGTCTGTGCGGGGATGGTGCGGACGGCCTTGCCGGCCAGCTCGGCCTTCAGGTACGCCTCGTCGAACTCGGCGCCCCACAGGTCGACCAGCTCGGGCACGTCGGCGGGGGAGAACAGCGACCAGTCGGCGTTGGCGTTCACCCGGCGCATGAACTCGTCCGGGATCCAGTGCGCCAGGTTCAGGTTGTGGGTGCGGCGCGCCTCCTCACCGGTGTTGTCGCGCAGCTCGAGGAACTCCTCGATGTCCGCGTGCCAGGTCTCCAGGTAGACGCAGGCCGCGCCCTTGCGGCGGCCGCCCTGGTTGACGGCGGCGACCGAGGAGTCGAGGGTGCGCAGGAACGGCACGATGCCGTTGGACTTGCCGTTGGTGCCGCGGATCAGCGAGCCGCGGGAGCGGATCCGGGAGTAGGACAGGCCGATGCCGCCGGCGTGCTTGGACAGCCGGGCGATCTGCGCGTAGCGGGAGTAGATCGAGTCCAGGTTGTCCAGCGGCGAGTCCAGCAGGTAGCAGCTGGACATCTGCGGGTGCCGGGTGCCGGAGTTGAAGAGGGTCGGCGAGGAGGTCAGGTACTCCAGCCGGCTCATCAGGCGGTACAGCTCGGCGACCTCGCGGACCGACTGCTCGGTGTCGCCGACCGCCAGGCCACAGGCGACACGGAGCAGGAAGTACTGGGGGGTCTCGACGACCTTGCGGGTGATCGGGTGGCGCAGCAGGTAGCGGCTCTGGACGGTGCGCAGGCCGAAGTACTCGAACCGGTCGTCGCCCTTGGTGTCGACCAGCGCGTCCAGGGTGGCGGTGTGCTTGGCGACGAAGGCGGCGGTGGTGTCACCGATCAGGCCCTCGGCGTGGCCGACGGCGATCGAGGTGGAGAAGGAGACCACGCCCTGGGTCGCCGCCTCGTCGACGATCTCCAGCGCGAGCAGCCGGGCCGCGAGCTTCGAGTACTGCGGGTCCTCGGCGATCATCGACGCGGCGGCGTCGACGGCGAGGCCGCGCAGCTCGGCGAAGTCGGAGCCGGCGTGGCGGCCGCGGAGCGCGGCGGCGGCGACGTGACCGGGGTCCACCTGGGGGAGGTCGGCGCTGCGGTCGGTGAGAAGCCGCAGGAGCGAACCGCCGGGGTCGGCGACCGTCGGGTCGGCGGGGACGGAGCTGGAACCCTGGGCGGGCAGGACGACTGAGGCAGCGGTGGTCAAGGCGCTTCTCTCCTGGCGGCGGTCGACGGAGGTGGATCGGGGACCGGACCGTTCGGGGCAGGGGAGTACGCCGCGCGAGCCCGTGGGCGCCGCGCGCGATTCGTCCCCGGCCCGCCCGCGAGGCCCGGAAATTGGTGCTGGTGCGCATGGCCTCTGCGGGGAGGCGCCGGCACGCTGTCGGCAGGTACTCGGACTCGCGGGCTCCCGGGGGAGGCGGCCGCACACCGCTGCGGGGCAGTCCCGGATTCACACCGGGTTCCCCTGCTTCGACAGCAGGAGTGAGCATACATCTAGTGGCGCTCGTCCGACGAAGCACCACATGTAGTGTCGCGGCGCTGCGTGTCGCGGGTCGGGTGCGATAGGCTGCGGGGGCTTTCGGCGCCCCTCAGAGCGGCCTGTGCCACTCCTGGGCGGGCTTGGCGGCGCACAGCCTCATCCGCACCTGGGGGCCGTTCCCGGTGCCCGTGGGGCCCGTCGCGGGGTTCTCCAGGCACTTCCCGGAGTCCTCGTTGAGCAGCTGCCCGGCGTCGTTGGCCCGCCACCGCTGGTCGGGTCTGCGGGTGCAGCCGGTGAGGACCGGGAACCCGATGTCGGGGTCCTCCAGACAGCGTCCGGCCTGGCTCACCGAGCCGTCCTCGCCCATGGTCCAGCTCTGCGCCGGGGAGCCGTCGCAGGTGGCGGCGCCGATCGCGGCCGGATCGCCCGCCACCCGGCTGTCCAGGCAGTAGCCGGGCACCGCGGAGGTGATCGCGCCGCTGGGACGGCCCGCGGCGACCTCGAACGAGAACGTGTCGGTGCCGAGGCCCGCGCCGCCCTCCCAGATCTCGAAGCCGGCCTGGACGGCGCACAGGTACGAGCCGGCCGGGACGTAGCCGCGCTGGACCGCGTCGCGGGTGAAGGCGCGCAGGTCGAGGTCGGTGACGACGTTGGTGGCGGAGGCCGCCTCGTAGGTGATCAGGGTGTGGCTGCTCTTCTTCGGCGCCTCGTACACCCGGTAGGCCTGGCCGCCGCTGCGCAGCTCGCCGGACTGCTTGCCGAACGGCGAGGTGCCGTTGCCGCGCAGCCAGATCATCACCTCGGCGCTCTCGGTGAACGAGCAGCTGCCCCGGGTGGTGCTGTACCAGAGGTCGTAGGAGGCGTTCCAGACGCCGCCGTCCACCTGGGTGGTGCGCCAGGTGCTGGTGGCGTACCGCAGGTCGTCGACGGCGATGGGCAGCGGGCTGACGCCGTCGCCGCCGAGCGGGGTGCTGATGTGGGGGTAGGCGCCGGGGCCGCGGGCCGGGTCGGTGAGGTTGCCGCGGGCGACGGCGCTGCGGGTGACCGTGAAGGCGGCGCTGTCGCTGCCGCCGTGCACGCACAGGCCGCCGGTGGCGTTCCACTCGTTGGGGTTGATGACGTAGCGCCCGGAGTCGACCGGCTGCGAGGGGTAGCGGTTCTGCGCGGTGGAGCACAGCTCGCCCGGCTCGGCCGAGCTCAGCGGGGGCGGCGGCGGGGCGACGGCGGCGGTCGAGGGGGCGCTCTCGCGCGGGATCAGCACGGCGCACAGGCAGAGCACCAGGAGGGCGGTGGGCGCGAGCCACCACCAGGCGCGCGGCCGGGGACGCCCGGGGCCGGGCAGGAACGGGCGGACCATGCTCTTCGCCTCCCAACGGGGACTGGTGTTCCGGTACCGGTGTTCCGGGTACTGGTGTTCGGTGTACGGGCCGGCCGGTGCCCGGCGGCCTCCCGCGGGCGGACGGGCCCGCGGTGGGTCGGGCCCGCGGTCGGCCGGGGCTATCCGGCGTCGGCCGCCGGGGAGCTGCGCGGCTTGGTGGCGGTCGGCTTCCGGGTCGGGACGGGCGCCCCGGAGGGCTTGGTGCCGGTACCGCCGGTCGGCTTGGCGCTCGGCGAGGGCGCCGCCGGGGCCGACGGCGAGGGGGTGACGGCGGGCGGAGCGGCGGGCGGCGGGGGCGGCGGCACGGTGAGCAGCGGCTGCGAGCGGACGCTCCACTGCCCGGCGTACCGGGGTGCGGCGACGCCGGCCGCGTACGCCGCACTGGCCGCGCCGGACGCGGTGACCCGCCAGTCGACCTCCTTGACCGCCTCGTACCAGATCAGGCCGATGATGTCCGGGTGCCGGGGGAGCTGCTCGAACATCTCGGTGATCCAGCGGGCCTTCTGGCCGGAGCTGTCGGTGGCGGCGGTCTCGGTGATCACCACGGGCTTCTGGCTGAAGGTCCTCAGCTTCTTCAGCGTCGGTTCGAAGATCTGCTCGAAGGAGGCGTACTTCTCCAGGCCGACGGTGCCGTAGTAGCCGGACAGCCCGATCCAGTCGACGTAGTCGTCACCGGGGTAGAGCGAGTCCAGCGGGGTGGCGTTCTCGTAGTCGATGTTCGGGCTCCACACCCAGACCACCTTGTCCGCGCCGGCCTGCCGGAAGAGGTCGTGGACGTGCTTCCAGGCCTGCACGTACTGGCCCCGGCGGTTGCCGTTGGCCTGCTCGGCCCACGGGTACCAGTAGCCGTTCATCTCGTGGGCGAAGCGCAGGGCGATCGGGTAGCCGAGGCTCTTGACGCCCTCCGCCCACTGCTTGATGTAGGAGTCGAACTCGCCGCCGACGATGCGGCTCAGCGCGTAGTCCGGCTGTTCGCCCCGGAGCTTGTCGACCTTGGACTCCTTGTGGAAGTCCCAGGGCTCCCAGGCGACCATCGGCATGATGCCGCGCTCGGCCACGGTGTCGAAGACCCGGCGGTCGAACCGCTTGTCCCACCAGCCGACGGAGAACTCCAGCACGTTCGGCTGGTGCTTCACCGCGGTCGCGAACTCCTCGACCGGGGCGAGGTCGTAGGGGCCGGCCTTGGTCATGAGGCCCATGAAGGCGCCGCCGGGGGCAGGGAACGGGGCCGGGGCCGGGGCTGCCGGGGACGGTTCGGCGGGCGCCGGGGCGGGGCTGCCCGCGGTCTCGCCGCCCGTCGGGGCGGGCGTGGGCGCGGGGGGCGCGACGGGGCTGCCGGTGGGTGCCGCGGCGCCGGTGGTGGCGGTCGGGGCCGGCTCGGCCAGTGCGGCGACCAGCCAGTCCGGCATCGCGGTCGGCGCCTTGCCGGAGAAGGCGTAGGGCTCGGGCGCGTGGCGGGCGTTGTACTTCGGCGCCAGCACGAAGGCGTAGCTGACCAGCAGCGTGAGTGCGAGCAGGCCGACGATCCGGGGCACGGTGATCCGCAGCATCAGCGACCGCCCTTCCGGCCGCCGCCGGCCGGGGCCGGCTCCAGCAGCCCCGCGAGTTCCCGCTCGGGGTCCGTCCCGGGGCCTCTCGCGGCTGTTCCGTGCCTGTCGGGTCCGACCGGTTCGGCCTCGTCGTCCGTCTCGTCCGCGGCACGGTCGTCGGCCTCGGCGGCGCGGCGCGGGGCGGGCAGCCCGGCGGCGGCCCGGCGCTCGGCCCGGGCGATCCGGCGCGCGCTGACGACGGAGATGACCGGCGGCGCGATGCCGGTGAACATGCTGAGGCCGGCCCAGAACCGCAGCAGCCAGATGCCGTGGTGCAGGGTGAAGCTCGCGGCGAGCAGTCCGGCCGCGACGGCGGCCCACAGCAGGTGCAGCCGGAAGGTCGACAGCCGCTCGGCACTGCGCAGGTCGCCCTTGGCGGTCACCGCGTAGGCCAGCGGGCGGCGCAGCAGCGCGGCGATCGCGGCCGCGAGGTACACCGGTCCGGCGAACAGGGCCAGGCCCATGCCGGCCATGCCGATCTCGCGCCGCTCGTGGGCGGCCAGGTTGAAGCGCCGCAGCCAGAGCCAGAGCAGGAACCAGCTGCCCATGCTGGCACCCCAGAGCGAGGCCCAGAGCACGGTGTCGAGCTGGATCGAGGTGATCCCGCAGGCCAGGTAGACACCGGTGGCGAGGCTGCCCAGGACGGTGGTCACGGCCACGCTGGGGTAGTAGAACTGGACCAGCCCGTACAGCACCCGCTGGCGCGTCCGCAGCCGGATGCCCTTGCGCAGCCGGGTCTTCAGCAGGATCTCCCAGATGCCGAACGCCCAGCGCTTCTGCTGGTTGAAGTAGTCGGTCCAGGAGGTCGGGCCCTCGCCCACGGCCAGCACGTCGGGGGTGTAGACGCCCTTCCAGCGGCGTCCGGTGGCCGGGTTCTCGGTGGCCTGCACCCGCATGCTGGTCAGGTGGTCCTCGATGATCGAGTCCTGGTAGCCGCCGATCTGCTGCCAGGCGGCGGGCCGGTAGAGGTGGTTGGTGCCGATCAGCAGCGGGGCGTCCATGCCGTTGCCGCCGCGCTCGACCAGGCCGGAGAAGAGGTACTGCTGCACGGAGGCGCCGTGCGCGACCCAGTTGTCGTACATGTTGCCGTACACCTGGGGGGCGACCACGAAGGCGGTGTCGGGGTCGCGGAAGTAGCCGAGGGTGCGTTCCAGGAAGCACGCCAGGGGGACGTGGTCCGGGTCCATCTGGGCCACCACGTCGTACTTGTGCTCGTGCTCGGCCCGCCAGGAGTTGTGGTTGCCGGACTTGGTCTTCGCCCGGAACTCGCCCTCGGCCCGGTTGTACTCGGGCCGGCCCTTGCGGCTGAAGTGGTGCACGCCGAGCCGGGCGGCCATCGCCTTCACCCGGTCGTCGTCGCCCTCGTCGAGGATCCAGACGTCGACCTCGCCGTCGTACTCGATCTCCAGCATGGCCGCGAGGGTCTGCTCGACGATCTCGATCGGCTCCTTGGACGGCACGATGGTGGTGAGCACCGCGACCTTGAGGCCGGGCGGGGCCGTGACGGGTATCGGGTCCTTGGCGCGGAAGGCGAACACCCAGACCGCGAGGTTCTGGACGAGCCGCACCAGTTCGACGGTGACCACGGCGCAGAAGCAGAGCCGGGCGACGTTGATCCGCCAGTCCGGGGACCAGCCGACGCCCGGCCCGGGTATGTGCGAGGGCAGCAGCAGCCAGCCGACGAACACCAGGCCGGCCACCGCGTTCAGGGCGACCAGCAGGGTCAGCACGACCTTGACGCCGGGGGAGGAGACGGTGCGGTAGCGGACCGTGTCGACGCCCTCGCCGTCCCGCAGCGGGCCGGTGGCCTCGGCGCAGGCCAGGTAGTTGCGCCGGGCCGAGGCGTTGCGGGACTGGCTGCGGGTCGCCCGCCGCTCGTGCGGGGCCTCGGGGAGGAGTCTGCTGTGGCGTCCTCGTCCGCGCCGGCCGCCGGTGTGCGTCGTCCGTTCGTCGGTGGAGTCCACCAGCCCAATCCCCCGTTGTGGGCCGCCCCGTGATCGGGCGGCTGCGGTCGTTCTCGTCCGGCCGGTGCGTCCGCGGTGCCCGCGGTGCGGGCCGCGTCCGTGGTGCCCGCCGTGTGGGCGGCGGGCCCGGTGGCCGCTAGTGAGCATAAGGGCACCCCCCGGTGACGGGTCACCGGGGGGCGGGGAGAGCCTCCGGACCCCGTTCGTCCGGATGTTTCCGGATCAGGGGGTGATCTTCACCGAGTTGGCGATCTGGTCCATCAGCGTCAGGGCCGGCGCCTCGGGGGCCTGGTCGAGGCAGATCTGCAGCACCGGCACGGTGGTGGCACCGGCCGCCGGGGTCACCTCGAGGACGCCGCAGTAGGCGTCGGGCGTCGAGGAGCCGCTGGACATCGGCACGTGCCAGAGCGCCAGGTAGCCGTCCATGCCCTGGATCTTGACGGCGGACTGCTTCAGCGGCTCGGGCGGCGCGGGCGCGTCGGAGCCGAAGCGGGTGTTGTAGAGCAGCTGGCCCATGCCGAGGACCATGGACTTCGGGTCGGCCCAGCCGCCGTTGAACACCCGGAGGTTCTGGACCACCAGGCCGCGGGTGCAGGCGCCGCTGCCGTGGCCGACGCAGGCGTACGGGGAGACCGCGTAACGCACGTCGGTGGGGTTCTTGGCGTCGCTCTGGACCTGCCAGTCGGCCGGCAGCAGGAAGTTCATCTTCGACTCCTGGCCGGTCACCTGCTTCCCGCCGGGGAACTGCTGACCTCCGGTCAGGGTGGCGCCCATGAAGCCGTTGGGGCTCTTGGGGTCGGCGGTGCTGGTGGGGTTCGCGCTGCCGCCGGCCTGCGGGGAGTCGGTGCCCTTGTCGGCGCTCCGGTGGCCGACGACGTAGCCGGCGCCCGCCATGACCACGGAGAGCAGGACGGCGCCGACGCCGAGCAGCAGCTTGCGGCGGCCGGTGTTGGGCTCGACGGTCTCGAACACGACGGAGGTCGGCGTGAACGGCTGCGGAGCGGCCGGCGCGGCGGCGGGCGTGACCACCGTGGGCGTCGCGGCGACCGAGGGGGCGGGGCCGAACGCGCCCGGCACGCCCTGGCCCGGGGCGCCGCCGGTCCCGGAGCCCACCGTCGCGGCGTCGGCCGCGGACTTGGGCCGGGTGCGGCCGCTCCACGCGGAACCGTCCCACCAGCGTTCCGTATTGGGCTGGCCGGAAGGATCGTCGTACCAGCCAGCCGGCGTGTTCCCCGTCGTCATGCGGCGGATCCTAGCAGCGCCCAAATCCGATCGTCATACCCGATGGTGGATCGCAACCCTGGCCTCGGACGTCGTCCGGCCGGTGCCCGACAGCCGCTCAGAACACCATGCTGTAGACCATCAGATCGACGCCCGGCACCGGAGACCAGTCCCGCCCGGGGGCGCGGACGAAGCCGACCCGCTGGTAGATCCGGTGGGCGGTGGTCATCGCCGGCTGGGTGGAGAACGCCATCCCGGCCAGACCGAGTTCGCGGCTGCGGGCGAGCGCGGCGCGGACCAGTGCCTCGCCGACGCCGCGCCCGCGGGCGGCCGCCGCGGTGGCCAGCATCCGGATCTCGCCCTCCTCCGGGGTGGCGATGTCCGCCCAGGTGGTGCCGCCGACCGCGAAGGTGACGCAGCCGAGGACGGTGCCGGTGGCCGGGTCGACCGCGACCAGGAGTTCGGCCTCCGCGGCCCGGCGGGCCGCGTCGCGCAGCCGGTGGACGTAGTCGCCGTCGGGTGCGGTGTGGCCGTCGCCGACGAAGGCCTCGACGGTTATGCGGCCGGCTTCCTCGAACTCCTCGGGCCGGGCCGGGCGGATGACGATGTCCATCCGGCCAGTCTGCCGGAGCCACCGGGGAGGACGGAGAGCGGGGGTCCGGCATCGGCGCCGCCGGCGGGAGCGGCGGGATGGGCGGAAGTGGTGGAAGTGACGGGAGCGGCTGAGGCGGCGGGGTCGGCGGACGGGCGGAGCGAGGCGGCGGGCATGGTGCCGTGCAGCCGGTCGGGCAGGGCGGGGTCGACGGGGTAACCGCCCTGGCGGTGCCAGTTGTCGCGTCCGGTGGCCTTCTGCCCGGCCACCTCGCGTCCGATCAGGGCACCGAGCAGACCGAAACCGCCGACCGTCCCGAGCAGGGCCAGTGCGCTGGCGAGCGTGTCGGAATCCATGTCTCCACTCTCCCGTCGGCGCCGACGACGGACGAGTGGCAGGAATGACCGAATGCATCGAAAAACTGCCAACGCCGGGGCTACCCTGTCGGCATGCTCAAGAACGTGGTCGCGGTCGTGATGGAAGAGGTCCACCCCTTCGAGCTCGGGGTGGCCTGCGAGGTGTTCGGCCTGGACCGGACCGAGGACGGACTGCCCGGCTACGACTTCGCGATCGCCGGCGCCCGCCCCGGCCCGCACCGCACCCATGCCGGCTTCACCATCGACGTCCCGCACGGCCCCGAGCGGATCGCCGCCGCCGACCTGGTGGTGGTCACGGCCACCACCATCAGCCGGGAGTACCCGGAACCGCTGCTGGAGGCACTGCGGGCGGCCCACGCCCGCGGCGCCCGGGTGCTGTCCATCTGCAGCGGCGCGTTCGTGGTCGGCGCCGCCGGACTGCTGGACGGCCGCCGCTCCACCACGCACTGGCGGTACAGCGCCGAACTCGCCGCCCGCTACCCGCGGACCACCGTCGAGCCGGACGTCCTGTACGTGGACGACGACCCGGTGATCACCTCCGCCGGTACCGCGGCCGGCATCGACGCCTGTCTGCACCTGGTCCGCCGGGTGCAGGGCGCCGAGGTGGCCCGGGGCATCGCCCGCCGGATGGTGGTGGCCCCGCACCGGGAGGGCGGGCAGGCCCAGTTCGTCTACCGGCCGCTGCCGGAGGGGGACGGCGATTCACTGGCTCCGCTGCTCGACTGGATGCGCCACCACCTGGACGAGGAGTCGACCGTCGAGCAGCTGGCCGGACGGGTCCACATGTCGCCGCGCACCTTCGCCCGGCGCTTCCACCAGGAGACCGGCACCACCCCGCACCGCTGGCTGATCGGGCAGCGGCTGCTGCTCGCCCAGCGGCTGCTGGAGTCGACCAGCGAGCCGGTGGACACGATCGCCGCCCGCTGCGGCTTCGGCAACGCGGCCACCCTGCGGCACCACTTCGGCCGCCGGCTGGGCACCACACCGCTGGCCTACCGGCGCTGCTTCGCCGAGCCCGCCGCCAGGGTCGCCGTCCGGGCCTGAGGGCCGCCGCCCGGGTCGCCGTCCGGGCCCGGGGGCCGCCGTCCGCCCGGTCCGCCGCCCCGGGCCCGCCGCCCCCGTCCGGCGGTCCGCGGGCTCCGTTCAGTCCGTGGGCTCCAGGTGCCCGGTGGTGTTCCAGTGCTCCGGCCGCAGCCGGCCGGCCTCGGCGCGCCAGAGGCTGGTGGAGCAGTTGCGCACCGGCTCCAGCGCGGTCAGCTGCTCCTCGGAGAGCCGGTCCAGCGCGTAGCGGAGCATGAGCACGGTGCAGTCGTGCGCGACCAGCAGGACCGGCCGCCCGGCGTCCTCGGCGCAGATGTCGCGCAGCACGCTGCGCACCCGCAGCGCCACGTCGGCCCAGGACTCGCCGCCGGGCGGGCGGTAGTACAGCTCGCCCATCTTCCGCCG
This sequence comes from Kitasatospora sp. NPDC089913, assembly GCF_044748625.1. NCBI lineage: Bacteria > Bacillati > Actinomycetota > Actinomycetes > Kitasatosporales > Streptomycetaceae > Kitasatospora > Kitasatospora sp. NPDC089913. The sequence goes on along the minus strand of NZ_JBIVGI010000005.1, from coordinate 252,689 downwards.
CCGGGCCGCCTCCCCGGGGTGGTCGGCCTCGATGGCGGCCCTGGTGAGCATCTCCAGGACGCCGAGCTCGCGGTCGCGCAGCCGCTCGTCGTAGCGGACGGCGAGCGAGACCGGGACGGCGCCGAGGCCGGCGGCCTGGGCGAGCGCGATCCGGGCGGTCTCGGCGGTGCGCACGTACGGCGAGCACCAGACGCTGCGCGGCCGGTCGGCGCTCGGCAGCCCGGCCCACCAGCGGCCGAGGGCCTGCGCCTGCTGCTGGCCGTGCATCGAGAGCGGGATGTCCGCGTCCCGGCAGCTGATCGGGACGCTGAGCGCGCCGGCCGCCTCGGCGTGCTGGAACTCGACGTTGGCGGTGGACTCGCCGTGGCGGGTGGCGATCAGGACGGAGGGGACGGAGGACAGGCCGGGAGCCGCGGTGGGACCGGCGGGCCGGTGCGGGGCGGCCGTCCGGTGCCGTCCGTCGGTGTGGTGGTGCTGGCCGTTGAGGGTGGTGCCGAGTTCTGCCATTGCCGCCGCTCCCCGTGGGTCGATCAGTTGCCGGCCGGCTGTCGGTCCGGTCTGGTTGGTGCCCTGGTGTGGTGCCCAAATCACGCGGCCGTTCATACATATGATCGCGCCGTCCCCTCCAGTGTTGACGGAGGGGACGGCGCGAACACAGGGCGCGCACAGCACGTATCAGCGCGCTGCCACGGGCTCCGGCGCGTTCTTCGGCTCCACGTCGCCGCTCTCGGCGCTGTAGTCGCCCGGCCGGGTCTCGTCCGTCCCGGGGGGCGCGTCGACGGCGCGCAGGACCAGCGTCAGCACCACCGCGACCAGCAGGTTGAGCACGAAGGCGGTGAGCCCGATGTAGCCGATCTCGCCGATGCCGGGGATCTCGGCCGCGTTCCCGCCGAAGTGCTTGGTCTTGGGGCTGGCGATCCCGTAGGCCTTCCAGGTGCCGTAGACCATGCCGGCCGCCCAGCCGGCCAGCAGTGCCCAGTGGTGGAACCAGCGGGTGAACAGGCCGCCGACGATGGAGACGAAGGTCTGCAGGATCCACAGACCGCCGAGCAGCTGGAGGTTGATCGCCGCCTGCTTGTCCATGCCGAGCACGAAGACCAGCGCGCCGACCTTGACGAGCAGCGAGACCAGCTTGGCGACCCGGGTCTCGTCGGCCGGGGTGGCGGCCGGCTTCAGGAACTCCTTGTAGACGTTGCGGGTGAACAGGTTCGCCGCCGCGATGGACATGATCGCGGCCGGGACCAGCGCGCCGATCCCGATCGCGGCGAAGGCGACGCCGGTGAACCAGTCGGGGAACATGTTCTCGAACAGCTGCGGCACCGAGAGCTGGGTGTTGAAGCCCTTGTCGCCCTGGCCGACACCGGCCGCGATCGCCATGAAGCCGAGCAGCGCCAGCAGGCCGAGCATCAGCGAGTAGGCGGGCATGATCGCCATGTTCCGGCGCACGGTGTTGCGGGACTTGCTGGCCAGCACGCCGGTGACCGAGTGCGGGTACATGAACAGGGCCATCGCCGAGCCGAGCGCCAGCGTCGCGTACGTCCACTGCTTGTTCTCCGGCACGGTGAGCGAGCCACCGGACTTGGGCGCGGCGAACTTCTCGCCGACCGCGTCGAAGATGTGGCCGTAGCCGCCGAGCCGGATCGGGATGTAGATCACCGCGACGATGATCACCACGTAGACGAGGGCGTCCTTGACGAAGGCGATCAGTGCCGGCGCGCGCAGCCCGGAGGAGTAGGTGTACGCGGCGAGCACCCCGAAGGCGATGAACAGCGGCAGGTCCTTGACGAACCAGTTGGCGTTCTCGCCGCCGCCGACGCCCAGCACGTCCAGCACCGCCTGGATGCCGACCAGCTGGAGCGCGATGTACGGCATGGTGGCGAGGATGCCGGTCAGCGCGACCATCAGCGACAGCGGCCGGGAGCCGTACCGCCCGCGCACGAAGTCGGCGGGCGTGACGTAGCCGTGCACCCGGGAGACCGACCAGAGCCGGGGGAGGAAGAGGAAGACCAGCGGGTAGGCGATGATCGTGTAGGGGACGGCGAAGAAGCCCGCCGCACCGGTCGCGTAGACCGCGGCGGGCACGGCCACGAAGGTGTAGGCGGTGTAGAGGTCGCCGCCCAGCAGGAACCAGGTGACCCAGGTCCCGAAGCTGCGTCCGCCCAGGCCCCATTCGTCCAGGTGGTGGGCGTTGTCGGCGCGCCGCCACCGGGAGGCCAGGAAGCCCATCACGGTGACCAGCAGGAAGAAGAGGACGAAGACCGTCAGCGCGGGCACGTTGACCCCGTTCACCGGACCTCACCCGCCTTCCCGGCGCGGGCGGCCCGGCGGGCCTTCTCGTCGCGGTTGATCAGCAGGTAGGCCGCGACCGTGAAGACGGCCGAGGCAGGTACCCAGAGCAGCTGGTACCAGTAGAAGAAGGGGACGCCGCCCACCTCGGGGCCGAGCTTGTCGTACGAGCCCACCCAGAGCATCGCGACGATCGGCACCAGCAGGGCGAGCACGGCCAGCACCCGCTCGGGGGTGACCGCCGGCAGGAGGTGACCCGGTGGCTCTTCTGGCTCGGGCATGACAGGCAGGTCGGTGTCGAGATCTGACGACATGGTTCGGCTCCGCTCCGGAGGGTCTCACCTCGCCGGCGCCGCAGCCCCGGGGAACCGCACACCCCCGTGGCCCGCCGAGCAGCACCACTGGTGATCGGCAGTCAGTATGGATGCGGAATCTAGAGCATCGCGTGATCCATGTCACCGGATCGGTGCAGATTCCCGCCATCCGGACCTGTCGTGCGCCCCGGACGCACCGCGGGCCCCGGCGCGTACGCCGGGGCCCGGAAGCGGTGGAGGGTGGTGCGGAAAGCAGCTGGGGCGGTGCGGGAGGCCGTACGCTACGCCGGCTCGGGCCGCTGGAGGCGGGTGATGAACTTGTAGCGGTCGCCCCGGTAGATCGAGCGGACCCACTCGACCGGGTCGCCCTCGGCGTCGAAGGAGTGCCGGGACAGCTGGAGCATCGGCAGGCCGAGGTCGGAGCCGAGCAGCCCGGCCTCGCGCGGGTCGGCCAGGGTGGTCTCGATGGTCTCCTCGGCCTCGGCCACGGTCACCCCGTAGACCTCGCGCAGCGCCGTGTAGAGGGAGTTGTGCTTGGCCAGGTTGCGGCGCAGGGCCGGGAAGCGCTTGGCGGACAGATGGGCCACCTCGATGGCCATCGGGTCGCCGTTGGCCAGCCGCAGGCGCTCGATCCGCAGCACCCGGCCGCCGGGCTTGATGTCCAGCAGCGGGGCCAGCCGGTCGTCGGCGGTGATGTAGCCGATCTCGATCAGCCGGGAGGTGGGCTCCAGCCCCTGGGCGCGCATGTCCTCGGTGTAGGAGGTCAGCTGGAGGGCCTGGGCGACCTTGGGCTTGGCGACGAAGGTGCCCTTGCCCTGGATGCGCTCGAGCCGCCCCTCGACGACGAGCTCCTGCAGGGCCTGCCGGACGGTGGTGCGCGAGGTGTCGAACTGCGCCGCCAGTGCCCGTTCGGGCGGTACCGGGGTACCGGCGGGCTGGGTCTCGGTGAGCTGCAGCAGGTGGCGCTTGAGGCCGTAGTACTTCGGCACCCTGGCGGTCGGGTCCGAGCCGCCCTGGGCGGCGAGGCTCTTCGCCTGGGGGTCGTTGACCTGGGCCGTGCTGCCCCCGTCGCTGCTCATCGGACGTGTCTCCCGCTTCTCGCGGGGCCCCCGGGGGGCCTCGCCACTTCATTAACGGCTCACATCGTTGCATGTATGGCTACGGAACGAATACCTCATCACGCGATGAACGATGTGCGGTGTCGGCTTGATAACGGGTGGTCCTGATCGGTCGAACAGCCGTTGACAGGCCCATTGGTCTAGGCCAAGCTCCAGGCATCTGGTCTACACCACTAGGCCGGTCACTATGAATCCCCCCACCCGTTCGATGGAGTCCGCGGCACCATTCCTCCCACCTCGTGTGGGTATGCCGCTGCCACCCGACGGGGGTAACCAGGCATCCCTCAGGAGGATGGCGTGAAGCGTCAGCTCATCGCGGCGGTCGGCGTCGCGGCCATGGTTGTTGGTCTCGCGGCCTGTGGCTCGGACGCCAAGAAGGACGACAGCGGCAGCAACTCCGCGTCCGGCAGCTCGACCGCCGCGGCCGGCAAGAAGGACTACAACGGCAAGACGCTCAAGGTGTGGCTGATGACCGGCTCGGCCCCCAAGGGCTGGGAGGACTCGGTCAAGACCGAGTTCGAGTCGACCTACCCGGGCTCCAAGGTCGAGTTCCAGACCCAGGAGTGGACCGGCATCGGTCCCAAGGTCACCGCCGCGCTCTCCGAGGGTTCCGTCGACGTCCTCGAGGTCGGCAACACCCAGACCGCGGGCTACGCCGCCACCGGTGGTCTGCTCGACATCACCAAGGACAAGGCCGCCATCGGCGGTGCCGACTGGGCCGCCAACCAGAGCGAGTCCGCGATCCTGGACGGCAAGCAGTACGCCGCCCCGTGGTACGTCACCAACCGCGTCGTCTCCTACAACAAGGACCTCTGGACCAAGGCCGGTCTGAGCATCCCGAAGACGCTGGACGAGTTCTACACCTCGCTGGAGAAGCTCAAGACCACCGAGGGCGTCGCCGACCCGATCTACATGCCGGGCCAGGAGTGGTACGTCTACTTCGGTCTCCTCACCAGCGAGGGCGGCAAGCTGGCGAAGAAGGACGGCGACAAGTGGACCGGCGGTCTGTCGACCCCCGAGGCGCAGAAGGCGTTCGACGTCTACAAGAAGCTCCAGGGCTACTCGACCACGGGTGCCAAGGACAAGGACGAGGCCAAGCCGCAGCAGAAGGACGTCTTCGGCAAGGGTGACGTCGGCGCGATGATCGGCCTCGGCTGGGAGCTCCCGGACGAGAAGGCCATGGCCAAGGACAAGATCGGCTTCTTCCCGCTCCCGGGCAAGACCGCCGACAAGCCCTCCGGCGCCTTCCTCGGCGGCTCGAACCTGGCCGTCGCCTCGGCCAGCAAGAACACCGACATGGCCAAGGACTTCCTGAAGGTCGCCCTCAACGACAAGAACGAGGGCATCGTCGCCGCCTCGGGTCTCATCCCGAACAAGACGGCGCTGAACGACAAGGTCGTCGGTGACTTCGCGTCCGCCGCGAAGCTGGCCGCGGTCGTCGGTGGCATCACCCCGACCACCCCGAACTGGGCGAGCGTCGAGAACGACCCGAACCCGATCAAGGAGTTCCTGACCGCTGCCCTGACCGGCGACTACGCCGCCGCCGCCAAGAAGGCGGACGACGAGATCGCCAAGCGTCTCAACGCCAAGCAGTAGCAGTCGAGCGGCGTCGCTCACCGGCTCCCGGCGGGGGGCCGGTGGGCGGCGCCTGTCCGTCGTGGTCGGGTTGTCAGGAAGAGAGAACGATGGCTGTGCATTCGGAGCGGGTGCAGACACAGTCCCCGGAGTCAGGGAAGGCTGCTGTGGCCACTATTGAGACGAGCGCCGCCCGCAGCGGCGGCGCCGGCACCGCGAAGAAGAAGAGCGCCAGACCGGCGGACGGGCGGAGCATCGGCTCCCGGTTCGCGCCGTACCTGCTGCTCCTGCCGGCCACTCTGGCCACCCTGGCCCTGTTGGGCTGGCCCCTGCTGAAGACCGTCCTGGTCTCGTTCCAGAACCTGAACGCGCGCCAGCTCGTCCAGCACCTGACCGAGTGGAACGGCTTCGAGAACTACACCGAGCAGCTCAAGGACGAGCAGTTCTGGGCCGTCACCGGCCGCTCGGTCGCCTTCACGGTGCTGAACGTCTTCCTGATCATGGTCGGCGGCGCGCTGGTCGGCCTGCTGCTCAACCGGCTCGGCAAGAAGATGCGGCTGCTGCTGTCGATCGGCCTGCTGCTCGCCTGGGCGATGCCGGTGGTCGCCTCGACCACCGTGTACACCTGGCTGTTCGAGACCCGGTTCGGTGTCGTCAACTGGCTGCTCGACGCCCTGGGCTGGCACTCGATGGCCGCCTACAACTGGACCGGCAGCCAGTACTCGACCTTCTTCGTGATCCTCCTGCTGCTGGTCTGGGGCTCGATCCCGTTCGTGGCGTTCAACATGTACGCGGCGCTGACCACCATCCCCAAGGAGCTCTACGAGGCGGCCCGGATGGACGGCGCGGGGCCGGTGAAGATCTTCACCGCGGTGATGTTCCCCAACCTCAAGCCGTTCTTCCTCGCCACGACCTTCCTCGAGGTCATCTGGATCTTCAAGGCCTTCACCCAGATCTACGCGATCAAGGCCGGCGGTCCCGACGGGCTCACCCGCACCCTGCCGATCCACGCCTTCCTGGAGGGCTCGGGCCGCCAGCACTACGGCACCGGTGCCGCGATCGCGGTGCTCACCATCCTGATCCTGGGCGTCCTGATGGCGTACTACTTCCGGATCATTCTGAAGCAGGAGGACGAGCTGTGAGGCGCTCGCTCATCGGACGCACCTGGCCCAACGTCGTCGCGGTCGTCCTCTTCGTCTTCTTCGCGTTCCCCGTCTACTGGATGATCAGCACGGCCTTCAAGCCGTCCAAGGACATCATCAGCAAGACGCCGGTGTTCGTGCCGCTCGACGCGACCCTGGAGCACTTCAAGACCGCGGTCAACGTGCCGAAGTTCTGGACGTACACCGCCAACAGCTTCATCGTCACCGTGCTCGCGGTGGTCATCTCGCTGGTGATCGCCACCCTGGCCGCCTTCGCCGTCGCCCGGATGCGCTTCCGCGGCCGCAAGGCCTTCGTGCTGGTCATCATGGCCGCGCAGATGGCGCCCTGGGAGGTCATGACCATCGCGGTCTACCTGATCTCCCGCGACAACGAGATGCTGAACAGCCTCGTCCCGCTCACCGCCTTCTACATGATGATGGTGCTGCCCTTCACCATCTGGACCCTGCGCGGATTCATCGCGGCGGTCCCGAAGGAACTGGAGGAGTCGGCCATGGTGGACGGCTGCACCCGCACCCAGGCCTTCGTGAAGGTGATCTTCCCGCTGCTGGCGCCGGGCCTGATGTCCACCTCGCTGTTCGGCTTCATCACCGCCTGGAACGAGTTCCCGCTCGTCCTCATCATCAACAAGACCGACGGCCAGACCCTGCCGCTGTGGCTGTCCTCGTTCCAGACCGCCTTCGGCAACGACTGGGGCGCCACCATGGCGGCGTCGACGCTGTTCGCCCTCCCGGTGCTGATCCTGTTCGTCTTCCTGCAGCGCAAGGCGGTCGGTGGCCTCACCGACGGCGCCGTGAAGGGCTGATCCCATCGTGAGCATCCTCGTTCCCACCCTCCCGGCCTCCGACCAGCTGCACCGCGACGCGCTGACCGTCCTCCAGCCCGGCTTCGTCGGCACCGAGCCGCCGGAGTGGCTGCGCCGCCACCTCGCGGCCGGCCTCGGCTCGGTCGCGCTGTTCGACCGCAACGTGGCCGACCTCGGCCAGCTGGCCGCCCTCACCGCCGCGCTGCGGGCCGAGAACCCCGACCTGCTGATCGCCATCGACGAGGAGTCCGGCGACGTCACCCGGCTGGAGGCGGGCTCCGGCTCGTCCTGGCCGGGCAACCTCGCCCTCGGCGCGATCGACGACCCGGCGCTGACCCGCGACGTGGCCCGTGAGCTGGGCCGGGCCCTGGCCGCCGCCGGCGTGAACTACAACTGGGCGCCCACCGCCGACGTCAACTCCAACCCGCGCAACCCGGTGATCGGCGTCCGCTCCTTCGGTGCCGACCCGGAGCTGTGCGCCCGGCACACCGCCGCCTGGGTCGAGGGCCTGCAGTCGGCCGGCGTCGCGGCCTGCTCCAAGCACTTCCCGGGCCACGGCGACACCGCCGTCGACTCGCACCACGGGCTCCCGGTCATCGACGTCGACCTGGACGTGCTGCGCGCCCGCGACCTGGTGCCGTTCCAGGCCGCCATCGCCGCCGGGACCAAGGCCGTGATGACGGCCCACATCATGATCCCGGCGCTCGACCCGAAGCTGCCCGCCACGCTCAGCCCCACCGTGCTGCGCGACCTGCTGCGCGCGGCCCCGCAGGACGGCGGCCTGGGCTACCAGGGCCTGATCGTCAGCGACGCGATCGAGATGGGCGCCATCGCCGACACCTTCGGCATGGGCGAGGGCACCGTGCTGGCCCTGGCGGCCGGCGCGGACGCGATCTGCGTGGGCGGCGGGCTGGCCGACGAGGCCACCGTGCTGATGCTGCGGGACGCCATCGTGGCGGGCGTGCAGTCCGGCCGGCTCCCGGAGGAGCGGCTCGCCGACGCGGCCGCCCGGGTGCGCGCGCTGGGCAGCTGGGGCCGGATCGCGGCCCAGGGCGAGCGGCCGGAGGCGGACCTCGCGGTCGGCCTGCGGGCGGCCCGCCGGGCGCTGCGGGTGGTCCGCGCGCCGGGCCGGGAGGTCCTGCCGGTGACCGAGCGCCCGTTCGTGGCCTCGTTCTCCGCCGAGCCCAACATCGCCGTCGGCGACGTGACCCCGTGGGGCGTGGCCGGCATGCTGGCCGACCGCTTCCCGGGCACCCGGACCCGTGAGGTCGGCCCGGAGGCCGCCGAGCCGCAGGTGCTGGACGCGACGGTGGCCGAGGTGCTGGCCGAGGCCGCGGACCGCCGCCTGGTGCTGGTGGTCCGGGACGTCCACCGGCACGAGTGGATGTCGGCCGCGCTGGCCCGCCTGGTGGCGGCCCGGCCGGACGCCGCGGTGGTCGAGATGGGCCTGCCGCAGTCCGAGCCGGTCGGCGCGCTGCACATCGCCACCCACGGCGCGGCCCGGGTCTGCGGCCTGGCCGCGGTCGAGGTGCTCACCGGGCAGCCGGGGGCGATCGGCTGACTCCCCGCCGGACCGTGACACCGGGGGCCGCGAGGCACCCCGCCGACGGGCCCGTCATGCGCATGCCGCATGGCGGGCCCGTCGGCGTCCCCGGACCCCGGCGGGCCGGTTGACCTGCCGATTCGAACAACCTGACGGTGTTCCCTCAAATCCTCCTTAAGGCACCCTTAAGTTCTACTTAGGGTGACCGCCGCGCAACTGATCGCCCACGGGGTACAACAGGTCTGCAACGGCCGTTCCTGCCAGGTCATTTGGCGTTGACACCAGCAGTGGTCTAGGCCAGGCTCCAGTCCATCCGGTTCGAATTTCAATTTCCCCGGATGTGGTATCGGCCCACCCCGAAGCTCTTCGCCGCCCTCCCCGGACACCGTCCCGTCGGGCAGCCAGCACGCTGCCGGCGGGCACAGCTCAAACACCTCGGAGGATGGCGTGGGAAAGCCTCGGTTCATGGCGTCGGTCGGCATCATGGCGCTGGCCGCGGGTCTGACGGCCTGTTCGTCGGGCGGTCCGGCCTCCGGCGGCAAGTCGGCCTCGGCGGACCCGCAGTCCGCCACCGGCACCGTCACGGTCTGGCTGATGGACGACGCCCAGAAGAGCTGGCCCGACCTCGTCCAGCGGGTCAACGACGAGTTCGCGGCCAAGTACCCCAAGGTCACCCTGCGGCTCGCCTACCAGGGCTGGGCCGACAAGGTCGCCAAGCTCGACAAGGCGATCGCCGACGGCACCGCCCCGGACGTGGTCGAACTCGGCAACACCGAGACCATGAAGTACGTGCTCTCCGGCCAGCTGGCGCCGGTCGAACGGACCACCTTCGACAACGCCGACAGCTGGATCAAGGCGCTCGCCAACACCTGCACCTACCAGGACAAGCTCTGGTGCGTGCCCTACTACGCGGGCGCCCGGGTCGCGATCTACAACGCGGCGGCCCTCCAGCAGGCGACGGGCAGCGCCGACTTCCCGAAGACCGAGGACGAGCTGCGCACGGCGCTGGACCGGATCGCCGACAAGAACAAGGCCGACAAGACCTACTCCCCGCTCTACCTGCCCGGCCCGTACTGGTACGCCGCGATGAGCTACGTCTCCGCGTACGGCGGCGCCATCGCCCGCTTCGACAGCGGCGGCAACTGGCACGGCACCCTGAGCGACCCCAAGTCGCAGCAGGGCATCAACCACTTCGTCGACCTGGTGCGCAAGTACAACAAGGGCGATCTGACGCTCAACGAGCAGAACCAGTACGAGGCGATGGCCCGCGGCCACGCGGCGACCTTCTACGGCAACGGCTACGAGGCCGCCAGCGTCGCCGCCCCGGTCACCGGCGACCCGAGCCTCAAGGACGCCGTCAAGGTGGCCACGATGCCCGGGCCGGGCGGCAAGCCGCTGCCGACCTTCATCGGCGGCTCGGCGCTCGCCGTCACCGCGAAGTCGCCCGCCGCGGCCCTGGCCACCGACTGGGTCCGGATGTTCACCAGCACCAAGTCCGAGCAGGCACTGGCGGACAAGGACATCCTGCCGAACAACCTCACCCAGCTGAACCCGCTGAAGAGCAAGCCCGCCACCGCCGCCGCGGCCAACGCGGTGCCGGACGCCTGGTTCACCCCGCTGGCCCCCGGCTGGGGCCTGGTGGAGAAGCAGAAGATCCTGCCGGACATGCTGACCGCGATCCTCAAGGGCAAGCCGGTGGACCAGGCCACCAAGGAGGCGGACGCCGCCATCGACCAGCTGATCAACAAGGCCGGCTGAGCAGTCGCCGCCCCGGAACCGGAGCCCCTCCCCGCACCGCCGGGAGGGGCTCCGCACTCCCGGGGGCACCCCCGGCGGCCGCCGGACCGGGCGTGACCACGTCCTCGGATGTGCCGCACCCGGGCGGCCCCCGTAGGATTGCCGCAGCAATCACCGGAGCGAGTGTGCGGACTCGCCGCCGTAGAGGTCCCCGCCGGGCATTCCCGCCCGGGCGGGGTGGAACCATCTCATCGGAGGCACCCCACGATGTCCGACACGCAGACCGTCCCTGGCCGGATCATGGCGGCGGAGATGGCCGAGCAGCCGGCCGTCCTGCAGCGCATCCTCGACGAGGGCGCCCCCAAGATCTTCGAGATCGCCGGGCAGATCGCCGCCCGCAAGCCGCGCTTCGTCCTGCTGACCGCGCGCGGCACCTCGGACAACGCGGCGCTGTACGCCAAGTACCTGATCGAGATCCTGCTCGGCAAGCCGGCCGGTCTCACCTCGATGTCCACCACCACCGCGTACGGGGCCAAGCCGGACCTGACCGACGTGCTGGTGATCACCGTCAGCCAGTCGGGCGGTTCGCCCGACCTGGTCGCCTCCACCAAGGCGGCCCGCGAGGCCGGGGCCATCACCCTCGCCGTCACCAACAACGCGGGCTCGCCGCTGGCCGAGGTCTCCGAGTTCCACATCGACGTGCTGGCGGGCCCGGAGAAGGCCCTCCCGGCCACCAAGACCTACACCGCCGAGCTGCTCGCCCTCTACCTGCTGATCGAGGGCCTGCGCGGCGGCGACGGCGCGGCCGCCAAGGACCTGCCGGAGCTGGCCGCCGGGATCCTGGCCCGCCAGGACGAGGTCAAGGCCCTGGCCGACCGCTACCGCTTCGCCCAGCGCCTGGTCATCACCTCGCGCGGCTACGGCTACCCGACCGCCCGCGAGGCGGCGCTGAAGCTCATGGAGACCACCTACATCCCGGCCTCCCCGTTCTCCGGCGCCGACCTGCTGCACGGTCCGCTGGCCATGGTCGACAACGTCTCCCCGGTCATCGCGATCGTCCCGGACGGCAAGGGCGGCGAGGCCCTGCAGCCGGTGCTGGACCGCCTGCGCGGCCGCGGCGCGGATCTGGTCGTGGTGGGCCAGCAGGCGCAGGTGGAGTCCGCCTCGGCGGGCTTCGCGCTGCCGGCCGGCGTGCCGGAGGAGGTGCAGCCGATCCTGGAGATCCTGCCGCTGCAGCTGCTGGCCTACGAGGTCACCATCGCCCGGGGCCAGGACCCGGACGCCCCCCGCGCCCTCGCCAAGGTCACCGAGACCCACTGACGCCACTGACGCGCAGAACGCCGGGACCCCCGTCCACAGCCTGTGGACGGGGGTCCCGGCGTTCCGGCCTGCGCCTGCGGGGCGGAACGGGCCCGGACAGCACGACGGGCCGCGACGTGACGTCGCGGCCCGGGGCCTGGAAAGCACTACGGGCCACGGCGCCGACACGGGACCCTCAACCCATGCGGCACCGCAGCCCGGAGCTGTCGTCGGGCGCCGTGTATGACCGAGAACTGTGCGGGGTCCTCGCTCGGCGGCGTCCGACCGAGGAGGGGCCTCGCGCGGTCAGGGCAGTTGCGCGGTGGGCCTCTCCTTGGTGCCCTTTCATTGTGGACTAGACCAATCTGGCTTGTCCAGGCCGGCCCGCAAATTGGTCTGGACAACTTGGTGGAGCGGCCGCGGCACCCGTCGGCCGGGGGTGGGCCCGGGCCGTTCCCGCGCCCCTGGAGCTACGCTCAGCCTGTGCCCTCGCTGAACGAACTCGTCCGCCGCCACACCACCCTGACCGGTGCCGATGTGGAGTGGCTGCACATGCTGGTCTCGGAGTGGCAGCTGCTCTCCGACCTGTCCTTCGCCGACCTGGTCCTGTGGATCCCCACCTGGGACGGCATCCGGTACGTCTCGGTCGCCCAGATGCGGCCCAACACCGGCCCGACCTCCTACCAGGACGACATGGTCGGCCACCTCGTCCCGCGCGGCCGCCGCCCCCTGCTGGACGCCGCCTACGACGAGGGCCGGATCGTGCGCGAGGGCGACCCGGAGTGGCGCGAGGAGGTGCCGGTCCGGGTCGAGTCGATCCCGGTGCGGCGCGAGGGCAAGGTGCTCGGGGTGATCGCCCGCAACACCAACCTGCTGACCGTCCGCACCCCCAGCCGGCTGGAGCTCACCTATCTGCAGAGCGCCTCCGACCTGGCCCAGATGATCGCCGCCGGCACCTTCCCCTACCCGGGGGTCGAACAGACCGACATGGACGCCGCGCCCCGGGTCGGCGACGGCCTGATCCGGCTCGACGCGGACGGCGTGGTCACCTACGCCAGCCCCAACGCGCTCTCCGCCTACCACCGGCTCGGCCTCACCGCCGATCTGGTCGGCAGCCACCTGGGCCGGGCGACCGCCGAACTGGTGCCGCCCTCCCGGGCGGCCGTGCACGAGGCGCTGGTCAAGCTGGCGAGCGGCTGGGCGCCCCGGCAGACCGAGGTGGAGGTCCAGGGCGGGGTGGTGACTCTGCGGGCCATCCCGCTCAAGCCCAAGGGCACGCTGACGGGCTCGCTGGTGCTCTGCCGCGACGTCACCGAACTGCGCCGCCGCGACCGCGAACTGATGACCAAGGACGCCACCATCCGGGAGATCCACCACCGGGTGAAGAACAACCTGCAGACGGTCGCCGCGCTGCTGCGCCTGCAGTCCCGCCGGATGGACTCGGAGGCCGGCCGGGCCGCCCTGGACGAGGCGGTCCGCCGGGTCGGCTCGATCGCGATCGTGCACGAGACGCTGTCCCAGGCGCTGGACGAGAAGGTGGCCTTCGACGAGATCGCCGACCGGGTGCTGGCCATGGTGGTGGAGCTGTCCCAGGACGGCCGGGTGGCGACCCGGCGCAGCGGCAGTTTCGGCATCCTCTCGGCCGAGGTGGCCACCCCGCTGGCGATGGTGCTCACGGAGCTGCTGCAGAACGCGCTGGAGCACGCGTTCGGGCCGAGCGCCTCCGGCAGCCTGGAGGTCAGCGCGCTGCGCGGCCGGGCGCCGGCCACCGGGATGGGCTGGTCGGACAGCTGGAACGGCGGGGCGCGGCCGGAGGAGTACCTGCTGATCACCGTGCAGGACGACGGCAAGGGCATGCCGGAGGGCTTCGATCCGCAGCAGGCGGGCAACCTCGGGCTGCAGATCGTCCGGACACTGGCCACCGGGGAGCTGGGCGGCACCTTCGACATGGTGGCGGGCCCGAACGGCGGCACCAAGGTGGTGCTGGAGATCCCGGTGCGCTGAGACGTACCGGGGTGTGGGGGGAGCGTGCGACTGGCGTGAGCGCCGGTGGCCCGCTCCTTCACCACCGTCCGCGGCGTGAAGTCGGCGAAGGAAAAAACGAGGCCCTGTCGACCGGGGGGGGTGGGTCGACAGGGCCTCTCAACCCGTTCCGGCCGTCGGGGGGAGTCGGCCGGAACGGGGGCTCAAGTGGTGCGCCACTCGCCGGTGCGTTGCACACGGTGAGCGCCACAGCTCCACAATATTGCTCTAAGTGAACAGTATCAAGTGGCTGGGCGGGCAAGTGTCGCAGGACCTTTTCGGGCAAGGTCCTTTGTACGGAAGGCTTCACCAGGAAGTGCAGGCGAAGCCTTTGATCATGTGTTGATCGGTGCGGTGGTTACTGCTGGTACTACGGCGTGTGATCAGGCGGTGCGGGTCAGGCCGTACGGGCGCGGTTGCGGGCGGCGCGACGCTTCATCGCACGACGCTCGTCCTCGCTCATGCCGCCCCAGACGCCGGCGTCCTGGCCGGTCTCGAGGGCCCACTGGAGGCACTGCTCCATGACCGGACAGCGGCGGCACACGGCCTTGGCTTCCTCGATCTGCAGCAGAGCAGGACCGGTGTTCCCGATCGGGAAGAACAGCTCCGGGTCCTCTTCGCGGCAGACAGCGCGGTGGCGCCAGTCCATGGTCGTCCAACTCCTCCTGCCGACGGGGGTCACCCGCACGGCACATCGATGGTCCTTGTGAATGTGAACGCTTTCACGAATCCCGCAACAGCAAAAGAGACCAAAGGCCCATCGGGCCCGGGAGGTCTGTGCTGGGGAGGGATTCGGCGATTCGAGGGACACTCCGCGGTCGGCACCCAACAGGTTCTGAGGTTGCCGTCGCTGCGATGTGTCCCGATCGCCATGTAGAGGTTCGCAAACCTCGAGCCCGGATACAACCCCCTTCAGGGAGGAATTTTTGATTCTTCGGTGTCGCCTAGCTCACAGCCAGTACTTCTATGGAGTGAAGGGGGCTTGTGCGTTCGAGAAGAAGGGGGAAGGGCCCTTCTAGTCACACAATCACACGCAGTGCCCGCCGTACGCCTGTGAAACTGACGCGACTCCTGGACCCAAGGTGGTCCCCGTCGACCTGGAACGGGGCCGGTTCCTCCGAAACCAAGGTGAAGTGACGGACGTCGTGATAGGAGACGACATGCTTCCCGGAAGGGCCCGGCGATGCGGCGCCGTCGCTCGAAGGCCCGTGCGACCGCAGGATCTGACGGACCGTTCGAGCGGTGCCGAACGCCGTCATCCGGGTGATGCCGAAGACGTCGAGGTCCGCGTCGAAGGAGGCGAGCGGCGAGGGATAGACCGGGCGGTTGCCCAGGAACGTCCAGGGCGAGGTGTTGCTGACTATCGCCAGCGCCAGGCCGGGCACCGGCCCGTGGCCCGCCAGCTCCAGGGAAACCGGGCCTGATCTGCGCTGCTCACGCTGGGTGACGAAGTGGCGGAGCGCCTGCGTGACATAGAGCGCGTGCGTGGACTTGCGCCCCGCCCGGCGCTGCTCCTCGACCCGGCCCACCACTCCGGCGTCGAAGCCGAGCCCCGCGGTGAAGGTGAACCAGCGGTCCGGCAGCCCCTCGGTCATCGCCTTGCCCAGCCCGATCGGGCGTTCCCGCCGGTTCTCCAGGGCGTTCAGCAGCGCGCCGGTCGCCTCCACCGGGTCGTTCGGCAGTCCCAGCGCACGGGCGAACACATTGGTCGAACCGCCCGGGACCACGGCCAGCCGGGGGACCTTCTCGCCCGGGCCGTGCGAGAGCAGGCCGTTGACCGCCTCGTTGACGGTGCCGTCGCCGCCCAGGGCCACCACCAGGTCGACCGTGCCGTCCTCGACCGCCTGGCGGGCCAGGTCGCGCGCGTGGCCCCGGTACTGGGTCTGCGCCACCTCCAGCTTGAGGTCGCTGCGCAGGGCGTGGATCAGGACGTCCCTGGTGCGACCGCTGGTGGTGGTCGCTTTCGGGTTGACGACCAGGAGAGCGCGCATGTGCTCAGCCTACGGGTCGGTACGGACCTCCCGGCGGCTACCCTGCTGGAGTGACCGCAGAATCCTCCGCACCCGTACCCGCGCCCGGTGCCGGCCGTCCGACCGCCCTCACCGTGGGCGCCGCCATCACGGCCGTCGCGGGCGCCGCGCTGGCCGTCGTGGGCGTCTGGGACATGGTCGCCGCCCTGTCCGGCCAGTCCAAGCAGCTCGCCCTGAACGAGTTCGGCGGCCTGGTGATCGTGCTGCTCGGCGTGCTGCCGCTGCTCGCCGCCCGGGCGCTGCTCCAGGGCCGCCGCTGGGGCCGCAGCCCGGCCGTGCTGACCAACTCGATCTGCCTGCCGGTGGCCTACTACATGTGGCAGAGCGGCGGCGCGATGGCCGCCGTCGGCGCGGGCGTCGGCCTGCTCGGCCTGGTCGGCATCGGCGCCCTGCTCAGCCCGAAGTCGACGGCGGCCCTCTACGCTCCGCACAAGGGCTGAGCGCGGAGGGCCGCCGCCTTCCGGTACCGCGTCCTGCCGACGGCCGCCGCCCGGCGGCCGTCGGTCCTGTTCTCCGGCCCTACTCCTCCACCAGCAGCTTCTCCCGCAGCTGCGCGAGCGTCCGGGCGAGCAGTCGGGAGACGTGCATCTGGGAGATGCCCACCTCGGCCGCGATCTGCGACTGCGTCATGTTGCGGAAGAACCGCAGCACCAGGATCTTCTGCTCCCGGGGCGGCAGTTGGGCGAGCAGCGGCTTGAGCGACTCGCGGTACTCGACGCCCTCGAGGGCCTCGTCGGTGGCGCCCAGGGTGTCCGCGACGGCCGGCGACTCGTCGTCGTTGTCCGGCACGTCCAGTGACAGCGTGGAGTACGCGTTGGCGGACTCCAGCCCCTCCAGCACGTCCTCCTCGGAGATCCCGAGGTGCTCGGCCAGCTCGTGCACCGTGGGGGAGCGGCCGTGCCGCTGGGAGAGCTCGCTGGTCGCCGTGGTGAGCGACAGCCGAAGCTCCTGGAGCCGGCGCGGCACCCGGACCGCCCAGCCCTTGTCGCGGAAGTGCCGCTTGATCTCGCCGACGATGGTCGGCGTCGCGTAGGTGGAGAACTCGACCCCGCGCTCGTGGTCGAAGCGGTCCACCGACTTGATCAGTCCGATGGTGGCGACCTGGGTGAGGTCGTCCAGCGGCTCGCCCCGGTTGCGGAACCGCCGGGCCAGGTGCTCGACCAGCGGGATGTGCATCCGCACCAGCTGGTTGCGCAGCTCGACGCGCTCCGGGGAGCCCTCGGGCAGCGCGGACAGCCGGACGAACAGCGCCCGGGCCGCCTCGCGGTCCGGGGCACCGCTGCGCTGCGGACCCTGGGCGGGCACCGCGGCACGCAGCGCCCGCGCCGCCTCGTCGGCGGCGCCGTCCTCCGGGCCGTCGCTGTCCGGACCCCCGTCCGGGCGGTCGGCCGGCGGGAGGTCCGCGGCCGACGGCACGGGCGGGGGCGACTGATCGGGCGACGACTCGGGCGTCGGCTCGGTCGGCTGGCTCATCCGGTGGGCGTCCTTCGGGTGCGCTTCGTCGTTGGCGGCGAGGCCGGGGACGCTCGCCTGGGTCGGTACGGCAGGGCCCGCCGTCGCGAGGCCGGTACGGTCCAGATCACTCACGGCCATTCCCCCGTTCCGTTCCGGGAGCACCGGGACCGCCGGTCCCGGTTCGTCTCGATGGTCGTACCGCCGGGTGGGGGCGGTACCGGGAGCCGTCCGTCCGGCCCGGTGGTGCCGGGCGGACGGCCCTTGTTCGGTGCTGCTGCCGCGCTGCCGCGGCCGGCCTAGTGCGCGGCGGAGCCGCCGCGCTTCTTGTGCAGGCTGATCGACACGGTGTTGTCCTCGGCGACCGAGGACTCCACCTCGCCGGCCAGCGCGGAGAGCACGGTCCAGGCGAAGGTGTCGCGTTCGGGCGCCCGGCCGTCGGTGGTGGGCGCCGAGACGATCACCTTCAGGGAGTCGCCGACCAGGCGGAACTCGCAGGAGAGGACCGAGCCGGGAACGGCCTGCTGGAGCAGGATGGCGCAGGCCTCGTCGACCGCGATCCGCAGGTCCTCGATCTCGTCCAGGGTGAAGTCCAGCCGGGCCGCGAGGCCCGCCGTGGCTGTACGCAGGACCGAGAGATAGGCCCCGGCCGCGGGCAGTCGGACCTCTACGAAGTCCTGGACCCCGGGCTCGCCGTCGATCTGGGACACCCTCACCTCCTGGGTGACGCGCTGTGCTTCCGGGCCGGTGGCCGCGGCACTGTCTGTTGCTTGGCTCAACTGCTTCGCCCCAACTGTCCAGAGGGGTGGTGCGGTACGTACCGGTCATACCCCTCGGGGGTCGCCCGGACGCCGCCGTCCGCCCGAGACGTTACCGCGTTAGTGCCCCGGAGCGGGAGTCACTCATGGTAAGGCATCGCGACTCAGGGTGGCAGGGGTCCGACGAGGACCGTGCGCGCCCTCCGCGTACGCCCTCCGCGCGCCCGGACCGGAGCGTCCGGGAGGGCGGGCCGGGGTCAGCGGGTGCCGGCGGCGACGAGGGCCTCGTCGGTGAGACGGTAGACGGTCCACCCGTTCATCGGCACCGCGCCGAGCGCCTCGTAGAAGTCGATCGAGGGGCGGTTCCAGTCCAGTACGGACCACTCGACCCGGGCGTAGCCGCGCTCGACGGCGATCCGGGCGAGTTCCAGCAGCAGCGCCTTGCCGTGGCCGCCGCCGCGGGCGGTCGGACTGACGTAGAGGTCCTCCAGGTAGATCCCGTGGCTGCCGCGCCAGGTCGAGAAGTTGAGGAACCAGAGCGCGAAGCCGACCGGCTCGCCGGTGGTGTCGTCCTCGGCGATCAGGCCGAACACGGCCGGCTGCTCGCCGAAGAGGGCGGCCCGCAGCTGCTCCTCGGTGGCGACCGCCTCGTGCGGGGCCTTCTCGTACTCCGCGAGCTCGTGGATCATGCGGTGGACGACGGGGACGTCGGCGGGGACTGCGGTGCGGATCATGCCTCCGAGCCTACTGGGGCCGTCCCCGGGCCGCCCCGGGCCGTCGGGTCGGGGCCGGGACGGCCGGTGCCTCAGCGGGCCGGGACGGTCCGCAGATAGGCCGCCAGCGCGGTGATCGCGGCCGGGTTGCGGGGGCTCTCGACCAGGTCGACGTAGTCCAGGACGAGGATCCGGTCGTTGCGGACGGCCGAGACGCCGGCCAGCGGCGGGAAGGACTTCAGGAACCGCCGCTTCGCCTCGGCGTCCGGGGTGCCGTAGTTGTTGATCACGATCACCTCGGGGTCGCGCTCGACCACGGTCTCCCAGCCCACGGTGGCCCAGGAGTCGGCGAGGTCGCCGGTCACGTTCCGCCCGCCGGCCTTGGTGATGATCTCCTCCGGGGCGGCGAACCGGCCGGAGGTGAAGGGCTTGTCCTCGCCGCTGTCGTACAGGAAGACGCCCGGGCGGTAGGCCGGCTCGGGGACGGCGGCGATCTCCGTCTTGAACCCGGCGACCAGCCGGTCCGCCCGGTCCCGGACGTCGAAGATCTCGCCCAGGTTGGTGAGGTCCGTGTACAGCGCGTGCAGCGGGGACATCACCCCGCGCTCGGTGCCCTTGCCGCTGCGGCAGGACTCGGTGAGCACGTAGGAGCCGATGCCGAGGCCGGCCAGCGCCTGCGGGGTGACGCCGCTGCTCTCGTCGAAGCCGTAGTGCCAGCCGGCGAACACCAGGTCGGCCTTCGCCTCCAGCGCGATCTCCTTGGTGATCTGCTTCTTGGAGAGCCACGGGGCGCGCTGGTAGGCGTCCTTCCAGGCCACCTTGTCGACCTGGCCCTTGTCGTCCGGCATCACGTAGCCGGCCATCCGGTCCTCCAGCCCGAGCGCGAACATCAGCTCGGTGATGCCGACGTCGTTCGTCACCACCCGGGCGGGCTTCTGCGCGAAGGTCACCGGGGCACCGCAGTTCTCGACGGTCACCGGGTAGTGGGCGGAGGCGGCGGCGTCGCCGCCCGGGGCTATCTCGGCGCCGCAGCCGGTCAGGACGAGGGCGAGCAGAGCGGCGGTGGCAACGGCCTTGGTGCGCATGGTGGATCCTCGGGGCGGTGGACGGTCGGTGGTACGGGGAGCGGGCGGGGCCGGTCAGGACAGGCGGTCGAACAGCAGCTGGACGGCGCCGGTGACCGGGTGCCGGACCGGCGTCGCGCGGACCTTGAACACCTCCGCCAGCAGCGCCGGTTCGAGCGCCTCGGCGGGCGTTCCGGAGGCGACGATCCGCCCCTCGGCGAGCACGTACAGCAGATCGCAGTGACCGGCGGCCAGATTGAGGTCGTGCAGGGCGGTGAGCACCGTCGTCCCGGTCTCCCGGACCAGCGCCAGCACCTCCAGCTGATGGGTGATGTCCAGGTGGTTGGTGGGTTCGTCGAGCACCAGCACCCGGGGTTCCTGGACCAGCGCGCGGGCGATCAGCACCCGCTGCTTCTCGCCCCCGGAGAGGCTCAGGAAGCCCCGGCCGGCCAGGTGCCCGGCGCCGACCCGGCCGAGCGCGGCGGCGCAGTGCTCCTCGTCGGCCGCGGACGGGCCGCCCAGGGCGCCGCGCCGGTGCGGCAGCCGGCCCATGCCGACCACCTCGGCGACGGTGAAGTCGAACTCGGCGGAGTGCTCCTGCGGCAGCGCCGCCACCCGCCGGGCGGCCTCGCGCGGGGCGAGCCGGTGGATCTCCTCGCCGCCGAGCAGGACGGCCCCGGCGGCGGGCCGCAGCGCCCGGTAGACGCAGCGCAGCAGGGTGGACTTGCCGCTGCCGTTCGGGCCGACCAGGCCGACCACCTGGCCGGCGGCGGCGGTCAGGGTGACCTCGTGGACCAGTCTGACGCCGGCCAGGTCGACCGAGACCCGGTCGACGGCGAGGTCCAGGGCGCCGGTGCCGGCGGCGCTCACCGGCCGCCCCCGAAGGCGTAGCCGCGACGGCGCATCAGCAGCAGGAAGCAGGGCACCCCGACGGCCGCGGTGACCACGCCGACGGGCAGTTCGGCGGGGGCCAGCAGGGTGCGCGAGACGATGTCCACCCAGACCAGCAGCAGGGCCCCGGCGAGCGGCGCGACCAGCAGCAGCCGGCGGTGGCCGGCGCCGACCAGCATCCGGGCCAGGTGCGGGACCATCAGTCCGACGAAGCCGATCGCCCCGCTGACCGCGACCACGGTGCCGGTGACGGCCGCGGTCACCACGAACAGCGCGCGCCGCAACCGGTCCGGGTCCACACCGAGCGAGGCGGCCGTCTCGTCGCCCATCGCCAGCGCGTCCAGCCGCCCGGCGGCCCGGGCCAGGTACGCCAGGCCGGCCAGGACGGTGACGGCGGCGATCGGCACCGAGCCCCAGGTGGCCCCGCCCAGGCTGCCGAGCAGCCACATCATGGCCGAGCGGGCGGCCTCGCCGCGGGCGGCGGCGAAGACCATCAGCGCGGTCACGGCGGAGAAGCCGTAGGACATCGCGGTGCCGGTGAGCACCAGCCGCAGCGGCGTGAGCCCGTGGGCGGTACGGGCCGTCAGGTAGACCAGCACCATGGCCAGCAGGGCCGACACGAAGGCGGAGGCGGAGAGCGCCCAGACGCCGAGCGAGGCGAAGGCGCCGAACATCAGCACGGCGTTGGCGCCGACGGAGGCCCCGGAGGAGATGCCGAGCACGAAGGGGTCGGCGAGCGCGTTGCGGACCATCGCCTGGACGGCGACCCCGGTGGCGGCGAGTCCGGCGCCGACCACGGCGGCCAGGACGGCGCGCGGCAGCCGGATCTCCCAGACGATGGCGTACGCGGCCGCCTCGTCGGCCTCCAGCCGGCCGCCCGTCAGGCCCGCGCCCAGGAGCCGCAGGACCTGTCCCCAGCCGAGGCCGGCGGAGCCCACCGCGACGGCGCAGACCAGTGAGCCGAGCAGGGCCGCGGCGAGCGCGACGGCCAGTGGGAGGGCGGGTGTCCGGCGGTGGCCCGGTGGGGCCGCGGCGGTGGCCGGTGCGACCGCGGTGGTGCTGCTCACTGGTGGCACGCCTTGCCTCGGGCCGGGTGCGGCGAGGGGCGGCGCGGCCGGTCGCGGGTGTGCCGGGGCGCCATCCCCTCGCAGTCCGCGGCGAGTTGTCGGGAGGTCGGCGCCCCCGGGCGATCGGGCTCACGGCCGCGGGGGCCGCTTACCGTTGCGGGTCAGCGCCGGATTCGCACCGGCTTCCCCCGCGGGACGCCCTGGCAGCATAACAAGCACTCCCGTGCTGAGACCCTTACCGCCCGAACGCTCGTGCCCGTCCGGCCCGAACGCGCGACCGGCCCCGGACGCACGGCCGCCCCCGTCCGGATCCGGACGGGGGCGGCCGAAAGGCGACCGGGCGGGGATCAGCCCTGCTTGGTCTCCCAGAAGATCTTGTCCACCTCGGCGATGAGGTCGAGCAGCGCCTGGCCGGTGGCCGGGTCGGTGGACGCCTTGGCGGCCGAGGCGGCCTTCAGGGTGTCGTTGATGAGCTGGTGCAGCTGCGGGTACTTCTCGAAGTGCGGGGCCTTGAAGTAGTCGCTCCACAGCACCGAGATGTGGTGCTTGACGGCCTCGGCGCGCTGCTCCTTGATGATGACCGCGCGGGCGCGGAAGTGCGCGTCCTCGTTGGCCTGGTACTTCTCCTGGGTGGCCTTGACCGACTCGGCCTCGATCCGGGCCTGGGCCGGGTCGTAGACACCGCAGGGCAGGTCGCAGTGGGCGTGGGCGGTGGCGCGGGGTGCAAACAGACGAGAGATCATGGGAGTCCTTCCTTGGATCGTCTTCCCGCGCCCGAGATTACCTGTCGGACCGTCCGGTTTCCCGGCCGGGCGGCCCGCCCGGGGCAAATGACGGAGCCGGAACCGGATCAATCCGGACATCGGCGGGCGTCGGCCGGTGCGGCAGACTGGTGCCCGACAGTGCGACGGCCCGACAGGGCGACGACACGACAGCAGGACGCGGGACACGGCGGGACGCGAGCCGGGAGGAGGAGCCGTGGCACGGAGCGCGGAACCGGAGGACGGTCCGCCGGGCGGCGGCGCGCCGTTCGGGCTGATCGACGTGGCGGGGGACTCGATGGTGCCGACGCTGCGCGACGGGGACCAGCTGCTGGTCCGTTACGGCGGGCGGATCCGGCCCGGTGCGGTGGTGGTGTTCCGTCACCCGTTCCAGCAGAACCTGCTGGTGGTCAAGCGGGCCGACGGTCGTCGCCCCAAGGGCTGGTGGCTGCTCTCCGACAACCGGCCGGTGGACAGCGACAGCCGCAGCTACGGTGCGGTGCCGGACGAGCTGGTGCTCGGCCGGGTGCTGCTGCGGCTGCGCCCGCGTCCGGCCTGGCTGGCGCCCGGACGACGGCTGGAGCGGCTGTTGCTGGCCGCCCCGCTGGCACGGGTGCCCGGGCTCGCCCGCCGCCTCGGCGTCTGGATCCGCCCGGAGGAACTCCCGGTCCGCTAGGCTGCGGCCTCGTCCCCGTGCCGACGGGACTCCCGGTCCGCCGCCGTCAGCGCCCGGCCGCTGCGGCCTCCTGGGCCTCCAGGCGCTTGCGGGCCCGGTAGGCGGCGACATTGGCGCGGGTGGCGCAGCGGTCCGAGCAGTACCGGCGGGACCGGTTGGTCGAGGTGTCCAGATAGGCGTTGCGGCAGGGCGCGGCCTGGCAGATGCCGAGCCGGTCGGCACCCAGTTCGGTCAGGTGGACGGCCAGGCCCATGCAGGCGACGGCGCTGAAGTGCGCCGTGGCGGTCGGCGAGTTGTCGGCGAGGTGCAGGTGCCAGCGGGGCCGGCCGGCCGCGTCGAGGTAGTCGTGCCCGGAGACCAGCGGGCTGACCGGGAACTCCATCAGCAGGCTGTTCAGCAGGTCGACGCTGCGCACCTCCTCGCCCTCGGCGGCGGCCTCGAAGACCCCGCGCAGCCGGGTGCGGACGGCCCGCAGCCGGGGCAGGTCCGATTCGTCGGCGAGGGAACGGGCACGGGAGGAGTCGGAGAACAGCGCCCGCACCCCGTCCACCGAGGTCAGCGAGTCGGTGCCGCGCTCGGGCTCCTCGGTGTTCACCAGCCGGACGGCCAGATCGGCGTACGAGGCGAGCTCCACGGTGGTCCTTCCAGAGATCGGTAACGGGCTGATTGCCTTAAGCCTATTACCCGCGGGGCGAAAGCGGGAAAAGCGCGGCGCCCGGCAGGATCGGCCTGCCGGGCGCCGTCGAAAGGGTGGGCTCAGAGCACCTTGGAGAGGAAGGCGCGGGTGCGCTCGTGCTGCGGGTTGCTGAGGACCTCGCGGGGGGTGCCGGACTCGACCACCACACCGCCGTCCATGAACACCAGCGCGTCGCCGACCTCGCGGGCGAAGCCCATCTCGTGGGTGACCACGATCATGGTCATGCCCTCCTCGGCGAGCCCGCGCATGACGTCGAGCACCTCGCCGACCAGCTCGGGGTCGAGCGCCGAGGTCGGCTCGTCGAAGAGCATCAGCTTGGGCTTCATCGCGAGCGCCCGGGCGATCGCCACCCGCTGCTGCTGGCCGCCGGAGAGCTGGGAGGGGTAGTTCCCGCTCTTGTCGGCCAGGCCGACCCGCTCCAGCAGGGCCATCGAGCGTTCCCTGGCCTCGGCCCTGGACTCGCGCTTGACCTGGACCGGCGCCTCCATCACGTTCTCCACCGCGGTCATGTGCGGGAAGAGGTTGAAGCGCTGGAACACCATGCCGATGTCCCGCCGCTTGAGCGCGACCTCGCGGTCCTTGAGCTCGTAGAGCTTGTCGCCGCGCTGCCGGTAGCCGACCATCTCGCCGTCCACCCAGAGGCGGCCGCCGTTGATCTTCTCCAGGTGGTTGATGCAGCGCAGGAAGGTGGACTTGCCGGAGCCGGACGGGCCGACCAGGCAGAACACCTCACTCTGCTCGACCTGCAGGTCGATGCCCTTGAGCACCTCCACCAGGCCGTAGGACTTGTGCACGCCCTCGGCCTTCACCATCGGGCCGCCGTTGCCGGCCTCGGCCGGGGTCTTGGTCAGGTCGGTCATACGTGGCCGCCTCCCTCGAGTCCGGGGACCACGTCGTTCTTGGCCTTCGGGGTGGGCCTGCCGCGGAACAGCAGCCGCAGCCGCTGGATCGGTGTGGGCGGCAGGGTCCGGTTCGCACCTCGAGCGTAGTGCCGCTCGATGTAGTACTGCCCCACGGTGAGGATCGAGGTCATGAGCAGGTAGTAGATGCTGACGGCGACCAGGACCGGGATGGTCTGGAAGGTCCGCGAGTAGATGTCGTGGCCGGCCGTGAACAGCTCGGCCAGCGAGATGACCTGGACCAGCGAGGTGGTCTTGAGCATCGAGATGGTCTCGTTGCCGGTCGGCGGGATGATCACCCGCATCGCCTGCGGGAGCACGATCCGGCGCAGCGTGGCCGCGCGGCTCATGCCCAGCGCGTGGGCGGCCTCGGTCTGGCCCTCGTCGACGGACTGGATGCCGCCGCGGACGATCTCCGCCATGTACGCCGCCTCGTTGAGGCCGAGGCCCAGCAGGGCGGCGGTGAAGGTCGGGATCAGGGTGTTGGTCGACTCGGACCAGAACTCGGGCCCGAACGGGATGCCGATCGACAGGTTCGGCCACAGGGCGCCCAGGAAGTTCCAGAACACCAGCTGCACCAGCACGGGGGTGCCGCGGAAGATCCAGATGTAGAACCAGGCCGTCCCCGACAGCAGGGGGTTCGGCGAGAGCCGCATGATCGCGAGGAGCACGCCGCCGACCACGCCCATCAGCATGGACAGGGCGGTCAGCTCGAGCGTCACCCAGATTCCGTGGATGATCTGCTCGTTGGTGAGCGTGTCTCTGACGACGTCCCACTGGAACGCGGGGTTGAAGATCAGGGCGTGGAGCAGCATCGCCGCCAGGACGACGATGACTACTGCTCCGGCCCAGCGTCCGGGGTGGCGCACCGGGACGGCCTTGATGGTCTCAGGCCGTCCCGATTTCACCGCCCCCTGCTCGGAAGATTTCACCTTGGGGCCTCAGGGGGTGTGGTGGTGCGGAGGATCAGCTCTTGGCGGCGTTGATCTCGGACTTGTCGATCGCGCCGGCCTCGACGCCCCACTTCGCCAGGATCTGCTTGTAGGTGCCGTCGGCGATCAGCGACTGGACGGCGCCCTGGACGGCGGGGGAGAGGGGGGACCCCTTGTCGACGACGACGCCGTAGGGCGCGCTGTCGTAGGTCTCGCCGAGCTTCTCCAGCTGGCCGTTGGTCTGCTTGATCGCGTAGTCGACGACCGGGGAGTCGGCCATCATCACCTGGTCGCGGCCGGAGACCAGCGCGGTGGTGACGTCGGTCTGGAGGGTGAACTTGTCACCGTCGTTGGGGATGGTCGGCTTGCCGGCCTTGGTGCACTCCGGGTTGCGGACGTCGGTGATCTCCTGGGCCTGGGTGGTGCCGGTCTGGACGGCCACCTTCTTGCCGCAGAGGTCCTTGGGGTCGATCTTGTCCGGGTTGCCCTTCTTGACCGCGACGGCGCTGCCCGCGGTGAAGTAGGTGACCATGTCGACGGTCTGCTCGCGCTCCTTGGTGTCGGTGAAGGAGCTCATGCCGAGCTGGTACTTCTTCGCCGTGATGCCCGGGATGATCGAGGTGAAGTCGGCGTTCTGCACGTCGGCGGTGAGACCGAGCTTCTTGGCGATCGCGTTGGCCAGGTCGACGTCGAGGCCGACGATGTTGCCCTTGTCGTCCTTGAACTCGTTGGGCGCGTAGGAGGCGTCGGCGGCGACGATCAGCTTGCCGGAGGACTTGACGTCGGCGGGGACGAGCCCGGCGAGCGCGGGGTCGGCGGACACGGCGGCGACGCTGACGCTGGGGTTGGCCGCACTGCTGCCGCCGCTGGAGGAGGACTTGCTGCTGCCGCAGGCGGTCAGCACGAGCGACGCGGACGCGAGCACCGCCGCGGAGGCGAGGAGGCGGGTGCGCTGGGTACGGGCGATCATGGGGGATCTCCTCCTGAGGGAGAGGTCGGACGGGCGTGCCACGGGGGAGCGGCGCGCCGGAGCAGCAGAGCCGTACGGCGCTGTACGGCCGGGCAGGGAGAACACGCAAGGTGGTACCGGGTACTGCTCTCCGCCACCGTCCGCCGAGGTGGGCGTTGACCGAACCGCCTCGACCAGTGGCCGGCTCGATCCGAGATGGGGGGAATCCTGCCATCTGATGACGCTCGGGTGGCCCTCATTCAGATCAAAATCGGATAACGGGGGGCCGCGCTGTCCGCTATTCGGACGAATACCGTGTCCCTGTCACCCTGCGTATAAGTATGCAGATCTCCCTGCGGTCCGCCCGGAGGCCCGGCCGCGCACTCGCCCGATCGTGCGCCCGCTCCGCGGCGGCCCGGACCCCCGCCCGGCCCCCTGCCCGGACCTGGCTCAGATGCCTCCGTTGACCACCGCGTTCTGGGCCGCGCCGGCGGTGACGTTCCACTTGGCGAGGATCTTGTCGTACTCGCCGCTGCGGATCAGCTGGTCGATCGCCTTGGCCAGGACGTCGCGCAGCTCGGTGTCCTCCTTGCGCAGCGCTATCCCGTACGGGTTGGACCGGGACTGCGCGCCGGTGACCTCGAAGCGGTTGCCGCCGTCGGTGTTCTTCGCCGCGTAGGCGGCCACCGGGAAGTCGTTCAGGCCCGCCTGCGCCGCGCCGGAGGCGACCTCGGCCAGGGCCTTGGCGTCGTTGTCGAACTTGTGGACGGTGAGCGGCTTGTTGGCCCGGGTGCAGGCGGTGACCTGGCGGGCGACGATCTCGTCCTGGGTGGTGCCGCTCTGCACCGCGACGGTCCGGCCGCAGAGGTCGTCCAGGCCGCGGATGCCCTTGGGGTTGCCCTTGGGCACCACGATCGAGGTGCCGGCGATGAAGTAGTCCACGAAGTCCACCGCGAGGCCGGTCGACTTGCCGGCCTCGTCCACGCCGTCCCGGCGCTGGCGGATGTCGCTGAGCGCGGACATCGCCACGTCGTACTGCTTGTGGTGGAGATTCGGTACGAGCTTGTCGAAGGGAGTGTCGACGTACTCGATCCGCAGGTCGAGGATCCGGCCGAGCGCCGCGGCGATGTCCGGGTCCAGGCCGTCGGGCTTGCCGTCGGAGCCGCGGAACTCCACCGGCGGGTAGTTGACGTCCATCCCGATCCGCAGCACCTTGCCCGCCTGCTGGGCGCTCGGGACCTTCGCCCGGAGCTGCTGGAGCGGGTCCTCGGCGACCTTCTCGTCCCCGCCGCAGCCGGTCAGCAGCAGGGTTCCGGCGGTGGCGACGGCGAGCGCGGCGGGGGCCCGGCGGTGGGACTGGGCACGGTGGTGCATCGGTTGCTCCTGAGGGAGGGAGGGGGAGGCGCCGCGGCGTCGCGGAGATGGACGCGAGATGGCGGAACAACGGATCCTCCCATCCCGACCTGCCGCGTCCGTGGGCGGGTGTGTCAGAATTCGGTACCGGGTGACCCCCGACGCTCGAACCGGACCGCCGGGCCGCAATCAGGCCCGGGGTGCACAGGAACGGAAGTCCAGAACGTCGACTCCGTATCCGTCGGCACCGGCCTCCCACCGTGTCCGTGTTCACTCCCGCGGGTGTGCGTACGTGTGCGCCATTGCCGCGGCCGGGGTCCGGTTCTCATGGTTCCTGGTGCCCACAGGTGGCCGTGAGGCGTACGACAACCATGTGACTTGGACGAAAAGGCATGGGTGCGATGCCCTCGTCCGACCTACGCTCGGCCCGGAAGCACAGCGCGGACCACACGCGGACAACTCCATAAACCCTCATTTCGAGGCGCCCGTCCGACGGCGGCGCCCCGACCCAGCCTTCCCCCGGGGGTGCTTCGGCGTTCCCGGGTTCCGCTGACCGGCCGCCGGTCACCGGATGCCGGGACCGGCCGGGTCGTCCGCACCGTCGGCCGGGTGTCCTCGCTCGATCAATGACGAAGAGGTCATCGTGGCAGCGGAGATCATCCACAGCAGTACTCAGGACACCGACGATCCGGTCGACGCCGTGTTCGCGCTCCACCGCGGCGGCAAGATGGAGGTCCGGGCGACCGTCCCGGTGCGCGACGCGGACGACCTGTCCCTCGCCTACACCCCCGGTGTCGCCCGCGTCTGCACGGCCATCGCCGAGCAGCCCGAGCTCGTGAACGACTACACCTGGAAGGCCAACACGGTGGCCGTGGTCACCGACGGCACCGCCGTGCTGGGCCTCGGCGACATCGGCCCCGAGGCCTCGCTCCCCGTCATGGAGGGCAAGGCGATCCTGTTCAAGCAGTTCGGCGGCGTGGACGCCGTGCCGATCGCGCTCGCCTGCACCGACGTGGACGAGATCGTCGAGACCGTGGTCCGGCTCGCCCCGTCCTTCGGCGGCGTCAACCTGGAGGACATCTCGGCCCCGCGCTGCTTCGAGATCGAGCGCCGGCTCCAGGAGGCCCTGGACATCCCGGTCTTCCACGACGACCAGCACGGCACCGCGATCGTCACCACCGCCGCGCTCTGGAACGCGGCCGAGGTGACCGGCCGCGGGATCGGCTCGCTGCGCGCCGTCATCTCCGGCGCCGGCGCGGCCGGCATCGCCATCGCCAAGATGCTGCTGGCGGCCGGCATCGGCGACGTGGCCGTGTGCGACCGCAAGGGCGTGGTGCACGAGGGCCGCGGGGACCTGACCGACGTCAAGGCGGAGATCGCCGGGCTGACCAACCGGACCGGCCTCAAGGGCACCCTGGCCGACGCGATGGCCGGCGCCGACGTCTTCATCGGCGTCTCCGGCGGCACCGTGCCGGAGGAGGTCGTCGCGACCATGGCCCCGGGTGCGTTCGTCTTCGCCATGGCCAACCCGAACCCGGAGATCCACCCCGAGGTCGCGCACAAGTACGCCGCCGTGGTGGCCACCGGGCGCAGCGACTTCCCGAACCAGATCAACAACGTGCTGGCGTTCCCGGGCATCTTCGCCGGCGCGCTGCAGGTCCGGGCCACCCGGATCACCGAGGGCATGAAGCTGGCCGCCGCCAAGGCGCTGGCCGGCGTGGTGGCCGACGAGCTGACGCCGCAGAAGGTCATCCCCTCGCCGTTCGACGAGCGGGTCGCCCCGGCCGTCAGCAAGGCCGTCGCCGAGGCCGCCCGGGCCGAGGGCGTCGCCCGCCGCTAGCCGGTCCGAGCACCGGAACCCCGCCCGGGCCCGGGACACGCGTCACACTCACGCGTTGTTCCGGGCCCGGGGGCGTTCTGGCTATCGTCCGGTGCATGTTTGCTGCCTATGCCGCACGAATCGACGCCGCCGACCCGCTGGGCGGGCTGGAGCTGGGCGAACGCCCCGAACCCGTGGCCCGGCCGGGCTGGAGCGTGGTCACGGTCCGGGCCGCCAGCCTGAACCACCACGACCTCTGGTCGCTGCGCGGGGTCGGGCTGCCCGCCGAGAAGCTTCCGATGATCCTCGGCTGCGACGCCGCCGGCATCGACGAGCACGGCAACGAGGTGGTCCTGCACTCCGTCATCGGCCAGAGCGGGCACGGGGTCGGCCCGGACGAGCCGCGCTCGATCCTGACCGAGCGCTACCAGGGCACCTTCGCCCAGCAGGTGGCCGTCCCCACCTGGAACCTGCTGCCGAAGCCCGCCGGACTCTCCTTCGAGGAGGCGGCCTGCCTGCCCACGGCCTGGCTGACGGCCTACCGGATGCTGTTCACCAACGCCGGGGTGAAGCCCGGTGACACCGTGCTGGTGCAGGGCGCCGGCGGCGGGGTGTCGACCGCGCTGGTGGTGCTCGGCAAGGCGGCCGGCCTGCGGGTCTGGGTCACCGGCCGGGACGCGGCCAAGCGGGACCGGGCGCTGGAGCTCGGCGCCGACGCGGTGTTCCCGGGCGGGGCCAGGCTGCCCGAGCGGGTGGACGCGGTGATGGAGACGGTCGGCGCCGCGACCTGGTCGCACTCGGTGAAGTCGCTGCGGCCGGGCGGCACGATCGTCATCTCCGGGGCCACCTCGGGACCCAGCCCGGCGGCCGCCGAACTCAACCGGATCTTCTTCCTGGAGCTGCGGGTGGTCGGCTCGACCATGGGGACCAAGGAGGAGCTGGCCGGGCTGCTGTCGTTCTGCGCCACCACCGGGGTCCGGCCGGTGATCGACTCGGTGCTGCCGCTGGACGGGGCGCCGGAGGCGCTCGCCCGGCTGGCCAAGGGCGAGGTGTTCGGCAAGCTCGTGCTGACGCCGTGAGCCGCTGACGGCGGGACCCCGTGAGCCACTGACGCCGTGAGCCGCTGACGCCTTGGGCCGCCGACGGCCGGGCGGCGCGGGCCCGGCACGCCGTGGGCCCGTGACGCGCCGGTGCCCGGCTCCCTGTGCGGGGAGCCGGGCACCGGGCGGGCCGGGTCAGGAACGGTCGAGCAGACGCCTCAGCCGCTCGCCGGCGGTGCCGAGCACGGCGCGGGCCTCGGCCAGCCGGGCGGGGGTCACCCCGCCGTCCCTGGCCGCGTCGCGCACCTGGTCCCGGAAGCGGTCGAGCAGCCGCTCCAGTTCCCGGGCCGGGTCGCCGGCCGGGTCGACGGCGGTCCACCCGGGCAGATCGGCCGGGACCGCGTCGGGCGGCCCGTCCAGGTCGGTCTTGTCCAGGTCGATCCGGGTGACCGTGACCCGCTCGGCGGCGGGGTCCTCCTTGGACTCCCCGGGCTGTCCCCAGCGGGCCGCGTCGGCCAGCCCGGCCAGGCCCTTGGTCAGCTCCGAGAGCCCCTCGGCCAGCCCGGTCGGCCAGTCGCCGCGGGCCGCGTGCTCGCGGACCTGCTGTTCCACCCGCCGCTTGATCCGCAACGCCTCCTGCTGGGCCGCGGTCCGGGCCGCCCGGGACTGCTCGCGCAGCCGGCGGGCCTCCTCCTCGGCGGCCTTCGCCTTGGCCTTGGCGGCCTTCTCCTGCTCCTTGGCGCGCTTCGCCTGCTCCTTGGCCTGCCGCTTGAAGGTGGCGAACTCCTCCTTGGCGCGCTGCCAGGCGGCCTGGTCGCCCCACGGCCCGGCCCACGGGTTCCCGCCGTTCTCCCGGCCCGTCCCCCCGGCGTCCGGGGTGCCGTGCCCGGCCTGCTCGGCCGCCGCGCCCCAGAGCTGCTCGCGCAGGTCCTGGGCGCTGTCCCGGACGTCCTCGCGGATCGCCCCGGCGAGCTGGGTCACCGAGTCGTGGATCTCCAGCTCCAGCTCGTCCAGCTCGCCCTGCCGGGTGGCGAGTTCGGCGCGCCCGGCGTCGGTGAGCCGGTAGACCTTGCGACCGCCCTCGGTGCTGTGGGCGACCAGCCCCTCCTGCTCCAGCTTGGCGAGCCGCGGGTAGACGGTGCCGGCGGAGGGCGCGTACAGGCCCTGGAAGCGCTCCTCCAGCAGGCGGATGACCTCGTAGCCGTGGCGCGGGGACTCGTCGAGCAGCTTGAGCAGGTAGAGCCGGAGCCGGCCGTGGCCGAAGACGGGGGTCATGTCAGGCCTCCTTGGTGAGGTCGGGGCCGGTGCCGGGGGTGTCGGACTCGGTGAGGTCGGGGGCGGACAACTCCCGGGGGGCGCGGGTGTCCTCCTCGGCCTCCGGCCGCTGGAGCACGGTGACCGCGCCGGAGACGGTGGTGACCGAGAGGCTGCCGCTGCCGTCGCCCAGCTGGCCGGAGAGCCGCTTGGTGCCCCAGTTGCCGGCGACGGTGAGCTCCTCGAAGCCGGAGGAGAGGTCGCCGCTGGTGGTGCCGGCCTCGACCTTGGTGCCGGTCAGGGCGGGCAGCCGGACACCGACCGCGCCGCTGACCGTGTTGACCTTGATCCGGGCGGGGGTGGCGGCCGCGAGGTCCAGGGTGACCGCGCCGGTGACGGCGTTGGCGCTGACCTGCTCGGCGGTGCCGGCGAGCACGGTGAGCCGGCCGGAGACGGTGTTCAGCCTCAGCTGCCCGGCCACCGACTGGGCGTCCACGTCACCGGTGACGGTGTTGGCGTCGGTCCGCCCGGTCAGGCCGACCAGGGTGATGTCGGCGTTGGCGGTCTGGGTCGAGACGTGCTCGGTGAAGCCGGAGACCGTCGTCGCGGCGGAGACGGTGCCGACCTTGACCTCGGTGCCGGCCGGGACGGTCACGGTGACGGCGGCGGTCCGCTTGCGCTTGAAGGAGGAGAAGAAGCCCTTCACCGACTCGACCGACTTGAGCACGTCGCCGAACTCGTTCCAGCTGCTGAGGTCCTTGTAGGTGACGGTGAGGACGCCGTCGACCAGGGTGACGTGCAGCGGCTCGCCCTTGAGCTCGGTGACCTCGAGCCGGGCGGGGCCCTCGGCGGCGACCACGTTGACCGTGCCGTCGATGGTCCGCACCTGGAGCGTCCGGACCGTCTCCTCGATGGTGATCCTGTCGGGTCCTTCGACCGTCCACTGGCTCATCTCTGCCGCCTCCCGTTGACTGGACTCGCGATGTATCGCGTCCTCTTCCAAAGACGATATATCGCGTGACGGCGAAGTCAAGGGAGTCCGACCCCGAGGCCGACCCGGAGCGAACCCCGAGACGTGCCCCTACGGGAGCATGCGAGAGGGCCCGGAGGCGGTTGCCTCCGGGCCCTCGGGACCAGCGTTTCACCAGGTCACTCGTCGTCCTCGTCGTCGAGCCTGGCCAGCCAGGTGGCCAGCCGCTCCACCGGGACCTCGAAGTCCGGGTTGAGGTCGACGAACTCGCGCAGGCGCTCGGCCAGCCACTCGAAGGTGACCTCCTCGTCGCCGCGCCGGCTCGCCAGCTCCTCGATGCCTCGGTCGGTGAAATACACGGTTCGCTCCGGTCCGGTGGGGATTCGACCTGGTCAGGATAGACCGGGTCAGCTGGCGCGCCAGGTGCTCACGGTGAGCTTCACCGCGCCGGTGGTGACGTCGGCGACCTCGATCACCGCGACGGCGATGTTGCGGGTGACCCGGTCCCGGATGCACAGCAGGCGGCCCGGCGAGACCCGGTTGAAGGACAGGTCGGTGTCGGGCCGGGAGTCGATCGCGACGGCGCACTGGTCGGGCGTCACGGTGGACTCGGTGATCACCGCGAAGTCCGACTTGTTGTCGCCCGCGGTGACGAAGGAGTTGGCCTTGCTGCTGCTGCCGGTGGCGTTCAGGCCCAGGCCCCACTTGAGGTCGGTGCCGCGCGGCACCACCGTCCCGGCGTCCAGGTCGATCCGGTAGGAGTCGTAGTAGGCGTCGGTGCCGGGGATCGACAGCGGCTTCTGCGCCAGCAGCGGGGAGTAGCCGGTCGGCCGGGCCGGCGCGGTCACACCGGGGCCGCCCGCGGCCGACGGGGCCGAGGTCACCGCTCCGGAGGAGGAGTCGGAGGACTTGGTCGCGGACGGAGTGGGGGTGGTCGCGGGCGTGGTCGCGGGGGTGGTCGCCGCCGCGGTGGCGGCGCCGGCCGGCGGCGCGGCCGGCTGGGAGCCTCCCGAGCCCGAGCCCGACTGGTGGGCGGAGTTGGTCTTGTCGTCGTCCTTGCTGAACTTGGCCATCAGCGCGACACCGCCGGCCGTACCGCCGACCGCCATCACCAGGGCGACGGTCAGCAGCACCTTCCAGGAGACACCGCCCTTGCTGCGGGCCTGCGCGGGCGGGGGCGCCGGGCTGTCGGTGACCACCGGTCCGGGCGGCGGGGTGTCGTAGGAGGGCGGCTCCTGCCGCAGCTGGAGGGTGGGCGGAGTGCCGAGCAGCGGGCCGGTGGGGGCCTCGGTGGGCGGCTGGGCGGCGCCGTACGCGCCGAGCGGCGGCGGGACGAAGCCGGGCGGCGGGGTGTCCGGCCGCACCGGGCCGAAGCCGGGCGGCGGCGGGCCGAAGGACGGCGTGGTGGCCGCGTGGGTGGCGGGTGCCGAGGCGGGCGGCGGCGGGGTCAGCGGGGTCAGCGGGGACGACCCGGACGGCGGTCCCGACGGCGGCGGGGGCGCGGCCGGCAGCGGGGTGGGCGGGGTCTTCGGCAGGTCGGAGCGGCGGGTGATCTCGGTGTTGACCTGGCGGGGCAGCCAGTCGTCGGCGAAGCGCAGCTGGCCGCCGACGCTCGGGTGGTTGCGGGCGACGTCGATGATCTCGGCCGGCCGGGGCCGGTCCTCCGGGGACTTCGCCAGGCAGCGCAGGACCAGCTCGCGCAGGTCGGCCGGCACGGCGTCCAGGTCGGGCTGCTCGTGCACCACCCGGTAGAGCACGGCGGTGTCCGGGCCGTCGCCGAACGGCGCGCTGCCGCCGGCCACGTACGCGGCCAGCGCGCCGAGCGCGAACACGTCGGTCGCCGGGGTGACCGGGCGGCCCTGGGCCTGCTCCGGCGACATGAAGGCGGGCGAGCCGATCCGGTAGCCGGTGCCGGTCAGGGCGGTGGCGTCGGCGGCCCGGGCGATGCCGAAGTCGATCACCCGCGGGCCGTCGCCGGCCACCAGCACATTGGCCGGCTTGAGGTCGCGGTGGACCACCTCGACGCTGTGGATGGCCTGCAGCGCCTCGGCGATGCCGCCCATCAGCAGCAGCACGGTGCGCACCGGCAGCGCGCCGTTCTCGCGGACCACCTGCTGCAGCGAGGGTCCGGGGACGTAGGCGGTGACCAGCCACGGCGCGTCCGAGTCCAGACCGCCGGAGTCGATCACCTGGGCGGTGTAGAGGCCGTGGATGCGCTGGGCGTTGGAGACCTCCTGGGCGAACCGGCGGCGGAACTCGCCGTCCTCGGCGAACTCCGGGCGGACCACCTTCAGCGCCACCGGCCGGCCGCCGGGCGTGTAGGAGAGGTAGACGCGGCCCATGCCGCCGGCCCCGAGCCGGGCGAACAGCCGGTAGCCGCCCACCTCCCTGGGGTCGTCGGGAAGCAGCGGCTGGAAGACCGGCGGGAGGGGTGGGGCGGCGGCGTCCCGTGGCGTGTCGGCGGTCATGCGGTTCTGATCCCCCTGGGAGAGCGGTGAGGTCCACCGGACGCCGCCGGTGGGCGCGACGACGGGCACCCGGCCGACGGTCCGGCGAGGCATAACCTATCGACCCGTCAGCCGGCCGCGCAGGCCGGTGCCGCTTTGGTTGCAGAGCTGGGACCTTCGCACACGGCGCGGGCACGGCCCGTCCGGGCCGGTCGCCGCCGTCCGGGCCCACGGTTCGTCCGGGCCCGCCGGTTCGCCCGGGCCGGTCGCCGCCCGGGAACGACGGCGGCCCCCCGCCTTCCTGGGATCCAGGGAGACGGGGGGCCGTTGCCGTGTCGGCGGACGTCCGGTGGGAACCGGTGCGTCAGATCGTGAAGATCTCCTCCAGCAGCGCCTGCTGCTCGGCGCCGTGGCGCTTGGCCGAGCCGACCGCGGGGGCCGAGGAGGCGGTGCGGGCGACGCGGCGCAGTCGCGGGCCGTCGGCGCTGCGGCCGATGACGACCTGCAGGTGGTCGACCAGGTTCATCGCGATGAACGGCCAGGCACCCTGGTTGGCCGGCTCCTCCTGCGCCCAGACGAACTGGACGTCGTCGCCGTACTTGGCCAGCTCCTCCTGGAGCTCGGCCACCGGCAGCGGGTAGAGCCGCTCGACCCGGACGATCGCGGTGTCGGTGATGCCGCGCTCGGTGCGGGCCGCCTCCACGTCGTAGTAGAACTTGCCGGCCGTGATGACGACCTTGCGGACGTTCGCCGGGTCGACGGTGGTGTCGCCGATGACCGGGCGGAACGAGCCGGACATGAACTCCTCGGTCGCACTCGCCGCCGCCTTCAGACGCAGCATCGACTTCGGGGTGAAGACGACCAGCGGCTTGTGGTGCGGGTTGTGCGCCTGCCAGCGCAGCAGGTGGAAGTAGTTCGACGGCAGGGTCGGCATGGCGACCGTCATGTTGTCCTGCGCGCACATCTGCAGGAAGCGCTCCGGGCGCGCGGACGAGTGGTCCGGTCCCTGGCCCTCGTAGCCGTGCGGCAGCAGCAGGGTGACGCCCGAGTGCTGGCCCCACTTCTGCTCGGCGGAGGCGATGTACTCGTCCACCATGGTCTGCGCGCCGTTGACGAAGTCGCCGAACTGCGCCTCCCACATGACCAGCGCGTTCGGGCGGGTCAGCGAGTAGCCGTACTCGAAGCCCATCGCCGCGTACTCGGACAGCAGGCTGTCGTACACGGTGTAGCGGGCCTGGTCCTCGGTGAGGTACTGCAGCGGGGTGTAGTCCTCGCCGGTGGTCCGGTCGATCAGGACGGCGTGCCGCTGGCCGAAGGTGCCGCGGCGGCTGTCCTGGCCGGCCAGGCGGACCGGGTGGCCCTCCATGAGCAGCGAGCCGATGGCGAGGGTCTCGCCCATCGCCCAGTCGATGGTGTTGTCCTCGACCGAGGCGGCGCGGCGCTGCAGCTGCGGCAGCAGTCGCGGGTGGACGGTCAGCCAGTCCGGCAGGTTGACCTGCGAGGCGGCGATCCGCTTGACCATCTCCTGGGAGATGCCGGTCCGGATGGTGACCGGGAAGTCGGCGACCGGCTTGCCGTTGGTGGCGGCGGCCGGCGTCTGGGCGGCGTCGCGGACCTCGGCGAACACCTTCTCCAGCTGGCCCTGGAAGTCCTGGAGCGCCTGCTCCGCCTCTTCCATGGTGATGTCGCCGCGACCGATCAGGCCCTCGGTGTAGAGCTTGCGCACCGAGCGCTTCTTGTCGATCAGGTCGTACATCAGCGGCTGGGTGAACGACGGGTTGTCGGCCTCGTTGTGACCGCGGCGGCGGTAGCAGATGAGGTCGATCACGACGTCCTTGTGGAACTCCTGACGGAACTCGAAGGCGAGCCGCGCGACGCGGACCACGGCCTCCGGGTCGTCGCCGTTCACGTGGAAGATCGGCGCCTCGATCATGCGGGCCACGTCGGTGCAGTACATCGAGGAGCGGCTGGAGGCCGGGGCGGCGGTGAAGCCGACCTGGTTGTTCACCACGACGTGCACGGTGCCGCCGGTGCGGTAGCCGCGCAGCTGCGACATGTTCAGGGTCTCCGCGACGACGCCCTGGCCGGCGAAGGCCGCGTCGCCGTGGATCTGGATCGGCAGCACCGGGAAGGTCGTGCCGCCCTGGTCCAGGATGTCCTGCTTGGCGCGGGCGATGCCCTCGACGACCGGGTCCACGGCCTCCAAGTGGGAGGGGTTCGCGGCCAGCGAGACCTTGATGGTCTCGCCGTCCAGGCCGGTGAAGGTGCCCTCGGAGCCGAGGTGGTACTTGACGTCGCCGGAGCCGTGCATCGACTTCGGGTCGAGGTTGCCCTCGAACTCGCCGAAGATCTTGCCGTACGGCTTGCCGACGATGTTGGCCAGCACGTTCAGGCGGCCGCGGTGGGCCATGCCGATGACGGCCTCGTCCAGGCGGTGCTCGGCCGCCGAGTCGATGGTGGCGTCCAGCAGCGGGATGAGGGACTCGCCGCCCTCCAGCGAGAAACGCTTCTGCCCGACGTACTTGGTCTGCAGGAAGGTCTCGAAGGCCTCGGCCGAGTTCAGCCGGCGCAGGATGCGCAGCTGCTCCTCGCGCTCCGGCTTGGTGTACGGCTTCTCCAGGCGCTCCTGCAGCCACTTGCGCTGCTTCGGGTCCTGGATGTGCATGTACTCGATGCCGACCGTGCGGCAGTACGTGTTGCGCAGCAGGCCGAGGATGTCGCGGAGCTTCATCATCCGCTGACCGCCGAAGCCGCCGACCGCGAACTCGCGCTCCAGGTCCCACAGGGTGAGGCCGTGGGTGGTGACGTCCAGGTCGGGGTGCTTGCGCTGCTTGTACTCCAGCGGGTCGGTGTCGGCCATGAGGTGGCCGCGGACCCGGTAGGAGTGGATCAGCTCGATGACGCGGGCGGTCTTGTTGACCTCGTCGTCGTGCGTGGTGGCGACGTCGGTGGCCCAGCGGACGGGCTCGTACGGGATCCGGAGGGACTCGAAGATCTCGTCGTAGAAGCCGTTCTGCCCCAGCAGCAGCTGGTGGATCGTGCGCAGGAACTCGCCCGACGCCGCGCCCTGGATGACCCGGTGGTCGTAGGTCGAGGTCAGCGTCATGATCTTGGAGACGCCGAGGCGGGCCAGGGTCTCCGGGGCGGAGCCCTGGAACTCGGCCGGGTACTCCATGGCGCCGACACCGACGATGGTGCCCTGGTTCTGCATCAGGCGCGGCACGGAGTGCACGGTGCCGATGCCGCCGGGGTTGGTCAGCGAGACCGTGACGCCGGTGAAGTCGTCCATGGTCAGCTTGTTGGCGCGGGCCCGGCGGACGATGTCCTCGTAGGCCTGCCAGAAGCCGAAGAAGTCGAGGGTCTCGGCCTTCTTGATGGCCGCGACGACGAGCTGGCGGTCGCCGTTCGGCTTGACCAGGTCGATGGCCAGGCCGAGGTTCACGTGCTCGGGCTTGACCAGGTAGGACTTGCCGTCCTCCACCTTGTAGCTGTGGTTCATGCCCGGGGAGGCCTTGACGGCCTGGACCAGGGCGTAACCGATCAGGTGGGTGAAGGAGACCTTGCCACCGCGGGCGCGCTGCAGGTGGTTGTTGATGACAATGCGGTTGTCGATCAGCAGCTTGGCCGGGACGGCGCGGACCGAGGTGGCGGTCGGCACCTCCAGCGAGGCGTCCATGTTGGTGGCGACGGCCTTGGCCGGGCCGCGGAGCTGAACCAGCTCGGGGCCCGCGCTCACGGGGGCCGGCGCCGGCGCAGGGGCGGCGGCCTTGGGCGCCGGGGGCGCGGCCGGGGCGGCGGCGAGCGGCGCGGGCGCCACCGGGGCCGCGGGAGCCGTCGGGGCCTGCTGCGCCGGCGCGGGGGCGGCCGGGGCGGCGGGGGCCTGGACGGCCGGAGCGGCGGCGGGCGCGGGGGCGGCGGCGGGGGTCGGCGTCACGCCGACCTGGGTCGCGGCCTGGGTCACTGGGGTCACCTCGGTACCGGGCTTGTAGTCGGCGAAAAAGTCCCACCAGGCTCGGTCGACCGAGTTCGGGTCCTGGAGGTACTGCTGGTAGATCTCGTCGACGAGCCACTCATTGGGGCCGAAGCCAGTGGAGCTAGCCGAGCTGTTGGGGTGTTCAGGGGACTGTGGCGACACGGCGGCAACCGCCCTCTTCCGCTTCCTTTTGGGATGTTTGGACAGCGGGGATTAAGGCTACGCCTCCGACCAGTGATCGCGCAGTCCCCGGGGGGCAGGCGTCGCCCAGATCACAGTCCTGACCTGCTGTTTGGCTGGAAATGTGCGTTAGAAAGCCACATCGGCGGGGAACCGACCGCTTCCGATCGCCATCCAAAGGATGCCAAATACGGACAAATCGGGGCGCAGGTCCTGTTTGTGCACTGTGTCGGATCTGTGACATCCGTCCCGGTGCCGAGGGTCCGCCCGCGTCCCGGTGCCGACGTCCGTCCGCGTCGTCGGTCCGGGGTCGGACCGACGACGCGGACGGACGTCAGCGCGGGCCGGGCAGCCGGACCTCGATCCGGCAGCCGCGCTCGGCCTCGGCCACCTCGATCCGCCCGCCGTGCAGGTCCACCGCCCAGCGGGCGATGGCCAGGCCGAGGCCGGTCCCGCCGTCGGCGCCGGGGCCGGCCGCGGTCGCGGTGCCGCTGCGGCCGAACCGCTCGAAGACCCTGGCCCGGTCCGCCGCCGGGATGCCGGGACCCTGGTCCTCGACCTCCAGCAGCAGGGCCCCGGGGCCCTCGTCGGGCCTGGCCCGCACCGTCACGGTGCCGCCGGGCGGGGAGTGCTTGCAGGCGTTGTCGACCAGGTTGGCCACCACCTGGTGGAGCCGTTCGGTGTCGGCGACGCCGGTCAGCCCGGCCGGGCTGACCTCCAGGGCGAGCCGGACGTCGCCGCGCCGGGAGAAGGCCCCGCCGGCCGTCGCGCCGTCCACGGTGACCCCGCGCAGCACGCCGTCCAGGAACTCGCGCACCTCGAACGGGCGCGCGTCCAGGTCGACCACACCGTCGTCGATCTTGGAGAGGTCGAGCAGGTGGGTGACCAGCCGGCCGAGCCGCTCGGTCTGCTCCAGCGCGGCACCCAGGGTCGCCGGGTTGGGCTGGACGACGCCGTCGACCACGTTCTCCAGCACGGCCCGCAGTGCGGCGATCGGCGTGCGCAGCTCGTGCGAGACGTTGGCGACCAGCTCGCGCCGGTGCCGGTCGGCGGCCTCCAGGTCGGAGGCCATCTGGTTGAAGGTCGCGGCGAGCTCGCCGATCTCGTCCCGCGAGTTCACCTCGACCCGGCGGCTGTAGTCGCCGGAGGCCATCGCGCGGGCGGCGGCGGTCATGTCGCGCAGCGGGGCGGTCAGCCCGTGCGCGAGGAACTGCATGAAGAGCAGCGAGGCGATCATCGAGAAGATCATGATGATCCGGATCTGGGTCTCGGACCGGATCGCCACGACCACCATGCCGGTGGCCAGGAAGACCGAGACGATCACCAGGAGGGCGAGTTTGCCCTTGATGGAGCGGACCGGGTCGAGCGGCCGGATGTCGGCCCAGACCCGTTTCGCGGCGCGGGCGGCCAGGGTGGGCGGCCGACCGCCGTCGATGTCCCCGTTGCGTTGCTGTGGAAAGGTCATTGGTCCTGTGGTCCCCCGCATGGGTCCGCCGCACGGCGGTTCGGGACAGCGGGCCCCCCGGCGGCCCGGTGTCCGAGGGTGGTGCCGCTACGAGAGCGGGGCCTCCAGCGCGTACCCGACACCGTGCACGGTGCGGATCCAGCTGGCGCCGATCTTGCGGCGCAGTGCCTTGACGTGGCTGTCGACGGTGCGGGTGCCGGACGCGTCCGTCCAGTCCCAGACCTCGGCCAGCAGCTGCTCACGGGTGAGCACGGCGCGCGGCTGGGCGGCCAGGCAGGCGAGCAGGTCGAACTCGGTCGGCGTCAGGTGGACGTCGCCCGAGGCCAGCCGGACCCGGCGCTGCACGTGGTCGATCTCCAGCTCGCCGAAGCGCAGGCTGCCCAGCGCGGGCGTCCGGGCGGCCTGCTGGGCGCGCTCGACGCGGCGCAGCAGCACGTTGACCCGGGCGGCCAGTTCGCGCATGGAGAAGGGCTTGGTCATGTAGTCGTCGGCGCCGACGCCGAGGCCGACCAGCAGGTCCGTCTCGTCGTCCCGCGCGGTGAGCATCAGGACCGGCACCGGGCGCTGGGCCTGGATCCGGCGGCACACCTCGAGGCCGTCGAAGCCGGGCAGCATGATGTCGAGGACGACGAGGTCCGGCTGCCAGGTGTGGAAGCCGTCGACGGCGCCGGGGCCGTCGTGGGCCACCGCCACCTTGAAGCCCTCCGCGCCCAACCGGGCCGCGATCGACTCGGCGATCGTGGGTTCGTCCTCCACCACCAGCACT
This sequence comes from Kitasatospora sp. NPDC089913, assembly GCF_044748625.1. Classification (NCBI taxonomy): domain Bacteria; kingdom Bacillati; phylum Actinomycetota; class Actinomycetes; order Kitasatosporales; family Streptomycetaceae; genus Kitasatospora; species Kitasatospora sp. NPDC089913. The sequence goes on along the minus strand of NZ_JBIVGI010000005.1, from coordinate 210,673 downwards.
CTGCGCTGGCTGCTCACCGTGCCGCCGGTGTTCTGGTTGTCCTGCTGAATTTCTGTCACGGTCACGCCACCGCCCCCAGGGCTGCGGGCCGGCCACCTGTGGGGATGGCGAAGGCTCCGCTTCGTAGTCTTGTTCCGTCGTGGACTGTGCCGGGTCCGCCGTCCCGTCGCGTGCGCGGGCGACGGCGAGGGCGTGGGCCGCTCTCCGTCTCCCGTACACCTCGCAGCGTACGGACCGCAGGTGATTCCCGGCAGGTGGACCGGACATTTCCGGCCCGCGGGCCGGACTGTCGGACCGGCTTTCGGGCCCACCGGGAAGTGGGCACGGGCCGATACCTTACCCGGCGTTTTTTCACTCCGTAACGGTACGTATGCACATGAGTTGACGCCAAGCCGCCGGTCAGGGCGGAAAGCGGTCCCGAAAGGGAGGGAAGGTCTGGACCAATGCGGACCTCTGTGGACCCCGGATCCTCACGGCGTTCTCCCAGCGGACTCCCAGGCACCGGACGTACCGTGGCCACGACAAATTCGTGGGGGTGGGATTTCCGGTACGCGCCGGTACGTTGGACACGCGCGGGTGACGGCTGCGGGCGTTGGAGCGGAGGCGGCATGACGGAGCGGCAGGTGCCCGCCGGGCGCGGCGGGCCGCCCTACGGGATGCTCCGGGCCGGTCTGCGGACGGGCGCGGTCGACTGGATCCTGGCCCGGGTGCCGACCCTGCGCCGCAATCCCTTCGCCCTCGGCTACCTCGCCGTGGTCGGCGCCACCACCACCTTCGCCGGGCTGGCCGACCCGGAGCTCGTGCTCCGGCTCCAGGAGGCGTCCAGCTCGGACGGGCACAACCTGCTGCAGCATCCGCTGCGTGCGCTGCTGTTCAGCGGCTTCTGGGTGGCCGGGCCGGTCTGGATGCCCTACCTCTGGGCCTTCGCCCTCACCGTCGCACCGCTGGAGCGCCGGGTCGGCCCCGGCCGGGCGGCCGTCGTGTTCGCGGCCGGGCACATCACCGCCACCCTGCTCTCCCAGGGCGTGGTCGTCGTCGCGGTGGCGAGCGGGCGGCTGGAGCCGGCCGCCATGGACTACCTCGACATCGGTGTCAGCTACGGCGTGCTCGCCAGCCTCGGCGGGCTGGCCGGGCTGCTCCGGCCGGCGGGGCGCGCGGTCGCGCTCGCGCTGGCGGTGGCGATGATCGCCGACCAGATCGCCGCCGACCGGGACCTCGTCACCGGGGTCGGGCATCCGGTGGCGCTGCTGGTCGGGGTGGCGCTGTGGCGGTGGCTGCGCCGCTGGGAGGGGCACCGGCCGCGCCGTGCCCCGTTCGGCCTGCCCGCCGAGCTGTCCTCCCGGCCGGCGCCCGCGTCCCCGGCCCGCCGGGCCGCGCCCGGGCCCGTGTGGCCGGGCCGCTCCTGAGTCCGCGCGCCGGAGTCGCTCCCGCTCGCCGGGAGGGGCCGCTCGCCGGTCCGCGCGGCGGCGGGTGCTCCCCGGGCCGTCCGGTGGGACCGCTTCCCGGTCCGCCCACCGGGTCTTTTTGACGGCCCCGCGACGGGCCGCGCCGACGCCGTTCTGTTCGCTCACGGCGAACAGCTGGAGGGGAACATCCGGCGGCCGCTAAGCCTTAGTCAGGTCGACTCAAGTTCACTGACTGGGGAGAGATCATGGCATCGACGTCCACACCGCTCACCCTGCCCGTGCTGCCGCTCGACGACGAGGTCGTCCTGCCGGGCATGGTCGTCCCGCTGGACCTCAAGGACGCCGAGGTCCGCGCCGCCGTCGAGGCCGCGCGCGCCGCCGCCACCGGCACCGCCGGGAAGCCCCAGGTGCTGCTGGTCCCGAGGGTGGACGGCTCCTACGCGGCGGCGGGCACCCTCGCCACCGTCGAACAGGTCGGCCGACTGGCCGACGGCCCGAACGGGATCGGGCAGCCGGCCGCGCTGGTCCGCGCGGTGCGCCGGGTGCGGATCGGCGTCGGCACCACCGGCCCGGGCGCCGCGCTCTGGGTGGAGACCACGCCGTTCCGCGAGTCCTCCGTCGGCACCCCGGTGGCCGGCCGGGCCGCCGAGCTGGTCAAGGAGTACAAGAGCCTCTCCACCCAGTGGCTGCGCCGCCGCGGCGCCTGGCAGATCGTCGACCGGGTGGCCGCGATCGAGGGCGTCGGCGAACTCGCCGACAACATCGGCTACGCGCCCTTCGTCACCGCCGAGCAGAAGCTCAAGGTGTTGCTGGAGGCCGACCAGGTCGCGCGACTGGAGTACGCGCTCGGCCTGCTCCGCGACCACCTCGCCGAGGAGGAGGTCAACGACACCATCCGCAAGGACGTCGAGGAGGGCGTCGCCAAGCAGCAGAAGGAGTTCCTGCTCCGCCGCCAGCTGGAGGCCGTCCGCAAGGAGCTGGCCGAGCTGAACGGCGACCCGGCCGACGAGGAGGACGACTACCGCACCCGGGTCGAGGCCGCCGACCTCCCGGAGAAGGTCCGCGAGGCCGCCCTCAAGGAGGTCGACAAGCTGGAGCGGGCCAGCGACCAGTCGCCCGAGGGCTCCTGGATCCGCACCTGGCTGGACACCGTGCTGGAGCTGCCCTGGAACGAGCGCACCGAGGACAGCTACGACATCGCCGGCGCCCGCGCGGTGCTGGACGCCGACCACGCCGGCCTGGCCGACGTCAAGGACCGCATCGTCGAGTACCTGGCCGTCCGCAAGCGCCGGGCCGAGCAGGCGGCCGCGGGGCAGGCGGCCGCGGGGCAGGCGGCCGCGGGCGAGCAGGACGGCCGGGTCGGGACGGTCGCCCCGAAGAGCGGCGGGCGGCGGGCGGGCGGCGCGGTGCTCGCGCTGGTCGGCCCGCCCGGGGTCGGCAAGACCTCGCTCGGAGAGTCGGTGGCCCGTGCCATGGGCCGCAGCTTCGTCCGGGTCTCGCTCGGCGGCGTCCGGGACGAGGCGGAGATCCGCGGTCACCGGCGCACCTACGTCGGCGCGCTGCCCGGCCGGCTGGTCCGGGCCCTCAAGGAGGCCGGCTCGATGAACCCGGTCGTGCTGCTCGACGAGATCGACAAGGTCGGCTCGGACTACCGGGGCGACCCGGCCGCCGCCCTGCTGGAGGTGCTCGACCCGGCGCAGAACCACACCTTCCGGGACCACTACCTGGAGGTCGAGCTGGACCTCTCCGACGTGGTCTTCCTCGCCACCGCCAACGTGCTGGAGTCCATCCCCGAGCCGCTGCTCGACCGGATGGAGCTGGTCCGCCTGGACGGCTACACCGAGGACGAGAAGGTCGTCATCGCCCGCGACCACCTGCTCCCGCGCCAGCTGGAGCGGGCCGGGCTCAAGGACGAGGAGGTCGCGGTCGACGAGCCGGCGCTGCGGAAGCTGGCGGGCGAGTACACCCGCGAGGCCGGCGTCCGGAACCTCGAACGGGCGATCGCCCGGGTGCTGCGCAAGGTCGCCGCGCAGACCGAGCTGGGGGAGCGGGAGCTGCCCGCCGCGATCGGCGCCCAGGAGCTGCGCGCCCTGATCGGCCGGCCGCACCACGTGCCGGAGGCGGCCCAGGAGCCCGCCGAGCGCCGCACCGCGGTGCCCGGGGTGGCGACCGGCCTGGCGGTCACCGGGGCCGGCGGCGACGTCCTCTACATCGAGGCCTCGCTCGCCGACGCCGAGACCGGCGGCACCGGCCTGACCCTGACCGGCCAGCTGGGCGACGTCATGAAGGAGTCCGCGCACATCGCGCTCTCCTACCTGCGTTCGCGCGGGGCCGAGCTGGAACTGCCGGTCACCTCGCTGCGCGACCGCGGCGTGCACCTGCACGTCCCGGCCGGGGCCGTCCCCAAGGACGGGCCGAGCGCCGGCATCACCATGACCACCGCGCTGGCCTCGCTGCTCTCCGGGCGCAAGGTGCGCACCGACGTGGCGATGACCGGTGAGGTGTCGCTGACCGGGCGGGTGCTGCCGATCGGCGGGGTGAAGCAGAAGCTGCTCGCCGCCGACCGGGCCGGGGTCACCACGGTGATCATCCCCAGGCGGAACGAGGCCGATCTGGACGACGTCCCGGCGGAGGTGCTGGCGCGGCTGACCGTGCACCCGGTGGCCGACGTCCGGGAGGTGCTGCGGCTGGCCCTGGAGCCCGCCGAGGTGCTGGCCGCCGTCGCCTGACCCGGTCCGCCGGGGCCGGGGCCCCTTCCCCGGCCCCGGTCCCGGCCCCCGCACGGAGCCCGTCCCGCCCGGTCCGCCGGACGGGACGGGCTCCGTGCGCCGTGCCAGACTGCGAAGATGCCGTCCCTCACCCAGCGCGCCCTGGCCCGGGTACCGGGCCGGGTCCGTCCGGCCCTGGTCCGGCACCGGCGGCTGGTGAAGTTCCTCCTGGTCGGCAGCGGCTGCTTCGCCCTGACGGTGCTGATCAACTACGCGCTGCGGTTCACCGTCATGCCGAGGAAGCCGGTGCTGGCGCTCACCGTGGCGACCGTGGTCGGCACCGTCGTCTCCTACCTGCTCAACCGGCGGTGGTCCTTCCGCTCCTCCTGGCGCCGGCGCGAGCCTCTGCTGTTCGTCCTGGTGAGCGCCGTGGCCGTGGCGGTGAACGACCTGCCGCTGATCGCCTCGCGCTACCTGCTGGACCTGCGCGAGCCCTGGGTCAGCCCGTTCACCCAGGAGCTGGCCGACTTCCTGAGCGGGATGGTGCTGGGCACCTTCGTGGCGATGCTGTTCCGCTTCTGGGCCATGCAGCGCTGGGTCTTCACCCGGGTGGAGGAGGCCGGGGCGGGAAGCCCCGCGGGCGTCGGGGCCCTAGGCTCGGAGGGGCAGTAGCCGCGGCGGGAGCGGGTGAGGGTGATGCGTGAGACGGACGGCGCCCCGACCGGGCCCGCGAGCCAGCAGGGGATGCGCCGGGCCAATCTGGCGCTGGTGCTCGGTGTGATCGCGCACGCCCCGCGCTCGCGCGCCGAGGTGGCCGCCGGAACCGGGCTGACCAGGGCCGCGGTCTCCTCGCTCGCCGAGGAGCTGATCGGAGCCGGACTGGTGGTCGAGGAGGGCCCGGCCGCACCCAGCGGCAAGGTCGGCCGCCCCGGCACCGCGCTCGGACTCAACCCGGACGGCCCCGGCGGCCTCGGCGCCGAGATCGGGGTGGAGCACCTGGGCGCCTGCGTGGTCGACCTGCGCGGCGAGGTCCGCGCCTGGCACCGCCAGGAGGTCCGCAACCGGGGCCGGCGCCCCGCCGCCGTCATGGCCGACCTCGCCGAACTCGTCTGCCGCGCCGCCGCCGAGGCCGGACCGCGCCCGGCCGGGCTGGCCCTGGCGGTGCCCGGACTGGTCGGGATCGACGGCGCACTGCTCCGGCGGGCCGCCAACCTGGGCTGGGAGGAGGTGCCGCTCGCCGCCGAGCTGCGGCTCGCGCTGCGCGCCGCCGGCGCCGGGGAGCTGGCCGAGCTGCCGCTGCGGGCCGACAACGAGGCCAACCTGGGCGGGCTCGCCGAACGCTGGCTCGGTGGCGGACCGTCCGACTTCCTGCACGTCTGCGCCGAGGCCGGGATCGGCGCGGCGGTCGTGGTCGAGGGGCGGCTGCTGCGCGGCGCGCGCGGCTTCGCGGGCGAGCTGGGGCACGTCCCGGTGCATCCGGACGGTCCGCGCTGCGCCTGCGGGGCGCACGGCTGTCTGGAGCAGTACGCGGGGGAGGCGGCGGTGCTGCGCGCGGCCGGTCTCGAGGGCGTCCGGGGCGACTGGGTGGCGCTGCTCGCCGAGCGGGCCGGGGCCGGGGACGAGGAGGTGCGGCGGGCGCTCGCCGGGGCCGGGGCCGCGCTGGGGATCGCCGTGGCGGGAGCGGTCAACCTGCTGGACCCGGCGGAGGTGGTGCTGGGCGGCGGCTACGCGCAGCTGGCGCCCTGGCTGCTGCCCGCGATGCGGGCCGAGCTGGCCGCCCGGGTGACCGTCCGTCCCTGGGCGGACGAGCGGCTGACGGTCTCCCGGCTGGGCCGCCGCGGCCCCCTGCTGGGGGCCGCGGCGGGCGTGGTCCGGTCGGTGCTCGCCGATCCGGGCCGGCCGGGGGCCTGAGGGCCGGCGGCGGTCAGCTCTCGACGAGTTCGCGGCTGCGGTGCGAGGGCCGGCGCAGGACGGCGGCGAAGGTCACCGCGATCCCGGCCAGGGCCCAGGCGAGCAGGACGAGCAGCGGCCGGGTCAGCGCGCTGCCGTCGAAGTAGGCGACGGAGCGGGTGGCGTCGGTGCCCGCGCCGTTCGGGAACCAGGCCCCGATCGCCCGCCAGAACGGCGGCATCAGCGGCGGCGGGAAGACTCCGCCCGCGCTGGGGTTGCCGAGCACCACGAAGAGCAGCACCGCGACGCCGATGCCGATGATGTCGAACAGGCACTGCAGCGCCATGGTGAACGCGCCCACCGCGAAGACCACCAGCGCGCCGACGGCGGACATCGACCAGAACGGTCCCGGCAGCGCGTCCAGCACCGACTTGACGATGATCGCGCCGCCGATGCCGGCCGCGACCGAGTAGAGCGCCAGCGTGCCGAGCCGGATCACCGCCCGGTTGCTGTTGGCGGGCTTCGCCCCGGCGCTGACGCCGAGGATGGAGGCGACCAGGTAGCCGCCGACGCACCAGCCGATCACCAGGTAGAAGGAGGAGAGGCCGTTGGCGTCGCCCTTGGCGAGCGGCACCACGTCCTCGACCTTCACGGTGCGGCCCTGGGTCTTCTCCAGGCCGGTGACGATGCTCTCGGCGGCCCGGGCGGCGGACGGGCCGCGCGCGTTGGCGACCAGCAGCACGTCCTCGGTGGAGGCTGGGTCCACCACCAGCGCGGCGTAGACCTTCTGGTCCTTGATCTGCTCGGTTGCGGTCTCCGCGTCCGGCGCGGTGACGGCCTTCACGGCCTGGTCCGGGACGGACTCCAGGCCCTGGACGAACTTGGGGGCGACCTGCGGCGGGGCGACCACCGCGATCGACAGCTCGTGCGGGGTGGGGTGGTGCAGGGCGCCCACGTACGAGGTGACGAAGCCGAGCTGGAGCAGCAGCACGCCGATGACCAGCATCGCCGCGCGCGGGGTGACCGCGCCCTTCAGCTCGGCGGCGAAGCCCTTCCGCGGCTCCGGGGCCGATGCCCGCGCCGGCTCCGGTGTGGGTTCCTGCCCTGCCTGTTGCCCGGGGGCGGAGGTCATGCACATCTCCTTGTGTATCGGGGGAAACCGGATACTTAATAGCATGAACTAGTTTCCTCCGTGTTTCTCCCGCGCCGCAGTGCCCCGGGCGGGCTGCGGGATACTGGCGCGGTGAAGGTGCCGAACGAGGAGCGCGACGAGCAGCCCCTGCTGGCCGTGGAGCGCGAGGTCGGGGTGTTGTTCCGGCGGGGCCGGGCCCGGGTGGCGGAGCTGTCCCGGCGGGTCCATCCGCAGCTGGAGGGCATGGCGTACAGCCTGCTGGCCCATGTCGAGCAGGCCGGGCCGGTGCGGGTGACCGATGTCGGGGTGCACTTCGCCGTCGGCAAGGCGACCGTCAGCCGGCAGATCCGGGCGCTGGAGGAGCTGGGCCTGCTGGCCCGGGAGGTGGACCCGCTGGACCGCCGTTCGGCGCTGGTGTCGCTCACCGAGGACGGCCGGCGGCGGTTCCTGGCGGCCCGGGACGCCCGGATGGGCCGGGTGCGGGAGCTGATGGCCGACTGGTCGCAGGAGGACGTGGTCCGCTTCGCCGAGCTGCTGCACCGCTTCAACGACGTGGTGGGCGAGGCGGCCGTGCCGAGCGCCTGAGCGCCCGGGTGCGCGGGTGCGCGGGTGTGCGGACGTGCGGTGTGCGGGTGCGTGGGTGCGTGGAAGTCCGAGCGGTCTGCCGGGAGCCCGGGCCGAGGGTCGGTCCGGGCTTTACTTGTTCTTGAAGAATGTTGCCCAAGTCAACCATCTCGGCCTATGGTTGTGTCAGGCAACTATCCCGAAGGACCTCGATGACCGCCACCGCCACCCCGACCGCCACGACCGGAGCCGCCGCCGACACCGACCAACCGATGACGCACCGGCAGGTGATGGAGGCGCTCTCCGGCCTGCTGCTCGGCCTCTTCGTCGCCGTGCTCTCGTCGACCGTCGTCTCCAACGCGCTGCCCCGGATCCTCACCGACCTGCACGGCGGGCAGTCCGCCTACACCTGGGTGATCACCGCGACCCTGCTCACCCTCACCGCCTCCACCCCGATCTGGGGCAAGCTCTCCGACCTCGCCAGCAAGAAGCTGCTGCTGCAGATCGCGCTGGTGATCTACATCGCCTCCTCCGCGCTGGCCGGCTTCTCCCAGAACACCGGCCAGCTGATCGCCTGCCGCGCGCTCCAGGGCATCGGCGCCGGCGGAGTCACCGCGCTCGCCCAGATCTGCCTGGCCGCGATGGTCCCGCCGCGCGAGCGCGGCCGGTACAGCGGCTACTTCGGCGCCGTCTTCGCCCTCGCCACCATCGGCGGCCCGCTGATCGGCGGCGTCATCGTGGACACCTCCTGGCTCGGCTGGCGCTGGTGCTTCTACGTCGGCATCCCGTTCGCGCTGGCCGCCATCCTGGTGCTGCAGCGGACCCTGAAGCTGCCCGTGGTCCGGCGCAAGGTCCGGATCGACTACCTGGGCGCCCTGGTGATCACCGGCGCGGTCAGCCTGCTGATGATCTGGATCACCCTGGCCGGCAAGAACTACGCCTGGCTCTCCTGGCAGACCGCGGCCATGGTCGGCGGCGGACTGCTGCTCGGCGCCCTCGCCGTGGTGGTCGAGCGCCGCGCCGCCGAGCCGATCATCCCGCCGCACCTGTTCCGGCACCGGACGGTCACCCTGTCCGCGCTGGCCAGCGTCCTGGTCGGGATCGGGATGTACGGCGCCACCACGTTCCTCAGCCAGTACTTCCAGCTCGCCCGGGACAAGTCCCCGACGGTGGCCGGCCTGATGACCCTGCCGATGATCCTCGGCCTGGCCGTCTCCTCCACCGTGGCGGGCCGGCTGATCACCAAGTACGGCCGCTGGAAGGCCTACCTGGTCGCCGGCACCCTGCTGCTCGCCGTCGGGTTCGCCCTGCTCGGCACCGCCCGGGCCGACACGGCCTACGGCCTGCTCTCGGTCTACATGGCGGTCACCGGCATCGGTCTCGGCCTCACCATGCAGAACCTCGTGCTCGCCGTGCAGAACACCGTGCCGCGCGCCGAGCTCGGCGCGGCCAGCTCGGTGGTCACCTTCTTCCGCACCATGGGCGGCGCGATGGGCGTCTCCGCACTCGGCGCGCTGATGAACAACCGGGTCGGCCACTACCTCGCCGAGAACCTGGCCGCCGCGCACGTCCCGGTCCCCGGCGGCGCGCTCGGCGGCGGCATCCCGGACCTGCACAAGCTGCCCGCGCCGCTGGTGCCGCTGGTCACCGACGCCTTCGGGCACGGGGTCGGGGTGGTGTTCCTGGTCGCGGCGCCGTTCGCGCTGCTGGCCTTCGTCACGGTGCTGTTCGTGCGGGAGACGGTGCTGCGCACCGCTCAGGACTGATCCCGGGACGGGCGCCGGTTCCGTACGGATGCCCGTCCGGTCGTGCGGACGCCTGCCCGATCGCCGGGCGGGCGTCCGCTGCGTCGTACGGGTGCGCGGCCGCGGTCCTGGCACGTGTCCGCCCGGCGCCCGGGGCCGTCCCCGTGCCGGCCGTCCTCGTGCCGGTCGTCCCCGCGACGGCCGTCCCCCGCCGGTTGTCCGCCCGACGCCCGGGCGGGTGTCCGGCACGCCGTCGGGGCGTCGGACGCCGGTACCGAAACGGCCGGAGGGCCGGGAGTGGTGATCCACTCCCGGCCCTCCGGCCGTTTCGTGCGGGGCCGCGCGGTCCGGCTACTTGCCCGCGATCAGCGACAGCCCGTAGAGGACGGCCGCGCCGCAGACGGCGAAGCAGGCGTAGGCGCCGGCCAGGGCCAGTCGGCCGCCGTTCGCCGGGGCGCCCGGTCCGGCCGCCTCGCGCTGCGCGGTGAGCGAGGCCTCGCGGCGGGAGAGGGCCAGGATGCCGAGTGCGAAGACGGCGACGACGGCGACGGTGACGCCGAAGCTGACACCTGCGGTCTGGGCCAGGGCGTTCCACTTGATGTGCATGGTGTTTCGAGCTCCTCAGCCGGCGGCGGTCAGGCCGCGACCGTGGTCGAGGCGGGGGTCGGGGTGGCGGGCGCGGCCGGGCCGACCTCGACCGGGGTGACGTCGGCGACCTCGGTGACGTCGTCGGAGGTGACGTTGTCCGCCCCGACCGGCTGGCGGCGGGAGATGACCCACATCGCGCCCGAGCCGGCCACCAGGGCGACGCCGACCAGCGCCACGCCCCAGTTGCCCTGCTCGGCGAGGAAGGCCGCGAGTCCGCCCACGGTGGCGGCGGCGGGCAGCGTCAGGCCCCAGGTGTAGACCATGCGGCGGACCATGCCCCAGCGCAGCTCGGCCTTCGGGCCGCCGAGGCCGGCGCCCATGATGCCGCCGGAGCAGACCTGGGTGGTGGAGAGGCCGAAGCCCATGTGCGAGGAGGTCAGGATGACCGTCGCGGCGGCCGACTCGGAGGCGAAGCCCTGGCGCGGGGTGATGTCCGCGAGGCCCTTGCCCATCGAGCGGATGATCCGCCAGCCGCCCATGTAGGTGCCGATCGCGATCGCGGCGCCGGCCGAGACGATGACCCAGGTGGGGGGCAGCGCGCCCTTCGGCAGGGCGCCGACCGAGACCAGGGTCAGGGTGATGATGCCCATCGTCTTCTGGGCGTCGTTGGTGCCGTGCGCCAGCGAGATCAGCGAGGAGGAGAAGATCTGGCCGGTGCGGAAGCCCTTGCCGACGGCCTCGTCCTTGCTCTTGCGGGTGATCGCGAAGGCGAGCTTGGTGGCGCCCCAGGCGGCCAGGCCGGCCACCAGCGGGGAGGCGACGGCCGGGATGAGGATCTTGCTGACGACAGTGTCGAAGTTGACGCCGTTGACGCCGACACCGACCACGGTGGCGCCGATCAGGCCGCCGTAGAGCGCGTGCGACGAGCTGGACGGCAGACCGCGCAGCCAGGTCAGCAGGTTCCAGAGGATCGCGCCGGCGAGTGCGGCGAAGATGATCTCCGGATGGATGCCCGCCTTCTCGTTGACGATGCCGCCGGAGATGGTGGTGGCGACCTTCACGGAGAGGAACGCACCCGCGAAGTTGAGGACGGCCGCGATGGTGACCGCGACCTTCGGCCTGAGGGCTCCCGTGGCGATGGAGGTGGCCATCGCGTTGGCGGTGTCGTGGAACCCGTTGGTGAAGTCGAAGGCGAGCGCCGTGATGATCACAACGGCCACCAGGAACGAGATGTGTTCCATACCCAAACAATCGTCGTAGTTGTCGCACAGACGTTGGCGTCGTTCGCGACCGTAGGGATGCTGGATGAACGGAAGGTGAACAGGTGTCGGAATCGTGGTTCCGATGGTGACTCGGGGGTGGCCGAGACCTTTCCGCAGGGTGTCCGCGACCGCGCTGAGCTGGACATTAGTGGAGATCCGCCCGGTTCGCCCGTTTTGCTGAGAGCTGTCTCACAGCCGGGGCGAAAAATTCATCGAGCCGTACGGGTGCGGTCTGTTTCCGGCGAGTAACCCATGGCAGGATCTGCGGAGGTCCGGGGACCCCGGAGCAGGGACGGGCGGGGAGGGCGGGACCCATGGGCGGCGGCGTACGACGGGCGGAACCGACGGACGGACGACGGGCGGGCAGCCGCGGCGGCGGACAGCCGGCCTGGGTACGGGCCGCACTGCGCTGCGGCGCGGTCCTCGCGGCCGCCGCGCTCGCGCTGCCGCTGGCCGCGGGTGCGGCCTGGGCCGACCCCGCACAGCCGGTCCCCGGCACCACCGCGCCCGGCGCGCCGGTGACCGACCCCGGCGGCGACCCGCTGGCGGCCGCCAAGGCCACCCTCGGCCCGCTGCTGGACCAGCTGCACTCGCTCTACCAGGGCGCCGAGGCCGCCACCGAGCAGTACAACGCGGCCGTCACCAAGGTCACCGAGCAGCAGGCCTCGCTCGCCGAGCTCAAGTCCAAGCTGGAGCGCCAGGAGAAGCAGGTCGACGCCGGCACCGACATCGCGTCCCAGCTCGCCGCCGCCCAGTACCGCAATGGCGCCGCGTCCGCCTACGCCGAGCTGCTGCTCTCCAAGGACCCGTACGAGGCCGTCACCATCGCCGAGCTGCTCGCCACCGCCAGCCGCTCGCAGAACGAGTTCCTCGCGAAGCTGACCTCCGACCGGGACGCCCTGGGCGTGCTGAAGAAGCAGAACGAGGAGGCGCTCGGCACCTCGCAGACCCTGGTCAGCCAGCAGGACGCGGCCAAGGCGAAGGTCGCCGCCGACCTCGCCGCCGTCGAGCAGCTGGTCTCCTCGCTCACCGGGGCGCAGCGCGCCGAACTGGAGCAGGTCGAGAAGGCCAAGGCCGACGAGGCCCAGCTCGCCTTCCTCGCCTCCGGTGTGCTCGGCCAGGGCGAGCGCACCCCCTCGCTGGCCGGGCGGGCCGCCGTCGCCTTCGCGCTCGCCCAGCTGGGCAAGCCGTACGTGTGGGGCGGGGCCGGGCCGGACGTGTTCGACTGCTCCGGGCTCACCTCGCAGGCGTGGCTGCACGCCGGCAAGCCGATCCCGCGCACCAGCCAGGAGCAGTGGGCGCAGCTCCAGCACATCCCGCTGAACCAGATGCGGCCCGGGGACCTCGTCATCTACTTCGAGGGCGCCACGCACGTCGCGATGTACATCGGCGGCGGGCTGGTCGTGCACGCGCCGCGGCCGGGTTCGTACGTCAAGGTCGGGCCGATCGGGGCGAACCCGATCCTCGGCGCCGTCCGGCCGGACCCGAGCGGCGCCGCCGACGAGGCGGGCGGCACCTGGAAGGTGCCGGACCTGCCGGCCGGCTGGGACGCGGTCACGCCGATCGCGTCCAGCCCGCTGAACCAGCCGCCGGTTCCCGAGGGCACCGTGGTCCCGCCGGTCGTTCCGGCCCTGCCGGGCACGCCGACCGCTCCGGGCACGCCCGTGCCGGGTACGCCGACGCCGGGCACGCCCGACCCGTCCAACCCGGGCACCCCGACCGGCACCCCCACGGGGACGCCGACCGGGACGCCGACCGACCCGGGGACGGGCACGCCGACCACCACGCCGACCGGGACTCCGACGGGTACGCCCACGGGCACGCCCACGGGCACGCCCACGGGTACGCCGACCGGGACACCGACGGGTACGCCCACCGGGACGCCGACCGGCACGCCCACGGGTACCCCGACCGGCACGCCCACCGAGACCCCGACGGGCACCCCGACCTCGACCCCGACCGGCACCGGCTCGCCCACCGCTTCGGGCTCCGCCGCGGCCACGGCCTCCGGTACCGCGTCGGCGACGGCCTCCGGCACCAGCACGGGCACCCTCCCGCCGAACCAGCACTGACCTCTCGGCAGGGCCGGACTCCCGGAGGTCTCCGGGAGTCCGGCCCTGCCGCCTTTGCCGGTGCGGTCGCGTGGGAGGCTCGCCCCATGACAGGGGTGGAGACGTTCGGGGCGCATCTGCTGCGGGCGAGCACGGGCATCCTGGAACGCCTGCCCGAGCCGGTGAGGGCCGAGGTCTACGTCCTCGCGCTCAACATCTGGCGGGTGGACGCCGACGACCGGCGCCCGTACGTCGACATCGGCCACAACACCGAGAGCCAGTACCAGGCGGCGGCGGAGTCCGACCGGGACGAGGCCCGATGGTTCTACGCCCACTGGATCCTCGACGGCTTCGACCGGCTCGGCAACGTGCCCGAGGACCAGGCCGGCGGCGCGCTGTGGGAGGCGGAGGCGGGGCGCCTCGGCCTCTGGTACGACGGCCCGTTCGACCTGGACCGACGCCTGGACGACCCCGCGGTGGCCGCCAGGGCGAACGGGCTGCGGCGGCATTTCCACGCGAGCGTGATCGACCTCGCCCGCCGGCTGAACGAGAGCGGCGAGGTGGAGCGGATCTTCGGCCGCCCGCTGCCGGTGGTGGTGTTCGACATGGACTGCCCAGGTTGGGAGGAAGAGGCCACGGTGGCCGCCAACCCGCCCGAGCTGATCACCGGGTTCCTGGGCCTCTACAACTGATCGCCACTTCCCCCGAGCCAGTGCGGTGCGGGAAGTCGGAGCAGTCGATTGCCCGCACCACGATCCATCTCCAGCTCAGGCTGCCCCTCGCTCGGCCCGAGCGAGGGGCAGCCACTCATGACCCGCTGTTCCTCGGTGCGATCGGGTGAGGTCGAGGCTGGTTGGAGTGAAAAGTCGGTGCCGCCGACTTTCCACTCCGGGGTCTTTTCCGGTTGCCCCTTGCTGGCTGCAAGGGGCAACCGCTGGGGTGCGGTTCTGGGGTCAGTGGGGCTGTGGATTGTCGGGGTCGGGCTGGTGGGGGGTCCAGGTGTGTTCGGTGGTGCCGTCGGGGTGGGTGTGGGGTTCCCAGTGGCCGTGGCGGGTGATCGGGGGTGGGGGCGGACCGATCCTGAGGGCGGTGACGACGCCGGTGATCACGGTGGCGATGGCGAGGGCGAGGAGGACGGTGAAGGCGGCGCCGACGAGGAAGGTGCTCATTCCCGGGTCACCTCGCGCAGCAGGGTGAGGAGGTTGAGGAGGGTGGAGACGGGGGCGTCGCCGAAGTCGACGAGGAGGCGGCCGTCGATGGTGGGGTCCGAGACGGCGGCGGAGCCCCAGCGCAGGCCGAGGGGTCTGCCGCGTTCGTGGAGTTCACGGAGGAGGGCGGTGACCTCGGGTTCGGTGTAGGTGCGCAGGATGCGGTCGTGGGGGTCGATGGGGGTGTTCACGCGGCGAAGTCCAGTTCGAACCAGACGACCTTGCCGGTCTTGGTGGGGTCGACGCCGAGGCGGTCGGCGAGGGCGCGGACGAGGTGGAGTCCGCGCCCGGAGACCGCGTAGGGGTCGGCGGAGATCCGGGGTTCGGGCAGCTCGGGGCAGTCGTCGCAGACGGCGACGCGCAGGGTGCTCGGCCGCAGGCAGACCAGGACGGCCGGGGCGGGGCAGCCTCCGTGCTGCCACGCATTGACGAACAGTTCCTGGAAGGCGAGTTCGGCGTCGGCGATGCTGTCCGGCGGCCACCCGGCGGTGCGGAGGAGGGAGCGGAGTTCGGCCCGGACGGCGGAGCAGTCGGGCGGGTTGCAGGCACGCATGGCGAACCTCCAGGGGGAGGGCGAGGGAGAGGGAGCGTCGACGGACGCGTCACCGTGAACGAGGCCAGCCCGGACTGGCTGCTCTGCGGTGCAAGAGGGCAGCATGCGCCTACTGCCCGGATGAACAGGCATTACTGACGACCCGTCGGATCGCTGTGATGCAGACCATAGCCCACTGCAGTATCTAATTTTTACGCTCGCGAGATATTCACCCGTGAGGGGTAACGGCGGCTGGAACATCGCACTCTGGTGGACCGTCGCCCGAACGGCGCGGCACACTTGGCCCGACCGCGCCCCGGAAGGAAGCCATGCCTCCACGCCCGAACCCGACCGTCCGTCAACGCAGGCTCGGAACGGAGCTGCGGAGGATGAGAGAGCAGGCAGGCCTCGGCGGGTCCCAACTCGGCCGTGCCGTAGGAATGAGCCCTGCCCAGGTGACGCAAATGGAATCCGGGCGGATCGGCATCAGCGCCGAGCGGCTGAACACCATCGCTGCTGCCTGCAACTGTGCCAACCGGCCGCTGATCGACGCGCTTGGCAGCATCATCGGTGAACGTGGAAAGGGCTGGTGGGAGAACTATCGCGAGGTGCTGACGACGGACTTCCTGGAGGTGGCTGAGGTCGAGGCGCACGCTCAGGAGATCGCCATCTGCACCACTACCTATATTCCGGGGCTTCTGCAGACCGGCACCTATGCCTCTGCCGTCTTCACGCGAATCTATCCGCCGTTGTCCCGAACCGAGATCGACATCAGGACTGCCTTCCGGGTCCAGCGGCAGCAGATCGTCCGCTCCGGCAGGACGCCGTTGCGGACGTATGTCCATGAAGCAGCTCTGCGTATGCAGTTCGGGGGTCCGAGGGTTCTCGCTCAGCAGCTTGAGGCTCTGGTTGAGGACTCCACTCGGCCGGGGATCTCTGTTCGGGTGGTGCCGTTCGCGCTTGACACCTTCCCGGGATCCGGCGAGAACCTTACCTTCGCCAAGGGGCTGGTGCCCGAGCTGGACACTGTTCAGATGGACGTGTCACAGGGGACGCTCTTCTTCGACTCTCCGGCAGATCTGGCTAAGCAGCGGATCATCTTCGACCGGCTGGACTCCACTGCGCTCTCCGAGGGCGGATCGCGCGACTTTATCCGTTCCCTCATGAAAGAAATAGAGGCCAGCTATGCCTGACGCAATATGGCAGAAGTCCAGTTACAGCGCGGCGAACAACGAGTGCGTCGAGGTCCGGGCTGGCGCCGAGGCAGTTGAGCTCCGAGAATCCGATGCGCCTGGCCTGGTCCTCAAAGCAGACCCCGCCGTCTTCGCCGATCTCCTCCGCACGATCAAGGCCGGCGAACTCGACCGCCACGTCTGATCTTGCTGCTCCCTCGCTCGGCCCGAGCGAGGGAGCAGCCGCCCGCAGGCCGGGGAGTAGGTGGTCGGAGTCGCCGAATTCCTGCTCCGCGCCTCCATAGCCTGAACACCATGTTGCCTCTTGCAGCAGGCGTCCAGTCACTGATTGGTCAACCTGTTCCGACTTGGTTCATCCAGTCTGTAAGAAGGAAGTGAACAGCGATCATGGCGAACGGCGCATGGCAGAAGTCCAGTCGCAGTGCCTCGAGCAACGAGTGTGTCGAGGTCCGGGCCGGTGTCGAGGTAGTCGAGTTCCGCGAGTCCGACTACGGCGAGACCATCCTCCGTGTCACCCCTGCCGCCGCAACCGCCCTCCTCCACGCCATCAAGGCTGGAGAACTCGACCACCACGGTTAGCTTCTTGTGGCCCCTCGCTCGAAGCGAGCGAGGGGCAGCCGGATGAAAGCGGGTGGCCGAGTGAGAAATCGGTCGGGCCGACTTCCTACTCCGGGGCGGCGGCTTCCAGTTCCGAGACGGTGCCGGACATGATCGTCCTTACGTGCGCGGTGATGTGCTCGGCCGGCCAGTCCCACCAGGCCACGGCCAGCAGGCGGGCGATTTCGTCCTCGCTGTACCGGGAGCGGATCACCCGGGCCGGGTTGCCTCCGACCACCGCGTAGTCCGGGACGTCCGCCGTCACCACGCTTCCCGTGGCGACGATGGCGCCGTGGCCGATGCGGATGCCGGGCATCACCGTCACGCCGTTGCCGAACCACACATCACTGCCCACCACCGTGTCGCCCCGGTTGGGGAGATCCGTGAGCAGGTCGAAGGAATCGGCCCACGAGCCGCCCATGATCGGGAACGGGAAGGTCGACGGCCCGTCCGTCCGGTGGTTGGCGCCGTTCATGATGAAGCGCACGCCGGTGCCCAGGGCGCAGTACCGCCCGATGACCAGCCGTTCCGGCCCGTAGTGGTACAGCACGTTGCGGGTCTCGAACGCCGTCGGGTCGTCCGGGTCGTCGTAGTACGTGAACTCCCCGACCTCGATCAGCGGGGACTTCACCAGCGGCCGGAGCAGCACCACGCGGGGCTGCTCCGGCATCGGGTGGAGAACCGTGGGATCAGGCTCCACTGTCGGCCTCGAAGCGGATGACCACGGCCTTGGAGGTCGGCGTGTTGCTGATGTCGGCCGTGGAGTCCAGCGGCACCAGCACGTTCGTCTCCGGGTAGTACGCGGCCGCGCCGCCCCGGGCCACCGGGTAGTGGACGACGCGGAAGTGCGGGGCGCGGCGCTCCACGCCGTCCTTCCACTCGCTGACCAGGTCGACGTACTGGCCGTCGGCAAGGCCCAGATCGGCGCCGTCGGCCGGGTTGACGAGCACCACCCGCCGCCCGCCCTGGATGCCGCGGTAGCGGTCGTCGAGGCCGTAGATGGTGGTGTTGTACTGGTCGTGCGACCGCAGCGTCTGCAGCAGCAGCCGCCCTTCCGGCACCTCCGGCGCGGTGAGCGGGTTGACCGTGAAGTTGGCCTTGCCGGTCGCCGTCGGGAAGGTCCGGGTGTCGCGCGGGCCGTGCGGGAGGGTGAAGCCGCCCGGGCGGCGGACCTTGTCGTTGAAGTCCTGGAAGCCGGGGACGACCCGGGCGATCCGGTCGCGCAGGGTGTCGTAGTCGTTCGCGAAGTCCTCCCACGGCACGGTGTCCTGCGGGCCGAGGGCGGCGCGGGCGAGGCGGCAGACGATGGCGACCTCGGACAGCAGGCCGGGGGCCGGCGGGCGCAGGCCGCCGCGCGAGGAGTGGACCTGGCCCATGGAGTCCTCGACGCTGACGAACTGGGCGCCGTGGGCGGTGATGTCCCGGTCGGTGCGGCCGAGGGTGGGCAGGATCAGCGCGCGGGCGCCGGTGATCACGTGCGAGCGGTTGAGCTTGGTGGAGACGTGCACGGTCAGCCGGCAGCGGCGCATCGCCGCCTCGGTGACCTCGGTGTCCGGGGTGGCGGCGACGAAGTTGCCGCCCATCGCGAAGAAGACGCCGACCCGGCCGTCCCGCATGGCCCGGATGGTGTCGACCGAGTCGAAGCCGTGCTCGCGCGGCGGTTCGAAGGAGAACTCTCGGCCGAGCGCGTCCAGGAACGCGGCGGACGGGCGTTCGAAGATGCCCATCGTCCGGTCGCCCTGGACGTTGCTGTGGCCGCGCACCGGGCAGACGCCGGCGCCGGGGCGGCCCACGTTGCCGCGCAGCAGCAGGAAGTTGACCACCTCGCGGATGGTCGGCACCGAGTGCTTGTGCTGGGTGAGGCCCATCGCCCAGCAGACGATGACCTTCTCGGAGGCGAGGACCATCCGGCCCAGCTCCTCGATCTGCTCCCAGGGCAGGCCGGTGGCGGCGAGCACCTCCTCGCGGGAGGTGGTCCGGGCCTCGGCGGCGAACTCCTCGAAGCCGTGGCCGTGCTCGGCGACGAAGGCGTGGTCGACGGCGTCCTTCTCCAGGATCAGCTGGTTCAGGGCGCGGAACAGGGCGAGGTCGCCGCCGAGCCGGATCTGCAGGAAGAGGTCGGTCAGCTTGGTGCCGTGGCCGACCAGTCCGCGGGCCTGCTGCGGGTTCTTGAACCGCTCGAGACCGGCCTCGGGCAGCGGGTTGACGCTGACGATGGTGGCGCCGGCGCGCTTGGCCCGCTCCAGGGCGGAGAGCATCCGGGGGTGGTTGGTGCCCGGGTTCTGGCCCGCGACGATGATCAGATCGGCCTGGTAGAGGTCCTTGAGGCTGACGCTGCCCTTGCCGACCCCGAGGGTCTCGGTGAGTGCCGAGCCGGAGGACTCGTGGCACATGTTGGAGCAGTCCGGCAGGTTGTTGGTGCCGAGCCGGCGGGCGAACAGCTGGTAGGCGAACGCGGCCTCGTTGCTGGTCCGGCCCGAGGTGTAGAAGGCGGCGCCGTCCGGGGTGTCCAGGGCCCGCAGCTCCTCGGCGATCAGCGCGAAGGCGTCGTCCCAGGAGATCGGGGTGTAGTGGGTGGCGCCCTCGTCGAGGAACATCGGCGCGGTGAGCCGGCCCTGCTGGCCGAGCCAGTAGCCGGAGCGCTCCGCCAGCTCGGCGACCGGGTGCGCGGCGAAGAACTCGGCGCGGATCCGGCGCTCGGTGGCCTCCTCGGCGACGGCCTTGGCACCGTTCTCGCAGAACTCGGCGGTGTGCGTCTTGCCCGGCTCGGGCCAGGCGCAGCCGGGGCAGTCGAAGCCGTCGGGCTGGTTGACCTTGAGCAGGGTGCTGAGGGTGCGGCGGGCACCCATCTGCTCGGCGGCCATCCGCAGGCTGTGGCCGACCGCGGGCAGCCCGGCGGCCGCGTGCTGGGGCGCGGACACCCGGGGGGCGTCCTGCGCCGGATCGCTCTGCGGGGCCTGCTTGGCCATGACTGCGCTCCTCGCTGTGCGTGCGGTCCGCGCGTCGTCGCGGGCCCGTTGCCATCCTCCCACCAGGGCACTCGGGCGCGGCAGGGGAGAGGTGGGGGAAGGCCGGAAGTGGAGGGCGGAGAAAGAGCGGACGAAGGGACGGCCGGAGCGGGCCGTCCCGTGGATAGAGTGCGGAGGCGGCACGAGTGCGGGGGTGGGGCGGGTGATGATCGGCGACGTGCTCGACGGTCGGTACGAGCTGGTCGAGCGGCTGGGCCAGGGTGGCTTCGGCGTGGTGTGGCGGGCCTTCGACTCCCGGATGCGGCGCCCGGTGGCGGTGAAGGTCATCAACCACCACGGCGAGGAGCAGCAGAAGGCCGCGCTGCGGTTCGTCCGCGAGGCGACCGCGGCGGGCAACCTCTCGCACCCGCACATCGTCACGGTGCACGACCTCGGCGAGGGTGAGCTGGGCGGTCGCAGGGTGACGTACCTGGTGATGGAGCTGATCACCGGCCGCACCCTGACCTCGGTGCTCCGGGACGGCCCGCCCGGTCCGGAGCGGAGCGTGCGCTGGGGGCGGCAGATCTGCTCCGCGCTGGCCGCCGCCCACGACGCGGGCATGGTGCACCGCGACATCAAGCCCGAGAACATCATGGTCACCGACGCCGGCGCGGTGAAGGTGCTGGACTTCGGCATCGCCCAGCTGGACATCGGAGCGGGCGGGCTGACCACCACCGGGACGGTCGTCGGCAGCCCCGCGTACATGGCGCCGGAACGCTGGACCGGCGGCCGGGTGGACGGCCGGGCCGACCTCTACGCCTTCGGCTGCGTGCTGGTGGAACTCTGCACCGGGGCGCGGCCGTTCAGCGGCGACTCGACGCCGGTGCTGATGTACCAGCACCTGAACGCGCCGCCGCCGGCGCTGGACCCGGCGGAGTTCGGGCTGCCGGCGGACCTGGCCGGACTGGTCACCGAACTGCTGGCGAAGGACCCGGAGCACCGGCCGGCGGACGCGCGGACGGTGGAGCGGCGGCTCGCGGAGCTGGAGGGCGGTGCCCCCGGGCGGACGGGCCCGGAGGAGCCGGTGACGGAGGCGCCCGCAGTGGAGGCGCCCGCCGAGCAGCCGGGGTTCGGGCCGGTGGTGGTGCTCGTCCCGCCGGTGCCGGTGTTCCCGCCGCCCGTCGTGTTCGCACCGGTGCTGCCGCCGCCCGTGGTGTTCGGGCCGCCCGTGCTGCCCCCGCTCACCACGCCGCCGCAGGGCGCAGTGCCGCCGACCCCGCACGACACCGTCCGCTCCGCCCTGAGCGAGCGCCGGAGCGCCGCGCACCGGGCGGCGACGCCCGAGGAGGCCGCCGGCCTGCTCCACGCCCTCGCCCAGGAGGCGCTGGCCGCGCTCGGCCCCGCGGACCGCGAGACCCTCGCCGCCTGGCGCGACTTCGCCTGGTTCCTGAGCCGCACCGGCGACCTGGACGGCGCGATCCGGCTGCTGTCCACCGTCGCCGAGGACCTGGCACGCGCCCTCGGCCCGTCCGACCCGGACAGCCTCACCGCCCGCTACCACCTGCTCCGGTGCATCGGCGAGAGCGGCGAGACGATCAGCGCGATGCGCCGGCTCGCCGAACTGCTGCCGGAGCTGCACGCCGTCTGGGGCCCGCACGATCCGCGGGTGTTCCAGGCGCGGCACGACCTGGCGGTGTACACGGCCGAGCGGGGCGACCCGGAGGCCGCGGTGCTCCAGCTGCGCACCCTGCTGCCGGAGCTGGCCGCCGTCCTCGGCGAGCAGCACCCACTCACCGCGCGCGCCTGGCAGGACCTCGCCGCCCAGCAGCAGCGGCTGGCGGCGGCCCCGGCCGGGCGGCCGAAGCCCGGCAAGCGGCCGCGGATGCACCCGGCCGAGGCGCTGGTGCTGATCCGCCGCGTGCTGGCCTGGGAGTTCGCCTCGGAGCGGGAGGCCGACGCCTGTCTGGACGCGCTGGAACGGGGCACCGGGATCAAGCGGATCGGCGAGTGGATCCTCGCCGCGCCGGACCACGTCACGGCCGAGGACCTGGTGGAGGAGATCTACGGGCCGTGACGCGGCCCGACGGCGGAGCGTCTACACGGCCGCCGTCACCACCTCCGCCGCCACCACCTCCGCCGCCGCCCCCGCCCCGGCGAGCGCGCCCAGCAGCGCCCGCGCCGCCGCGTCGTTCTGCCGGAAGCCGGGCGAGTCGGTGCGCGGCCGGGCGAACGCGGCCGCCGCCCGCACGCTGGTGTGCGGGCCGAGCGCGGTGCGCCGCGGATGCGGCTCCCCGCCGAGCGCCGGGTCGAGCACGAGGCCGTCCCGGGGCCGGATCGTGAGCAGACCCGATCGGTGGGTGTGCTCGGGGTCGCTGACCACCTCCTCGACGATCCGCCCCTCCCGGTGCAGTTCGCGCAGCAGCGGGTCCCGGGTGCGGGCCAGCACGTGCTTGGGCAGGTACGCCTCGACCAGTGCGGTGGCGGTCACGGTGCGGCCGGGCACGGTGGTGCCGGAGGCCAGCCAGCTGCCGGTGCGCTCGTCCCGCTCGACCCGGACGCCCGCACCGAGGAAGCGGACCACCCCGGCCTCGGAGAGCGCGAGCAGCTGCCGCAGCCGGAAGCCGGGCGGGCCGGACGCCAGGTAGCTGAAGTAGCCGAAGAACCACTCGTCGACCTCCTCGCCCACCGAGCGGGCGGTGAGCCGGCCGGAGGCGAGGATCCGGGGCAGCTGGCCGAACAGCGAGAGCAGGGCGAGGAAGGCGCCGAGGTCGGCGCTGTGGGCTGGGTCGGCGCGCCGGTCGGCGTCCTCGGCGATGTAGCGGCGCAGGTAGCGCTGGAGTTCCTCGCCGGAGCCGAGTTCCAGTCCGGCCAGCGGGTGGTCGAGGCGTTCGAGGTCGAGCCGGTCGGCCGGGTCGGGGACGGCGCGTTCGACCAGCGCGCCGAGTCCGGGGGACGCCCAGGGGTGCGCGTCGAGGCCGGCGAGGAACTCCGCCCAGGGCAGGGCGGTGCGCCCGGGGTGGGCGTGGAACAGCTCGTGGTAGTGGCCGAAGGCGATCTCCTTGGCCATCAACGGCCAGGCGTCGCGCCGCAGTTCCAGTGTCCCCGGCCGGTCCAGCAGTTCGTCGACGGCGGTGGCGTCGAAGTACCGGGGGAACGGCGGCGGCGGTCCGGCCAGGCGGTAGCCGGTCTTGGAGTGGTACGGGACGCCGCGCCGCGAGCCGACGTGCACCACCGGTTCGCGGCCCGAGGGCCGGTAGACCAGGCCGCCACCGCCGTCGGCCGTCTCCTCGAACCGCCCGCCGCGGCCCTCGGTGAGCAGCGAGACCAGGTCGACGAAGGCGAGTCCGAAGCCGCGCAGCACGGTGTGCTCGCCGGGGGCGATGCGCTCCAGTTCGGCGGCGACGTCGGCGGAGTGCGCGGGCGGCAGGTGGAAGCGGCCGTGCCGGGTGGCGAAGGCGGCGTCGGCGGCGTAGCGGGGGTCGGGGGAGGAGTCGAGGTGGCCGAGGGTGAGGACGACGTGGTCGGCGGTGAGCACCCGGTCGGAGAGGTGGACCAGCTGCGGGCCGTCCGCCGGGCCCTCGATCCGCCGCGCGGTGTCCCGGTGGACGGTGACCGTGACGTGCGGCGGCAGGTCGGCGACGGCGCGCCGGAACACCCAGTCCAGGTAGGCGCTCTGGGCCCGCCGGGTGGGGAAGTCGGTCGGTGCGAGGGTGCGCAGCTCGGCCCGCAGGGCGGGGTCGGCGATCTCCCGGTGGGGGGCGAAGTCCTCGGGGCGCGCGGCCCATTCGGCCAGCGAGGGGCCGGGGCGGACCGGCCCGTCGAGGGTCGAGCGCTCGTCGGTGAACATGGTGACGTCCTCCGCCATCGAGTTCATCCGCAGCAGCGGGGACTGCTCGTGGCGCCAGATCCGGCCGCCGCCCGGTGGGTGCGGGTCGACCAGGTGGATGTGCAACGGCCGGTCGGCGGGCAGCAGTTCGGGGGCGTTGGCGGCGATCCGCTCCAGCACCCCGGTGCCGCGCGGCCCCGCGCCCACCACGACCAGGACGGCGCTCATCGGGCAGCCTCCCCACCGGTCGTGTCCGACGGGGCGGCCTGGTCCGCGACGGCGCGCAGCCGCCGGTACGCGGCGCGGGCCCGGTGCAGCGGCGTGGGCGGCAGGCCCTCGCGGGTGGCGCCCTTCGCGAAGTGGCGTTCGACGTAGTACTGCCCGACCGAGAGCACGGTGGTGATCACCACGTACCAGAGGGTGGCGACCATCAGCATCGGGATGACCTGGTAGGACTGCAGATAGACCAGCTGGACGGAGTAGAGCAGGTCGGAGACGGCCAGCACGCTGATGATGCTGGTCCCCTTGAGCGCGCTGATCAGCATGTTCCCGGCGGTCGGCACGATCGAGCGCATCGCCTGCGGGACGACGATCCGGCGCAGCACCCGCCACCGGCCGAGGCCGAGCGCGGCGGCGGCCTCCAGCTGGCCCCGGTCGACGGAGAGGATGCCGCCGCGCACCACCTCGGCGGCGTACGCGGCCTCCAGCAGGGTCAGTCCGACCACGGCGGTGAAGGTCGGGCCGAACAGGTCGACGGTCCGCACGGTGACGAACTCAGGGCCGAACGGGACACCCAGGCCGAGGGTCGGGTACAGCGCGCCTATGTTGAAGAACAGCAGCAGCTGCACCAGGGCGGGGGTGGAGCGGAAGATCCAGATGTAGGTCCAGCTGAGCGTGCGCAGCACCGGGTTGGCGGACAGCCGCATGGTGGCGAGCACGGTGCCGAGCACGAAGCCGAGGGCGAGGGTGACGGCGGTCAGCCAGAGGGTCAGGGTGAGGCCGTTCATCACCGAGGTGGCGGTGAACCAGTCGGCGACCACGTCCCACTGGAACGCCCGGTTGCGGGCCAGGGAGTTGACCGCCATGGCGAACAGCAGCAGCGCGACGGCGGCGGAGATCCACTGGCCGGTACGGCGGCGCGGGACGATCCGGGCGGTGGCGGCCGAGACGTCGGGGGCGGTGGCGGGTGCTGCGGTGGTGCCGTCCGGGCGTGGGACCGGGGGAACGGGCGGGGAGGAGGGGGCGGGCAGGACGTCCGGCGGGGTGGCCATGCGGAGGCTCCAGGCGGGAGGGCGGAGACGCGGGGTGCGCGCGGGCGCACGGGGCGGGGTACGGCGTGGTCACGTACGGCCGTTGCGGCCGGCCCGCGTCCCTCAACGCGTCCGGCGGGGCACTGCACTCCGCTTTCGATCGTACGCGTGCGCGATCGGCGGGTGTCAAGGGCCGCCGGCGACGGGGCGGCCGGGGCGGGGGAGGCGTCGCGTGGCGACAGGAGATCGCAACAGAGCGGCAATGGTGGACGGTTGACGGGTGCGGGGTTCACTGCTCAACTTGAGGCCATGTACGCCGAGCAGCCCCTGGTCACCCGCGACCACATCGACTTCGGTCGGGTGTGGTCCGCGGCGTGTCGCGGCTGACCCGGCAGCGGGCCGCCCGTCCGGCCCCGTCCTCCTCCGGAGCGACCTCCCTCGGTGCCCCGCCCCGGGCCGGGACGGCCGTCATCTCCTGACGGCCCGTCGGCCGCGCGCTGCCGCCCACCTCTCTTCCTCCCCGCCCCGCTGCGCTCCGGCAGTCCTCCGCACCGCCCGGGCCGTCACGTGCCCGCCGCTGCTCCGTTCCCGTTCCCGTACGACACTCCTGTTCCCGCACGGCCCTCCCGACGCCGTACGGCCGTCCCGCTTCCGCACGGCCCTCCCGCCCCCGGCCGCCGGCCGGCGGTGCCCCCTGCCGTCCCCCGTTCCCGCACCCACCGGCCGGCCGCCCGCCTCCGGCCGGCCCGCGGACGACCCGAAAGGTTCCGCCACCATGCCCGTCGAATTCCTCGGCATCGCCGCCACCGCCGACGGTACGGAGACCACCGCCCGCACCACGGCCGCGTTCGACCGCGACTACACCCTGAAGCTGGCCCGCGCCCACGAGGATCACGACTGGGACCGGGTGCTGTTCGCCTACGGCTCCGGCTCGCCCGACCCGGCGCCCGCCGCCGCGTTCATCGCCTCCCGCCTCGACCGCCTGCAGATCCTGCTCGCCCACCGCCCGAACGTCTCGTACCCGACCTTCGCCGCCAAGACCTTCGCCACCCTGGACCGGATCAGCGACGGCCGGCTCACCGTCCACTTCATCACCGGCGGCAACGACCACGAGCAGCAGCGCGAGGGCGACTTCCTCACCAAGGACGAGCGCTACGACCGCACCCGGGAGTACATCCGGATCGTCAAGAAGGCGTGGACCAGCCGGGAGCCCTTCGACCACGAGGGCGCCCACTACCGCTTCCACGACTTCGTCTCCGACGTCTTCCCGGTGCAGCAGCCCCGGCCGGGCGTCTCCTTCGGCGGCTCCTCGGAGGCGGCGTACGCGGCCGGCGGTGCCGAGGCCGACATCTACTGCCTCTGGGGCGAGCCGCTGGCCCGCACCGCCGAGCAGATCGAGCGGGTGCTGGAGTCGGCCCGGCAGGCCGGGCGGGCGGACGCGCCGCGGATCCAGGTGGCGTTCCGGCCGATCATCGCGCCGACCGAGGAGCTGGCCTGGGAGAAGGCGCACCGGACGGTCGCCGCGATCAAGGCCCGGCGCGAGGGCGGCGAGCTGGTCCGCCGCAGCCGCCCGGCCGGCTCCGGGCCCGAGAACGCCGGTTCGCAGCGCCTGCTGGAGATCGCCGAGGCCGGCGAGCGCTACGACCGGGCGCTGTGGACGCCGACCGCCGCCGCCACCGGTGGGGCGGGCAACTCCAACGCGCTGGTCGGCACCCCGGAGACGGTCGCCCAGGCGCTGCTGGACTACTACGACCTGGGCGTGGACATCCTCTCCGCCCGCGGCTACCACCTGGTGGACGACGCGATCGACTTCGGCCGGTACGTCATCCCGATCGTGCGCGAGGAGGTCGCCAAGCGGGACGCGGCCAGGGCGGCGGCCGAGGCGGCGGCGGAGGCCGAGCGGGCCGCGCGGGCCGAGCACGACCGGCACCAGCTGATCGCGGCCCAGGCGTGAGCGGCGCGCCGGCGCTCGACGTCGAGGTCCGCCGGGTCGGCATCGACGACCCGCTCGCCGGGCCGCTGGTGCGCGAGCTCACCGAGGAGTACGTGCGCCGCTACGGCCCCGAGGCGCACGAGGAGATGACCCGCTACCCGGCGGACAGCTGGACCGCGCCGCACGGCCTGCTGCTGCTCCTGCTGGAGGACGGCGAGCCGGTGGCCGGCGGCGCGTACAAGCGGTACGACGAGCGGACGGCGGAGGTGAAGCGGATGTGGACGGCCTCGGCGCACCGTCGCCGGGGGCTGGCGCGCCGGGTGCTGGCCGAGCTGGAGCGGGCCGCCGCCGGGGCCGGCTACCGGCGGATCTTCCTCACCACCGGCCCGCGCCAGCCCGAGGCCAGGGGGCTGTACCTGGCCGCCGGCTACACCCCGCAGTTCGACGTCGACGCCGATCCTCTGACGATCGGACCACTGCCGTTCGAGAAGCGGCTGCCCTGAGTCCACCCGCCCCCCGCCCCCCGTCCTGCCCGCACCGCCCCCGCACCTCCCGAAAGGCACTTCCGTGAGAACCACCACCGCCCGCCCCCGGCTGCTCGCCGCCACCGCCCTGCTGCCGGTGCTGGCCCTGGCGGCGTGCAGCTCGGACCCGAGCACCGGCACCGCGGCGGGCGGCTCCGCCGGGCCGGCCGTCTCCGCCGCCGCCGAGGACCTCGTCTCCGGCCTCAAGAAGTCGGACACCGCCGCCGCGCTGCTGCCCGCCGACGTCCGCGCCGCCGGGACGGTGAAGTTCGGCTCCTCGATCGGCGCCCCGCCCTCGGCGTTCTACGCCGACCAGGCCACCAAGAAGGCCGCTGGGGTGGACATCGACTTCGGCGACGCGGTCGGCCGGCTGCTCGGCCTGACCGTGCGGCGGGAGGAGGCGGCGTTCGAGACCATCCTGCCCGCGCTCGACAGCGGCAAGTACGACGTCGGCACCGGCAACTTCGGGGTGACCGCGGCCCGGCTGAGGACCATCGACTTCGTCACCTACATCGACGACGGCCAGGGCTTCGCGGTCAAGAAGGACAACACCGCCGTCAAGCCGGTCACCGACCTGGTCCAGCTGTGCGGCCTGACCATCGGCACCGGCGCCGGAACCACCTTCGAGACCACCCTCAACGCCAAGAAGAACGTCTGCACCGACGCCGGGAAGCAGCCCTACGAGGTCAAGGCGTTCAGCGACAACGGCGCCACCCTGACCAGCCTCCAGCAGGGCCGGGTGGACGTCGTGATGTCCACCATCAACGGCCTGCGCTACCAGGCGGCGCAGGAGGCCTCCGGCACCAGGTTCCTGGGCGAGTTCCACCGGCTCGACGTCGGCTTCGCGTTCAAGAAGGGCTCGGCGCTGACCCCGGCCTTCCAGGCGGCCGTCAACGAGCTGATCAAGGACGGCACCTACGACCGGATCCTCAAGAAGTGGGGAGTGACGGACTCGGCCGTCAAGGAGTCCCTGATCAGCCCGCCCGAGCACGCGTGATCCCCTGTCCCCCCGGGAGGAGTCCCCCATGACCGCCGCCACCACCGCCGTCGCCCCGGCCCGTTCGAAACCCGACCGCGCGCCCGCCACCGCCCCGCTCGACCTCGGCGAACTGGCCGGCCTGCGCACCGTCCGCGCCCGCTACCCCTGGCGCTGGGCGGCCGGCCTCGCCGCCCTCGTCGTGCTGGCCCAGTTCGCCCACGGCCTGGCCACCAACCCCGGCTGGGACTGGGCCACCTTCCGGGTCTACTTCTCCGCCGACACCATCCTGCGGGCGGTCGGCCGCACCGTCGAACTCACCGCGTACGGCACCGTGCTGGGCTTCCTGCTGGGTGCCGTGGTGGCCGCGATGCGGCTCTCCCGCAGCACGATCCTGCAGACCGTCGCCTGGGCCTACGTCTGGGTGTTCCGCTCGATCCCGCTGATCGTCCAGCTGGTCTTCTGGTTCAACCTCTCCTACCTCTACAAGCGCTTCGGCTTCGGCATCCCGTTCGGCCCCACCTTCGGGGACTTCGAGACGGTCGGGGTGCTGGGCGCGCTCGGCGCGGCCGTGCTCGGCCTCGGACTGCACCAGGCCGCCTTCGCCGCCGAGATCATCCGCGGCGGCATCATCGCCGTCGACCCCGGCCAGCGCGAGGCGGCCGCGGCGCTCGGCGTGCCGCGCTGGCGGCAGGCCCGGCGGATCGTGCTGCCGCAGGCGATGCGCGGCATCCTGCCGTCCGCCGCCAACGAGGTGATCTCCCTGTTCAAGGGCACCTCGGTGGTCTACGTGATGGCGATCGGCGAACTCTTCTACCAGGTGCAGGTGGTGTACGGCCGCACCGGCCGGGTGGTGCCGCTGCTGATGGTCGCCACCGTCTGGTACGTGCTGCTGACCACCGTGCTGTCGATCGGCCAGTACTACGTCGAGCGCTACTTCGCCCGCGGGGCCGACCGCACCCCGCCGCCCACCCCGCTCCAGCGGGCCCGCTCCCTCGTCCGGGGCCTGCGCGCCCGCACCGCCACCGCCGTCGCCCTCGGAGGCCGCTCATGACCACCGTCGTCAAGGAACCGCTCGTCCAGGACACCCCGGCGGACGAGCCGGCCGCCGCACCGTCGATGGTGCAGGTCCGCGGCCTGTGGAAGAGCTTCGGTCCGAACGCGGTGCTGCGCGGCGTCGACCTCGACGTCCCGGCCGGCTCGGTGACGGTGGTGCTCGGGCCGTCCGGCTCCGGCAAGTCGACCCTGCTGCGCGCGATCAACCACCTGGAGAAGGTCGACCGCGGCTTCGTCGCGATCGACGGCGAGCTGATCGGCTACCGCCGGTCCGGGGACAAGCTGCACGAGCTCAAGGAGCGCGAGGTCCTGCGCCAGCGGACCGGCATCGGCTTCGTGTTCCAGAACTTCAACCTCTTCCCGCACCTCACCGTGCTGGAGAACATCGTCGAGGCGCCGGTCAGCGCCCTGCGCCGGCCGAAGGCCGAGGCCCGGGCCGGGGCGCGGGAGCTGCTGGAGCGGGTGGGCCTGGCCGACAAGGCGGACGCCTACCCCCGGCAGCTCTCCGGCGGCCAGCAGCAGCGGGTGGCGATCGCCCGGGCGCTGGCGCTGGAGCCCAAGGTGCTGCTGTTCGACGAGCCGACCTCGGCGCTGGACCCGGAGCTGGTCGGCGAGGTGCTCGACGTCGTCAAGGACCTCGCCCGGGCCGGCACCACGATGATCGTGGTGACCCACGAGATCGGCTTCGCCCGCGAGGTCGCCGACACCGTGGTCTTCATGGACGGCGGCGTCGTGGTCGAGCAGGGCCCGCCGCAGGCCGTCCTGGACGAGCCGAAGCACGAGCGGACCAGAGCCTTCCTGGCCAAGGTCCTCTGAGTCCACCCACCCCTTCCCCCTTCCCCCTTCCCCCTTCACCCGCAGGAGTTCCGCCGTGTCCCTACCCCGTCGCGCCCTCGTGACCGCCGCCGCGCTCGCCGCCTCCCTCACCCTGGCCGCCTGCGGCAGCTCCACGGACGCGGCGGCGGACCTCGCTCCCGCCAAGGGCGGCACCGCCCCGGACGGCACCGCGGTCAACCTCACCCCGCGGCAGAACCGGGTGACCACGCCCAAGGTGGACGCCCTGGCCGCCCTGGTGCCGGAGGAGATCAGGAGACGCGGGACGCTGACCGTGGTCGACTCGCTCGGCACCACGCCACCGCTGGACTTCTACGCCGACGACGACCGGACGGTGATCGGCGTCGAGCCGGACATCGCCTCGCTGATCGGCAATGTGCTCGGCCTCAAGGTGGAGTTCAACCCGGTCTCCTGGGAGAACATCTTCGTCGGCCTGGACAGCGGCAAGTACGACGTCGGCATCTCCAACATCACCGTCACCGAGGCGAGGAAGGAGAAGTACGACTTCGCCACCTACCGGCTGGACGTCCTCGGCTTCGAGGCGAAGAAGGGCACCGGCTGGAAGGTCACCGGGCCCGAGGACATCGCCGGGAGGACCGTCGCCGTCGCCTCCGGCACCAACCAGGAGAAGCTGCTGATCGCCTGGAACGAGGAGAACACCAAGAACGGCCTGAAGCCGGCCGACATCAAGTACTTCCAGAACTCCTCGGACTACTACCTGGCGCTCTCCTCCGGCCGGATCGACGCCTACGTCGGCCCCAACCCGGTGGCCGCCTTCCACGCCGTGCAGAGCGGCGAGACCGAGGTGATCGGCACCTACTCCGGCGGCGGCGCCGAGGTGCTCGGCAAGATCGGGGCCACCACGAAGAAGGACAGCGGCCTGGTCGGGGCACTGAACGGGGCGATCAACGAGGTGATCAGGAACGGCAGCTACGCCCAGGTGCTGAAGCGCTGGGGCCTGGACGCCGAGGCGGTGCCCGCCTCGGAGGTCAACCCGGTCGGCCTGCCCAAGCCCAAGCAGCCGTAGCGAGGGCCCGGGGGCGGCCCCGGAACCGCAGCGGGGGAGCGGTCCCGGGGTCGTTCACCCGGGTGCCGCTCCCCGCCGCTATCGTGACCCGGTCAGGATGAACGGTGTTCGATTCCGGCGGACTTGGTGGGGGAACGCATGCAGGCGGGCGATGTCGTGGGCGGCCGCTACCGGCTGGACCGGGAGCTGGGCCGGGGCGGGTTCGGTGTGGTCTGGGCCGCCCACGACGAGACCATCGGGCGGGCGGTCGCGCTCAAGCTGCTCTCCGACGAGAAGGCGGGCGACGAGGAGGCGGTCGGCCGGTTCGTCCGCGAGGCCAGGACGGTCGGCGGGCTGTCCAACCCGCACATCGTCACCCTCTACGACTACGGGCGGATGCAGGACGGCGTCCGGTCGACCCACTACCTGGTGATGGAGCTGGTCCGGGGCCGCTCGCTGGCCCAGGTGATGCGCGACGGCCTGCCGGAGCCGGCGGTCTCGCTGCGCTGGGTGCGGCAGATCTGCAAGGCGCTGGACGCCGCGCACCGCAACGGTGTGGTGCACCGGGACATCAAGCCCGAGAACATCATGATCACCGACGGCGGCGAGGCCAAGGTGCTGGACTTCGGCATCGCCCGGCTGCTCTCCCAGCCCGCCGCCGGCGGACTCACCTCCACCGACGTGGTCATCGGCACGCCGGTGTACCTGGCGCCGGAGTGCTGGGCGGGTCTGCGGATCGACGGCCGGGCCGACCTCTACGCCCTCGGCGTGGTGCTCTACCAGCTGTGCACCGGCCGCCGCCCGTTCAACGCCGACCAGGCCGTCACCATGATGTACGCGCACCTCCACGAGCAGCCGCTGCCCCCGGCCACCGGCGACCCGGCCCTGGACCGGCTGATCCTCCAGCTGCTCGCCAAGAACGCGGAGGACCGGCCCGCCGACGCCGCCGAGGTCCGGCAACGGCTGCGCGACCTCAAGGCGCTGCGGGACCGCAAGGGCGGCACCGACCCGGAGGCGCTGCGGCAGAAGGCCGACGACGCCTGGCGGCGCGGCGCGGCCGGCTCGCCCGAGCGCGCCGCCGAGCAACTCGTCGCCCTGATCCCGCAGTTCGCCCGGGCCTTCGGAGCGGACGATCCCCGGACCCTGCGCACCTGCCACGACCTGGCGCTGTGGCTGGCCCGCTCGGGCCGACCGGGGGCGGCCGTCGCCCTGCTGCGCGAGCTGCTGCCCGCACTGGACGGCCACCCCCGGGCCCGCGAGGACGTCGGGCGGGACCTCGAGCGGTGGGAGCGCGAGAGCGCCGGCGCCGCGCCCGACCCGGCCCGGCCGCTAGTGCTGGCCGAGCTGCTCGACGGCCCGGCGCAGCGCGGCTGAGCCGCCCTCGGCGATCGGCTCGCCGTGCCCGAACAGCACGGTGTCGGCCTCCAGCTCCGACAGCCGGCGGAAGGACTCCACGGCCAGCGCCGGATCGGCGTTGAAGACGCCGGGCATGGTCCGCCGCTCGACGTTGGCGGCGAGGTCCCCGGTGAACAGCACACCCCGCTCCGGCAGGTGCAGTGCGATCGAGCCGTCCGTGTGGCCCGGTACGTGCACCACCACCGCGCCGCCGCCGAAGCCGAGCACCTCGCCGCCGGCCACCTCGCGGTCGACCGCGCACGGCGGGGCGGGCGGCAGCTTCGGCAGGCTGTCCCAGATCTCCTGCTCGAAGGGGCTCAGCACCATCGGCCGGGGCTGCTGCTCGCCCCGGAGCACCGGGGCCTCCAGCCGGTGGGCCACCACCTCGGCGCCCAGCCGCCGGGAGAGTTCGGCCGCCGATCCGGCGTGGTCCTCGTGGTAGTGGGTGAGCACGATGCTGCGCAGCGCGGCCGGGTCGGCGCCGTCGGCGCGGATCGCCTTCTCGATGGTGTCGGCCTGTCCGACGGTGCCGGTGTCGATCAGGGTGAGCGAGCCGTCCTCGTCGCGCCAGAGGTAGACGGTGCCGAAGTCCAGGTTGACGACGGTCAGTTCGGGGCGGATGCGGGTGATCTCCATGGGATCGAGCATGCCCCGCGGGTTGCCCGTTCGACCGGGTGTTCGCCCCGGGCGTGACGGCCCGGCGGGACGGCCGGCCGGCTGTCAACCGTACGGCCGCCCAGTGCGGCCGGTGCCGGGCTCGGACGGTTGGGAGGATTTCGCCGATCGGGACGGTCTGGTCCGGGGCGGCGCGCCGTTGATATACCTCGCAGCACAGGGGCCGGGCACGGTCCGCGCCGCCTCCGGGCGGCCCGGTCCGGAGCCCGGCGAGCTGCGACGAATTCGACGAACTAGGAGGTGGGGATCGGATGAAGCTTCTCCGCGTCGGCCCGCCGGGCGCCGAACGCCCGGTCGCGCTGGGCCAGGACGGCACCGCGTACGACCTCTCCGGGGTGACCGCGGACATCGACGGCGGCTTCCTCGCCGGGCTGGCCGGTGACGGCGCGGCCGCGCTGGCCGGGCGGCTGGCGGCCGGCCGGCTGCCGGTGACCGAGATCGGCGGGCAGCGGGTCGGTCCGCCGGTGGTGCGCCCCGGCAAGGTGGTCGGTATCGGCCTCAACTACCGGGACCACGCGGCCGAGGCGGGCGCGGCGATCCCGGACGAACCGGTGATCTTCCTCAAGCCCGGCTCGACCGTGGTCGGCCCGTACGACGAGGTGCTGG
This sequence comes from Kitasatospora sp. NPDC089913, assembly GCF_044748625.1. Lineage (NCBI taxonomy): Bacteria > Bacillati > Actinomycetota > Actinomycetes > Kitasatosporales > Streptomycetaceae > Kitasatospora > Kitasatospora sp. NPDC089913. The sequence continues at coordinate 176,768 of NZ_JBIVGI010000005.1, read as the reverse complement.
TGCCGCGCGGCGGCGAGAAGACCGACTACGAGGCCGAGCTGGCCGTGGTGATCGGCCGGACGGCCCGCTACCTGCCGGACCACGCGGCGGCGGCCGGGGTGATCGCCGGCTACACCATCGCCAACGACGTCACCGAGCGGGCCTTCCAGTTCGAGCGCGGCGGCCAGTGGGACAAGGGCAAGTCGGCGGAGACCTTCACCCCGCTCGGCCCGTGGCTGGTCACCACCGACGAGGTGGCCGATCCGCAGCGGCTGCCGCTGCGGCTGTGGGTCAACGGGGAGCTGCGCCAGGACGGCTCCACCGAGCGGATGGTCTTCCCGGTGCTGGAGCTGGTCCGCTACGCGAGCCAGTTCATGGTGCTGGAGCCGGGCGACGTGATCGTCACCGGGACCCCGGCCGGGGTCACCCTGGGCCGCCCGGGTACGCCGTACCTGGCGCCCGGCGACATCGTCGAGATCGAGATCGACGGGCTCGGCCGGCAGCGGCAGGTCCTCGGCAAGGCGTAGCGCTCGGCCGTCCCGACCCTTGGCACGGGGGTCGGGCCGGACCCCGTACCCGGCCCGCCGCGCCGGGCCACTCGGTCGGGCCGCGCCTCCGGCGCACTGCTCGGCCGGCGGCAGATCCGGCGCCGCTACCCGACCGGTCCGCCCAGCGCCGCCCGCAGCCGGGCCGTCCGCGGCGAGTCCGCGCCCTCCAGGGCCAGCAGCCCGGCCAGCACCTCGGCGGTCTGCGGGTCGTGCAGCGAGGTCGCCGCCGCCATCGCCACGAACTGGTCCACCAGCCACTCCCGCAGCTCGTCCACCGGGACCGCCCGGCCCTCGTCGAGCCAGCTCAGCGAGGCCCCCTCGACCACCGCGATCCACGAGCGCACCAGCAGGGTCAGCCTGGGCCCGGCCTGCCGCACCCCGAGGTGGCGCAGCGTGCGCTTCAGCGCCGCCCGCCGGACCTCGTCCACGATCGCCGAGGTGCGGGCCGTCTCCACCACCGATCCGCCGCGCAGCAGCGCCGAGTAGCCGGTGCCGTGCTCGGCGACGAAGGCGAAGTAGCTCTCCAGGACGGCGGACAGCTGCTGGGTCGGGGTCCCGGCGAGCGGGACCACGAACCGGCCGGTGAGCTCCTCGGCCGCGCTGCGCAGCGCGGCCTCGTAGAGCTGCTGCTTGCCGCCCGCGAAGTAGCGGTACACCAGCGGCCGGGAGGCCCCGGCGGCCTGCGCCACGTCGTCCAGCCCGACCTCCTCGGGCGCCCGGTGCGCGAACAGCTCCAGGGCCACCGCGATCAGCTGCTCGCGCCGCTGCTGCACCGGCAGCCGCCGGTACCCGGCGCGCCGCGGTCTGGCGGCCGGTTCGGGGGCCGGCGGTACGGGGGCTGAGCTGGCTTCCATGCCGGTCAGCGTAACGGCCCCGGGCCGGATCGGAGCCGGGTGTGCACCGATCTTCCGAACGGGCGTTTGTGCCTGTCCGGGCGGTCTCCCGGACCCGGGGACGGTCCGCCGGCGGCCGCTGCCGGGGCGGCCCGGGGGAGGCCCCGGGAGGCGCTCCGCCGGGCTCCGGCCGAGGATGGGCCGAGGATGATGGGAGGCACCCCGCCGCCCTGCCGAGGAGGCCCGCCGGATGGCGCACACGCTGGAACGGCCGCCCCGCGCGCGCCGCCTGCGCGGGGCGCTCCTGGCATGGGTGCGCTCGGCGCCGGGGACGTACCTGTGGCTGTTCCTGCTGGGGGTGACCAGCCTGGTGGTGGCCCGGATGGACCAGCACACCCTGGACTGGTTCCTGGCCGCCCGCTCGACCAACCTGGAGCAGCTGCGCTCGCGTCCGGTGCACGCCCTGGTGGCCAGCGCGCTGTGGACCGAGACGTCCAGCTGGCCGCTGTACGCGGTGCTGTTCACGGTGTTCCACGCCAACGCCGAGCGCTGGCTGGGCACCGCGCGCTGGTTCGCGGTGGCCGCGACCGCGCACGTGCTGGCGACCCTGGTGAGCGAGGGTGTGGTCGCCTGGGGGATCGTCCGGGGGACCCTGCAGCGGAGCATGGCCGAGACGGTGGACGTCGGGGTCTCGTACGCGCTGGCGGGGGTGGTCGCGGTGCTCACCTACCGGTTCGCGGGCGGCTGGCGGTGGCTCTACGGCGCCGGGGTCGTCGTCTTCTACCTGGTGCCCCTGGTGGTCTCGCACACGTTCACGGACCTCGGGCACTTCAGCGCCGTACTGATCGGTCTCTGCTTCTTCCGCTTCGCACACGGACGGTCCAGGTGGGACCCGGGCCGGGCGCTGCGGCGCCGGTGGCGGCGCCGCCCGGGCGGGTGAGGGCGCGCCGGCAGTAGCGAATTGGCCGGTCCATGCCACCGGGTAGGGGCTTGCAAACGGCGCGCGCCACGAAATGATGTCCGGATGGTTGAACTGATCAGCTCCGACGGCATCACCCCCCGCCGTGTCGCCGACGCCTACGTGCGGGACCTCGCCGAGCTCGACCCGCTGACCGCGGTGTATCTGGGCCTGAACCCCGAGGACGACCGCCTTCCCGACCTCTCCCCGGCCGGGGCCGAGGCGATCGCGGAGCTCGGGCGCTCCACCCTGGCCCGGCTCGACGAGGCCGAGGCGGCGCTCGACCCGGCCGCCGCGGCCGACGCCGCCCGGGACGAGGCCGAACGGCGCTGTGCCCGTCTGCTGCGCGAGCGGCTGGTCGCCGAGCTCGCCGTCCACGACGCGGGCGAGCGGTTCCGGGCCGTCCACAACCTGGGTTCCCCGCTGCACAACCTCCGTGACGTCTTCACCCTCATGCCCACCGACACCGAGGAGCAGTGGGGCATCCTCGGCCGCCGCCTGGCCCGGGTGCCGGAGGCGCTCGCCGGGTACCGCGCGACCCTCGCCGAGGGCATCGAGCGCGGCCTGCTCTCCGGCCCGCGCCAGGTGACCACGGTGATCGGCCAGCTCGGCGAGTGGCTGGCCGGCGACACCCCGGGCGGCTGGTTCGGCGACCTGGTCGAGGAGGCCCCCGAGTCGCTGCGCGCCGAGCTGTCCGCGCGCGCGACCGCCGCCGCCGAGGGCCTGGCGGCCCTGCGGGACTGGCTGGGCGAGGTCTACGGACCGGCTGCGGCCGGTGCCCCGGACACCGTCGGCCGCGAGCGCTACGGCCGCTGGGTGCGCTACTGGACCGGTGCCGACCTCGATCTCGACGAGGCCTACGCCTGGGCCTGGCAGGAGTTCCACGACCTGCTGGCCCAGATGCGCACCGAGGCCGAGAAGGTGCGGCCGGGCGCCGACCCGATGCAGGCGATGAAGTGGCTGGAGACCGACGGTCCCGCGCGGTTCGGCGCCGAGGCCGCCCGTGAGTTCCTGCAGGGGCTGATGGACGGCGCGATCGCCGACCTCCAGGGCATCCACTTCGACCTGGCCGAGCCGATCACCCGGGTCGAGTCCCGGATCGCCCCGGCCGGCAGCGCCGCCGCGCCGTACTACACGGCCCCCTCGCTGGACTTCAGCCGTCCCGGCCGGACCTGGCTGCCCACCCTCGGCCGCGAGCGCTTCCCGGAGTGGGACCTCGTCTCGACCTGGTACCACGAGGGCGTCCCCGGCCACCACCTGCAGCTCGCGCAGTGGAACTACGTCGCGGACCGGCTCTCCACCTACCAGGTCAGCCTCGGCGGGGTGAGCGCCAACCTGGAGGGCTGGGCGCTCTACGCCGAGCGCCTGATGGACGAGCTCGGCTACCTCACCGACCCGGGCCACCGGCTCGGCTACCTCAACGCGCAGATGATGCGGGCGCTGCGGGTCATCGTCGACATCGGCATGCACGCCGGACTGGACTTCCCGGCCGACTCGCCGTACCGCCCGGGGGAGCGGGTCGAGCCGGACGCCGCCCGTGAGTTCTTCGGCCGCTACTGCGGGCTGTCCGCCGACTTCCTGGACAGCGAGCTGGTCCGCTACCTGGGCCTGCCCGGTCAGGCGATCGGCTACAAGCTGGGTGAGCGGGCCTGGCTGCGCGGCCGGGCGGCGGCCCGGGCGGCGCACGAGGCGCGCGGCGAGGTGTTCGACCTCAAGGCCTGGCACATGGCGGCGCTGTCGCAGGGCTCGCTGGGCCTGGACGACCTGGTCGCGGAGCTGTCCGCGCTGTAGTCCGGTCCGGCGGCCTCCGTGCCGTCCGATCGCGGCGCGGGGTCCCGGGCATGTCCCGGGGCCCCGGGCCGCGGTCCCGGTCGATCTGGTTCTTTGGTCCCATTTCAACCGATTTGGTGAGCTTTTTCCTTGCCATTCGCCGCGAGGCGAGTTTGGCTTGAAGACGACTGCGTGACCTTCCCGCACCTCTCCGGAAAGGCTCCCCCAGTGTCCTCCCAAGCCCAAGCTGCCACCGGTCATGGAACGGCGGGTTCCCGCCGCTGGTGGGCCCTGGCCGTCATCGCCATCGCCCAGCTGATGATCGTCCTCGACATCACCATCGTGAACATCGCCCTCCCGTCGGCCCAGAAGGATCTCGGGATCTCGGACGCCGACCGCCAGTGGGTGATCACCGCCTACACGCTGGCCTTCGGCGGACTCCTGCTCCTCGGCGGCCGGCTCGGCGACCTCTTCGGCCGCAAGCGCGTCTTCACCATCGGCCTGCTCGGCTTCGCCCTCGCTTCGGCGATCGGCGGCGCCGCCAACGGCCCGACCATGCTCTTCGCCGCCCGCGCCCTCCAGGGCGCCTTCGGCGCGCTGCTCGCCCCGTCCGCCCTGGGACTGCTCTCCACGACCTTCACGGATCCCAAGGAGCGGAGCACCGCCTTCGGCATCTTCGGCGCGATCGCCGGCGGCGGCGCCGCGATCGGCCTGCTCCTCGGCGGTCTGCTCACGGAGTACCTGAACTGGCGCTGGTGCCTGTTCGTGAACACCCCGATCGCGATCGCCACCGCCTTCGCGGCGTTCTCCGTGCTGACCCGCGACCACATCGGCAAGGACACCCGGACCAGACTCGACCTGCCCGGCGCCGTGCTCGGCTGCGGCGGTCTGCTCGCCATCGTCTACGGGACCTCCGAGGCCGTCACCCGCGGCTGGGGCGACTGGCTGGTGCTCGGCTCGCTGGGGCTCGGCGTGCTGCTGCTCGTGGTGTTCGTCCTGGTCGAGAAGCGCACCCCGCACGCGCTGCTGCCGCTGCACATCGTGGCCGAGCGCAACCGCGGCGGCGGTGCCCTCTCGGTCGGCCTGGCGATGATCGGCATGTTCGGCCTGTTCCTGTTCCTGACCTACTACCTCCAGGTCATCAAACACTTCTCGCCGGTGATGTCCGGGGTCTCCTTCCTGCCGATGACGGCGGCCATCATCATCAGCTCCACCGGTTTCGCGGCCCGGCTGATGACCAGGGTGCCGTCCCGCAACCTGATCGGTCCGGGGCTGCTGCTCGCCGCCGCCGGCATGGCCTGGCTGACCCAGATGAAGGTGGACAGCCCCTGGGCCGGCATGGTGCTGCCCGCCGAACTGCTGCTCGGCTTCGGCATGGGCCTGATCTTCATGCCGTCGATGAGCCTGGCCACCCTCGGCGTCGCGCCGAACGAGGCCGGCGCGGCCTCGGCCACCATCAACTCGGCCCAGCAGGTCGGCGGCTCCTTCGGCACCGCACTGCTCAACACCATCGCGGCCAGCGCCACCGCGAGCTGGCTCGCCGCCCGGATCACCACCGCCGGGGACCCGGCGGTCCAGGCCCAGGGCGCGGTGCACGGCTACGTGATCGCCACCTGGGTGGCCATGGGCATCCTGCTGCTGGCCGCGGTGATCGCCTTCGTGATGATCGACCACCGGCCCGCGCCGGGCGAGGCCACCGGGGCGACCGGCACCGCCGCCGAGGCCCCGGCGAGCGCCGGCGCACCGGCCCAGACCCCGGCCCACCAGCAACAACGGGCCACCTGACCCGATCCGTCGCCCCCGCCCGCGGACCTCCCGGACGGGGGCGACCGGCTGAATTCTCATGCCGTTCCCAGCGACGCATCACCACCCTCCCAGTTCGGGGCGCCATAGTCGGGACCGACCTCGCACCGCCGCCGACCAGGGCAGGAGCCGACCGAGCATGGGCCAGCACCGCCGCCGTACCCCCCGTCGCCGCCGTCTCCTGGCGCCGACCCTGGTCACCACGGCCCTCTCCGTGCTCACCGTGGCGGCCGTGGTGGTGGGCACCCACAGCCTGACCCCGCGGGCCACCGCCGTCGCCTCCCCGGCCACCTCGGCCGCCGTCGCGCCGCCGGTCCCGGGCACCCCCACCGTCCCCGCCGCCGTCCCGGTCGCCGGCACCGAGCCGTCGGCCTCCGCGGAGCCGTCGGAGCCCCCGGGCCCCTCGGCGCCGGACCCGGTCACCGGGTCGGCCACGCCCACGCCCACCGCCACGCCCACGCCCACCGCCACGCCCGCGCCCACGACGGCCGCCCCCACCCCCGCCGACGGGCCGCTCGGCACCACCGCCACCGCCCCGGCCACCCCCGAGGCGGCCACCGTCGGCGCCCTGTTCACCGGCACCGTCCGCCCGGGCAACCACTTCTGCACCGCCAGCGTGCTGCACAGCGCCACCGGCAACCTGCTGCTCACCGCCGCCCACTGTCTGGACGACCCGGGCGGCGTCACCTTCGCCCCGGGCTACCGCGACGGCAGGGCCCCGTACGGCACCTGGCGGGTCACCGCCGTGCACACCACCACCGGCTGGTCCCGCGGCGGTGACCAGGACGAGGACTTCGCCGTCCTGGAGACCGCCGCGGACGACAGCGGCCGCCGGGTCGAGGACGTGGTCGGCGGCAACACCCTCGGCACCGACGAGCCGTTCGGCGCCACCGTCCGGCTCTACGGCTACCCCGCGGGGGGCGAGCAGCCCCTGCTGTGCACCAACACCACCGGCCGGCAGAGCGCCTACCAGCGGGTCGTCGACTGCCCGGACTACCCCGGCGGCACCAGCGGCGGACCCTGGATCTCCACCGCCACCGGCCACGTCGTCGGCGCCATCGGCGGCTACCAGCAGGGCGGCGACACCGACGACACCTCCTACAGCGCCTACTTCGACCACACCGTCGCCGCGCTCTACGCCGAGGCGGCGGCCGCGGCCGGCTCCTGACCGCCGTAGCGGGTCCGGTGCCGCGGTAGCGAGCGCACCCGGGCGACGGCGGCCGGAGCCACGGCCGGCCCGCAACTGCCGACCGCCCGGAACCAGGCCGCGCGCCAGGCGGCGATCCGGTCCCCCGGGATGCCGCAGCAGCGGACGTAGGTGACCAGCAGCGGTTCCGAGGGCATCCGGAGCCCGCCCAGCACGTCCGCCAGGGTGCTGCGCGGCAGCGCGCCGAAGCCGCCGGTCCGGGCCCGCTCCTGGAGTTCGCGCAGCGAGGGCTGTCCGGCCGCCAGCCGCAGCCGGTGCATCGCCTCCAGCAGATGGGCCGGCTCGTAGACCAGCTCGAGTCTTCGGGCCCGCCCGCCGGCCGCCGCCGCGCCCGGCCGCCGTTCCGCGCGCGCGGACGCCGTGCCCGTGCCGGTGGCCGCCCGTTCCCAGCGCTGCCGCGCCTCGCGGACCGAGGCCCCGCAGGCCGCCGCGTAGGCCTCGACCACCCCCAGCCGGGGCAGGGCGGAACCGCTGTCGGCCCGGGACAGGGTGGCCGGCGAACACCCCGAGCGGGCGATCCGGTCGGCCATCTGCCGGTAGGTGAGGCCGGACTCCGCGCGCAGGGCGCGCAGCCACTGGGCCAGTTCGTAGTGCGGTGCCGCCGCGGGCACCGCCTTCTTGCGTCGCGCCATTGCCGCCCTCCCCACGGCGTGCCGCCCGGTCGGCCGTCGTTCCCGGTAACGGCCGGAACCTGGTCCGACCGGTTCGGCCAGCCGACTGCGATGCGATGTCGTGAATCGCCTCGAATGACGTTCCGGGTGGTACACGTAAGGGTGCGACCACGGTAGTCATCGAGTTCTCCCAAGGTCAATCCCCTTTGCTTCTTCTTTGCGTCCCCGGATGTTGTAGAAGTTGCCACCACAGGGGCTTGTCAGGAGCGGTTGATTCAATTCGTCCGGAATCCGGTGGGACGGGTTCCGCCGTCCTGGCCTGGCTGAAGAGAGGTCCGGAGGGCGTTCCTCCGAGGCGATTGTCCGGCGCCGGAGGGATGAGTGGCCCTTGCGAAGTGCTTTACCGGTCTGTTGGCATTGGCGGCGTCCGCAGCAGTATTTCGGAACTCTCGGAGGAGACATTATGCCGCCCACGGAAAACACCGATTTCAACGTCCTGGTCGAGCTGCTCAAGGACGTCAAATCCGGACTGGAAGGACAGCCGATCACCCCGGCCGACTCGGTGGTCGAGGACCTCGGGCTGGATTCCCTGGACCTTCTCCAGCTGGCCCGGAAAATCAACCGCCGGCTCGGCGTCGACTTCGACCTGGACCACTGGAACGAGACCGCGGCCGAGCACCGCCGCACGGTCGGCTCGATCCTGGCCGCGGTCGCGGCGGCCCAGGGTGTCTGAGCGGCCCGGCGGGTCCGAGCGGCCCGGCGGCACGTCCGGCGCCGGCCGGATCGCCCTGGTGACGGGCGGCTCGCGCGGGATCGGCGCGGCCGTCGTGCACCGCCTGGCGGCCGACGGGCTGACCGTGCACCTGGTCTACCGCGAGGCCGAGGAGTCCGCCCGGAACGTCGTCGCCGCCGTCGCGGCGGCCGGCGGCCGGGCGGTCGCCCACCGCGCCGACGTCGCGGACGAGAAGCAGGTCGTCGACCTGGTCGAGCGGATCGCCGACCAGGAGGGCGCGCTGCACGTCCTGGTCAACAACGCGGCCGTGATCGACGACCGGCTGGTCGCCGCCACCCCGACCGCGCACTGGGAACGGGTGCTCCGGATCAACCTGACCGGCCCCTTCCTGACCTGCCGCGAGGTCCTCCCGCTGATGCTCGACCAGGGCTGGGGCCGGATCGTCAACATCTCGTCCAACTCCGTGCGGATCCCCGGCCCCGGCCAGAGCGCCTACGCCGCCGCCAAGGGCGGGCTGGAGGCGCTCACCCGGACGCTGGCGGTCGAGGTCGGCCGCAAGGGCATCCGGATCAACACCGTCGCCCCCGGCAAGGTGCGCACGGAGATGACCGACGCCGTCGCCGAGCGGCTCGGCTCGGACGGCGCCGGCACCCGCTGGGGCCTGCCCGAGGACATCTCCGGCCTGGTCGCCTTCCTGGCCGGCGAGGAGGCCGACTACATCCAGGGCCAGACCTTCACGGTGGACGGCGGCCGGCTGGTGATGCGGGCCGCCGCCGGGGCCCGGCCGCGCCGGGCGGGGGTGCCGGCGTGAAGTACTGGGAGGACCTGGTGGGCGCGCCCGACCACCGGTTCGGTCCGCTGGTCTTCGGCGGCGACCTGCTCGACCGCCTGCTCGACCTGATGGGCGAGAAGCACCCCGTCCACGACGACGACGCCTTCGCCCGGGCCCTCGACCGCACCCGGCGGATCGTGCCCGGTGGCTTCATCCACTCGATCACCTCAGGCTGGGTGGTCCAGCACGGCTCGCCGGCCGCGGTCGTCGGCCTGCGGACCCTGGCCTGGGACTTCGTCCGCCCGCTCTACCCCGACACCCCGTTCTGGTTCACCACCCGCACCGGCCGGTCCGTCGAGATCGACGACCGGCTCGGGCTGGTCGAGTCCACCCGGCGGGTGCACGACGACAACGACCGGACCTACGCGATCGGCCGGATGAGCGTGGTGGTGCTGCGCCGCGCCGCGGCCGTCGCGACCGCCCCGGACCCGGCCGCCCCGGGACCCGTCACCGAACCGGCGCAGGCGGCCACCGCCCCCGCCCGGACCAGCGAGAGGACAGAACGATGACCGACGGCACCACGAACAACCCGCCGGCCGCCCCGCTGCCCGGGCCGCTGGCACCCCGGCCGCTGGAGGGCCGGGTGGCCCTGGTCACCGGCGGCTCGCGCGGCATCGGCGCCGGCATCAGCCGCAAGCTCGCAGCCTGGGGCGCCACCGTCGCGATCAACTACGTCGACCGGGGCGGACCCGCGAAGGAGCTCGCGGCCGAACTCACCGAGTCCGGCGCCAAGGTGACCCTGCACCGGGCCGACCTGTCCGAGGCGACGGCCGCCGAGGAGCTGCTCGCCGAGGTCGGCGAGGCCCACGGCGGTGACCTGCACATCCTGGTCCAGAACGCGGCGGCCACCAAGTTCTCCCTGCTGGAGAACGCCACCCTCAGCCAGTGGCAGTTCGTCCAGGACACCAACGCCCGGTCCACCTGGCTGCTCGCCAAGCACGCGGTGCCGTTGATGAAGGGCCGCCCCGGCGCCCGGTTCATCACCATCACCAACTCGACCACCACCCGGATCGTGCCGCGGGCCGGCCTGCTCGGCGCCGCCAAGGCCGCCCTGGAGAACCTCACCCAGTTCCTGTCCTACGAACTGGCACCGCACGGCATCGTCACCAACTGCGTCCGCCCGGGCCTGGTGCAGACCGGGGTCTTCAGCGTCCGGCCCGACTTCAACCACGGGGTGCGGCACGAGCTCTCGGTCTCCCCGTGGGCGGACGGACGGATGACCACCCCCGAGAACAGCGCCGACGTGGTCGCCATGCTCTGCCTGGACGAGGCCGCCTGGATCGTCGGGCAGACCATCACCGTCGACGGCGGTTACGCGATCTGGGGCAACCTCAACAGTCCGCTCCGGGTCGGCGAGTGAGGACGGGAAGGAGGCCCTCGCCATGTCCGATGTGATCGTGACCGGCACCGGGGTGATCTCCCCGGCCGGTCCTGGCACCGAACCGCTCTGGTCCGCGATGGCCGCCGGCCGGTCGCTCTTCGAGCCGGCCGGGCCGCTGCCGTGGCCGGTGGCCGCGGTCGACCGCTCCGCCGTGGGGTGGCCCACCGGCAAGCAGTGGGTGGACAACCGCAAGTACGCCAACCTGGCCGCCCACTGGGCGGTCGAGGCGGCCCGGCTGGCCCTGCGGCAGGCCGGCCGCGACCCGGACGCCCCCGACGCCCCGGGCCGGGGCGACCCGGAACGCGGCGGCACCGTGATGGCCGTCGGCAGCACCGGCGACGAACTGGGCGACGTGATGCCCCGCCTCGCCGGGATGGCCCTGGACGACCCGCGTCCGCTCGCCACCCTGCTCTACGAGGAGGTGCCGGACTACTCCTACATCCGCGGCATCCCCTCCCAGCTCGGCCAGTTCGTCAACATGGCGACGGGCTTCCGGGGCTCCAACGTCGCCGCCTACGGCGAGGTGGCGGCCGGCGGCCTGGGCTCGCTGGCACTCGCGCTGCGGCTGCTGGAGAGCGGCGAACTCGACCGGGTCCTGGTGGTCGGGGTGGCCCCGCCGTCCTCCGTCACCGCGTTGCACTCCTTCGACCGGGACGAGCCGATCGGCACCGAGGCCGCCCCCGGACGCGGCCCGTTCGACGAGGAACGGGCCGGACCGCTGCTCGGCCAGGGCGCCGCCGCCGTCCTGCTGGAGCGGGCCGCCCCGGCGGACGCCCCGGCACCCCGGGCGCTGGCCCGGCTGCTCGCCTGCGAGACGGTCGTCGCCGCCGACCGGGCGAGCGCGACCGGACTGGCGGTGCGGGCGGCGCTCCGCCGGGCCGGCGCGCGGCCGGACCACTGGTGGGCGCACGGCTCGGGCTCGCCGGCCACCGACCGGGAGGAGGTCTCGGCCGTGCTGCCCCAGATCGGCGCCGTACCGGTGACCAGCAGCAAGGGCACCCTGGGTCTCGCCCTGGAGTGCTCGGCACTGATCGACACCGTGCTCGCGGTGGAGTCGCTGCGGCGGGGCCAGTTGCCACCGGTCGGACTGCTCCGCCGTCCCGACCCCCGGCTCGGCGGCCCGGACCTGGTGACCGGGCGGGCCCGTCCGGTGCCGGGGCCCGGCACCGCCCTGATCACCGGGATCGACCACGGCCGGAGCAGCGCCTCGGCCGGCGCCCTGGTGCTCGGCGGCGTCACCGCCGACCCGGGCGACCACCACGCACGTCGGGAGGAGGAGCGGTGACGGACGAGGACATCGTGATCACCGGGATGGGTGTGGTCACTCCGATCGGTGCGACGGTGGAGGACTTCTGGGAGGCCAACCTGGCCGGACGGTCGGGCGTGGTCGCCGAGGACCGGATGGACCTCGGCGGACTGCCCTGCGGCTGGGCGGCCGGCCTGATCCCCGAGGACGTCAGGAAGGAGGTGTCCGAACGCTGGGGCGCCCCGGACCGCACCTGGGGCGACACCCTGCTGCACTGCGTCGTGGACCAGGCGCTCACCGATGCGGGCATCACCGGCCCGCTCGGCGGCGACGCGGCCGGACTGGTCTGGTCCCGGGTCTGGCCGGGGCCGAGCGGCTCCTTCCCGCAGGACTACGCGGTCCACTTCCGGGAGCTCGGGCAGCGCTACCGGCGGATCGGCAACGACCCGGCCGCCGTGCTGGAGAGCCTGCGGAGCCGCCGGCTCTCGGCGGAGGCCTCGGACCACTCGGCGTTCCCGGTCGAACTGGCCGGACGCCTGGGCGTGCCGCTGATCGCCTCCCGGGTGGAGGCCACCTGCTCCGGCGGCCTGCGCTCGATCGCCGAGGCGGTCCGGCTGCTGCGGCTCGGACGGGTGGAGGTCGCCGTGGTCGCGGTCTCGGTCTCCCGCAACACCCAGTACGTGCTCTCCCAGTACGGGCAGTTGATGGCACTGTCCCGTTGGAAGGGCGATCCGGCCCTCTCGTCGATGCCGTTCGACCGGCGCCGCTCCGGCATGGTGATCAACGAATCGGCCGGGGCGCTGGTCCTGGAGACGGCGGGCCACGCCGCCCGGCGCGGCTCGGCCGGGGCGCACGCGGTGGTCGGCGGCTGGGGCCTGGCGGTGGACACCACCCACATCACCGCGCCGCAGGTCGGCATGGTCGAGCGGGTGATGCGCACCGCGATCGCCGGCTCCGGGCTGACGCCGGACGACATCGACACCGTCAACGCGCACGGCACGTCCACCAAGCTCAACGACATCACCGAGGCCCGGGCACTGCACCGGGTGTTCGGCGAGCGCACGGCGGAGCTCGACGTCTGCGCGGTGAAGTCGCTCACCGGCCACGGTTCGGCCGCGTCCGGGGTGGTGGAGACGGTGGCGGCGGCGCTCACCCTCGGGCGGGGCGTCGTGCCGCCGGTGGTGACCTGCACCGAACCGGACCCGGCCTGCGCGGTGAAGACCTCGCTCACGCCGGTGGAGCGGCCGGTGGCCACGGTGCTGAAGAACTCCTTCGGCTTCGGGGGCCAGTACGCGTCGATGGTGTTCAAGCGCCCGGCGCAGCCCCGTCGGGCGCCGGTCCGGTGAGCGGCCGGAACGCGGTGGGGGCGGTGAGGCTGCCGGTCGAGGTGGTCGAGCCGGTCGGCCGGCACCGGGCCACCGTCCTCTGGCTGCACGGTCTCGGCCAGGGACCGGAGAGTCTGGTGGAGGTGGCGGACCGGCTGGAACTGGACCGGGCGGGCATCCGCGGGGTGTTCCCGCAGGCGCCGCTGCGGCCGATCGGCCGGGTCTCCGGCGACCCGGTGCGGGCCTGGTTCGAACAGGACGTGTTCGCCCTGGAGAACCCCGGTCCGGCCTCGCTGCCGGGTGTGATCGCCATCGAACGGCGGCTGCGCGCCGTGCTCGACGAGGAGACCGCGAGGGTGGGGGCCGGGCGGACGGTCGTCGCCGGGTTCTCGCAGGGGGCGCTGATGGCGCTGGTGCTGGCGCTGCGGTACCCGCAGCGGCTGGCCGGGCTGGCGCTGTACGCGCCGTTCCTCCCGGACGAGGCCGTCCCGCTGCTGGCCTCCCGCCGGTCGGCGGTCGCGGTGGACCTGCCGGTCTGGATCGGTCACGGCGCCTTCGACTGGATCATCCCGGAGCAGAGCGGGGCGAAGGTGCGGGACGTCCTGGCGGACTGGGGCCACCCGGTGGGCTGGCAGCGCTACCGGGCCGGCCACGAGGCCTTCGGGGGAGTGAAGCGCGCGCTGCCGGACTTCCTCGAGCGCGTGCTCGGCTCCGACGGGGGCTGACGGTCGGGTCCGAACCTCGCACGGGAAGTCGGCCCGCCCGACTTCCCGTGCGAGCGGGAGCAGCGGTGCCACCGCAGCCGCGGCGATCAGGAGACTTCCGCCTCCTCGGCCGCTTCCGGTCCGGCAGGCGGCGGGTCGCCGAACACCGCGGCCATCGTGCCGAGCGCGTCGTCGACGGCGAGCAGCGCCGCCAGCATCCGCAGCTGCTCGGGGGAGCCCGCCGGGGCCGCCCCCGGCTGCCGGGGGATCCGCGCCCGGACCGCCTGGTAGGCGGGCCCCGGGCGGCGGCCGATCGCCCGCCGGACCGCCGCGCTGTTCGCGGCCACCGCCCGGTTGAGCCGGGCCACCCGGGGGTCGGACCAGAGCGCGGGATCGGCGACCGCCCCGTCCACCAGCACGCCCAGCGGGGCCCCGCAGGCGGCGACGGCGTCCAGCACGTCGGCCCGGTACGGGTGGGTGGACGGAGTGCCGCCCGGCAGCCGCCCGGCCAGTCCGAGCGCGTGCCGCTCGGCCCGCAGCGGGCGGGCCAGCAGTTCCAGCTGCGCGGCCCCGTACGTGAACCGGGCCCGCCCGCGCTCCAGGGCGGGCCGGTCGCCGCCCGCGACACCGAGCAGTTCGGTCAGCGCGGCCAGCGCGTCGGCGGTCCGTCGGCGCAGCACGTCCCGGGTGCGGAGCGGGAGGATCAGCCAGGAGGCCGCGATGCCGACGGCCGCGCCGAGGCCGATCGCCGCCAGCCGGGTGCGCAGCAGGTCGTCCGAGCTCTGCCCGAACCAGCCGTAGAGCAGCGAGAGCACGGCGGTGACGCAGGCCGCCCAGTACGCGTAGCTGAGTTCGCGCAGCCAGGTGGCGACCGCGAGGACCGCGAAGATCAGGACGACGGCGGCGTCCTCGTGCGGGCCGAAGGAGCCCGCGACGGCCGTCGCGACCACTGTGCCCGCCGCCGCGCCGACCGCCCGTTGCAGCCCCTTGAACAGCACGTCGCCCCGGCCGCGGGCGCCGCTGCAGACGATGAACGCGGTGAGCACCACCCAGGCCCAGTGGTCCGGCCAGACGGCCCGCCCGGCGACGAACGCCCCACCCACCGCGCCCGCCATCTGGAGCGCGGTCCGGGTGTGGACGCCCGGGCGCCGACGGGCCTCCGCTTCCGGCTGCGTCGGTGGCACCGGCTCCGGAGCGGGCTCCCGGACGGGCGCCGGGACCAGCCCGGTCCGGACGGCGACGGCCTGGAGGACGGCCACCCAGGCGCCGGACACGACGGCGACCAGCGCGACCCACAGCGTGTGGTCGTGGCCGGGGACCGGCCCGGCGCCGGGCGGCACGACCAGCAGCGCCACCAGCGGCAGCACCAGCAGGCTGCCGGCCCGGGTTGCCCGGGGTCCGAACCGGCGGACCCACACCGCCAGCGCCGTCCCGAGGGTGAACAGGGCGTCGGCGGCGTTCGGGTGGAGGGTCATCAGCCGCCCGACCTCGGCGGCGCCCGCGCCCGCCGCCGGGAGGACGGCGAGGCCGAGCAGCCGGTCGTACCGGTCGGCGCCGAGCTGGACCCGTGCGGCGGTGGCGGCCAGCACCACGGCCTGGACCACCACGTCGACCCGCAGGTGGGCGAAGTGCTCGATCAGCAGCGCGGAGCCGTACGAGGCCAGCATGGCGGCCGTGGTGACGGCGGTCCCGCGGAGCAGCCGGAGCCCGGGGTCGAAGCGGACGGACCGGGGGATCCGGGAGAAGTAGCTACTCATCACGTACGGATTTCTCCCTCGCCTGCTCACGCTGACCCAGGAAGTGCCGATTCTCTGCCACTCGAATGGTAAGTGTTAGCGTAGCAATATGGAGATTGATCAGCGGTGGCTCCCGGAGGCTGCGGAGATCCGCCAGGGCACCGTCCGGCTGGCCCGCCGACTGCGCTCCGAACGCGTGGGGGAGGGCCTCAGCCTCAACAAGCTGAGCGTGCTCGGGCACCTGCTCCGGCACGGCCCGATGTCCCCGGGGGAGCTGGCCGCCGCCGACCACCAGCAGCCGCAGTCGCTGACCCGGGTGTTCGCCGACTTGGAGCGGGACGGCCTGCTCCGCCGCGTCCCGGGCGAACGGGACCGTCGGCAGTCCGTGCTCCACCTCACCGCCGAGGGCCGTACCGCGCTGGCCCGCGACATGGCCGGCCGGGACGCCTGGCTGGCGGAGGCACTGGGGGACCTGTCGGAGACCGAGCGCGAAGTCCTCCGCCTCGCCGCCCGCCTGATGGACCGCCTGGCGGACGCGCCTGCGCGCCCGTGAGGCGCCACCGGGCGGCCGGGGCGCGGGATCGAAACCGGGTTCGACCGGCGGTCGGGCCCCGTGGGAAGCTCTCCGCGCACCGACCACCGTTCTCCGCCCTGGGGGCTTCCGCCACGATGCGCCGTACCACCGTCCTCGCCGCCGCCGCGACCGCAATCGCCCTGGCCGCGCTCACCGCCTGCAACGACACCGAGGACAAGAATGCGGCGGCCCCCGCCCCGGCGACCACCTCGGCCGCCGCCGTGCCCACGGCCACCGCCGCCGGGACCCCTGCCCCGGCTCCCGCCGCCCCGACGGCTGCCGCCACGCCCCCGGCCGGGGACTTCGACCCCGCGAAGGCCGTGGCGAACGCGAGCAAGGAGCCCTACGCGGTCTCCATGAGGACGACCATCGAGATCGACGGCGAGCCCTCCGGGACCGTCTCGGGCCGGATGAACCTCAACACGGTCCACACCGGGCGCACCGAGACGAAGGTCGCCGACGCCGGTGCGATCGAGACGATCCTCACCACCGACAGCGTGTACACCCGGCAGGTCCCGGCCGGGAAGTGGAGCAGGACGGCACGGCCTGCGGACATCTCGATGGGCGACTACTCGGGCTACGCCGCGCTGCTGCTGGCCCAGGGCCCGTCCGCCCGCAAGGGCGCCGAGACCCGGGACGGTGTCCCGACGCAGCACCTCTCCGGTCGCATCGACGTGGAGCAGCTCGTGACGATCGACCCGTCGTTGTACCGGAAGACGAAGGCCAAGGGCGTCACCGCCTTCGACTTCGACCTGTGGGTCGACGCCGAGGGCCGGACCCGGTACGCCGAGCAGATCCTGGCCTACCAGGGCGTCAAGAACGTCAACAAGGTGACCTTCACCGACTTCGGTCCCGTCGAGACCTTCGCCGCCCCCGCCGGTGCGGGTGCCGCCGCCGCGAGCTGACCGCCGTACCCGTGGGGCCGGACCCCGGCCCCACGGGTCGACCGGGCGTCAGGCGCGGAAAACGAATCAGGCCCAGTCCGGTGGCAACTCGCCACTGGCCTGGGCCTGTTCAGCACTTCCTGCGAAGTGCCCCCGGTAGGATTCGAACCTACGCACCCGCCTCCGGAGGGCGGTGCTCTATCCCCTGAGCTACGGGGGCTTGCTCGTTGTTGTCGTCGCGTTCGCTTCGACGTGGAGAACACTACCAGGCCCGCGCCGTGCTCCGTGCACGGGTTTCGCGGAGGTCCGGCCCGAGGCCCGGGGGGCGGGGCCGGGGCGGCCGGTCCGGGCGGAAGTGGCCAAAGGCCGGACGGGGCGGCGGGCCCGCCGATACCCTCGGTGAGGTGTCGGGAGTGTCCGGGCGGGTCCTCGTGGTGGACGACAGCGAGGTGATCCGTCAGCTGATCAGGGTCAACCTGGAGCTCGAGGGCTTCGAGGTGGTGACCGCCGCCGACGGTGCCGAGTGCCTGGAGGTGGTCCGCCAGGTGAAGCCCGACGTGGTGACGCTGGACGTGATGATGCCGAGGCTGGACGGCCTGCGGACGGCGGCCCGGCTGCGGGCGGCCCCCGGGACGCGGCTGCTGCCGATCGCGATCGTGAGCGCCTGCTCGCCGGCCGACCTCGACCTGGGGGAGTCGGTCGGGGTGGACGGCTACCTCGGCAAGCCGTTCGACCCGGCGGACCTGGTGGCGCTGGTGCGGCGGCTGATGGAGCGCGACCGGGACGGCGGGGCGGTGGACGGGTTTCGCCCTGGGCGAACAGGCCGGAGTGATCGGGCCTGAGTGATCGGGCCCGAGCGGGGTGCCCCGGTGTCTCAACCGGCAAACCGAGTGGCGAGGGCCCACCCCCTCTCGCCTACGCTTGGCGTCGTGACCCCCGCAGAGCTTTCCCAGGCAGTCCAGGCCGCAGTGAGCGCCGCCGTCGAGGCGGGCGAGCTGGCCGTCGCCGTGCCCGAGCACGTGACGATCGAGCGGCCCAAGAACAGGGACCACGGCGACTACGCGACCAATGTGGCCCTCCAGCTCGCGAAGTCGGCCGGCAAGCCGCCGCGAGCCGTCGCCGAACTGCTGGCCGAGCGCCTGCGAGGGATCACCGGCGTCACCCAGGTCGACATCGCCGGTCCGGGCTTCATGAACATCACCCTCGACGCCGCCACCCAGGGCGAGCTGGCGCGCACCATCGTCGAGGCCGGGGCCGCGTTCGGCCGCAACGAGGCGCTCAAGGGCCTCAAGATCAACCTCGAGTTCGTCTCCGCCAACCCGACCGGCCCGATCCACATCGGCGGCGTCCGCTGGGCCGCCGTCGGCGACTCGCTGGCCCGGGTGCTGCGCGCCTCCGGCGCCGACGTCACCACCGAGTACTACCTCAACGACGCCGGCGTGCAGATCTCCAAGTTCGCCAAGTCGCTCCAGGCCTCCGCCAACGGCAAGCCCGTCCCGGAGGACGGCTACGTCGGCGAGTACATCGCCGACATCGCCAAGGCGATCACCGAGGGCGTCCCGGGCGTGCTCGACCTCTCCGAGGGCGAGCAGCTGGAGGTCTTCCGCACCGAGGGCCTCAAGCTCATGGTGGCCGAGATCCAGCGCTCGATGGAGGAGTTCGGCACCCACTTCGACGTCTGGTTCTCGGAGAAGTCGCTGCACGACTCCGGCGCCGTCGAGAAGGCCATGGAGCGGCTGCGCGAGCAGGGCCACGTCTTCGAGCGGGACGGTGCGATCTGGCTGCGCACCACCGACTTCGGCGACGACAAGGACCGCGTCCTGATCAAGGCCGACGGCGAGACCACCTACTTCGCCGCCGACGCCGCGTACTACCTGTCCAAGCGGGACCGCGGCTCCGAGGTCTCGGTCTACATGCTGGGCGCGGACCACCACGGCTACGTCAACCGCCTCAAGGCCATCGCCGCCTGCGCGGGCGACGACATGGACCGCAACATCGAGGTCAAGATCGGCCAGTTCGTGAAGATGCTTCGCGACGGCGAAGAGGTCCGCATGTCCAAGCGGGCCGGCAACATCATCACCATCGACGACGTGGTCGAATGGATCGGCGTGGACGCGGCCCGCTACACCCTGGCGCGCTCCTCCACGGACTCCACCATCACGCTCGACATCAACGTGCTGACCAGCCAGACCAACGAGAACCCGGTCTTCTACGTCCAGTACGCGCACGCCCGGATGTGCTCGGTGCAGCGCAAGGCCGGCGAGCTGGGCATCACGCGCTCGGACGACTTCAAACCCGAGCTGCTCGCCACCGAGTGGGAGTCCGACCTGCTCGGCCAGCTCGGCGAGTTCCCGCGGGTGCTGGCGACGGCCGGCGAGCTGCGCGAGCCGCACCGGGTCGCGCGCTACCTGGAGGAGCTGGCGGGCAAGTACCACCGCTTCTACGACAACTGCCAGATCCTGCCGAAGGGCGACGAGGAGGTCACCGACCTCACGCACGCCCGGCTCTGGCTGGCCGACGCCACACGCACGGTCATCGCCAACGGCCTCACGCTCCTTGGCGTGACGTCGCCCGAGCGGATGTAGGCACCACCCCCATGCGCACAGCGGGGGCGGCTGACGGTCAACGGGGACCGTCGCCGCCCCTCGCCATAGGTCGAGGAAACCGAGGACATGTCTCGCTCCGCACATCCCGCAGGCCCCCGGCACGGTGACGTACTGCCCGAGGGTCACTACCAGGCACCGCCGGCCGACCTGAACGCGCTCGACCCCAAGGTCTGGCCGGAGACCGTCGCGCGCGGCGCCGACGGCGTGGTCACCGTCGGCGGCCTCGACGTGAACCGTGTCGCCGCCGAGTTCGGCACCCCGGCCTACGTCATGGACGAGGCCGACTTCCGTTCCCGGGCGCGCGCCTGGCGGGACGCCTTCGGCGCCGACGCGGACGTCTACTACGCCGGCAAGGCCTTCCTCTCCAAGGCGGTCGTGCGCTGGCTGCACGAGGAGGGCCTCAACCTCGACGTGTGCAGCCCCGGCGAACTCGCCGTCGCGCTGGCCGCCGGGATGCCGCCGGAGCGGATCGCGCTGCACGGCAACAACAAGTCGGTGGACGAGCTCGAGCAGGCGGTGAAGACCGGTGTCGGGCACATCGTGGTCGACTCCTACGAGGAGATCGAGCGCCTGGCGGCCGTGGCCGGACGCCAGGGTGTCCGCCAGCCGGTGCTGATCCGGGTCACCGTGGGCGTGGAGGCGCACACCCACGAGTTCATCGCCACCGCGCACGAGGACCAGAAGTTCGGCCTCTCGCTGACCGGGGGAGCGGCCGCGGAGGCCGTCCGCCGGGTGCTGGCACACCCCGGGAGCCTCGAACTCCGCGGCATCCACTCCCACATCGGCTCGCAGATCTTCGACACCGCCGGGTTCGAGGTGGCCGCCCGCCGGGTGGTCGGCCTGCTGGCGTCGATCCGCGACGAGCACGGCGTCGAGCTGCCCGAGATCGACCTCGGCGGCGGCCTCGGCATCGCCTACACCAGCGAGGACGACCCGCGCGAGCCGGCCGCGATCGCGGCCGCGCTGGCCGAGATCGTCCGCCGCGAGTGCGCCGCCGCGAACCTGACCGCCCCCCGGCTGAGCGTGGAGCCGGGCCGGGCGATCGTCGGCCCGACCGCGTTCACGCTGTACGAGGTCGGCACCGTCAAGCCGCTCGAGGGTCTGCGGACCTATGTCAGCGTGGACGGCGGGATGTCCGACAACATCCGCACCGCGCTCTACGACGCCGAGTACACGGTGGCCCTCGTGTCGCGCACCAGTGACGCCGGGCCGATGCTGGTCCGGGTGGTCGGCAAGCACTGCGAGTCCGGCGACATCGTCGTGCGGGACGCCTTCCTGCCGGCCGACCTGGCCCCCGGCGACCTGATCGCGGTGCCCGCCACCGGCGCCTACTGCCGCTCGATGGCGAGCAACTACAACCACGCCCTGAAGCCTCCGGTGCTCGCCGTCCGGGACGGTGCGGCCCGGGTGATCGTCCGGCGCGAGACGGAGGAGGATCTCCTGCGTCTCGATATCGGATGACGAAATCCTTGTCTCAGATCATGGAACGACCGTAGATCCGTACGGAAAGTCCCGGAGACTGGTACGGACCGAAAGTCCGGCGGGACACCGAAATGCCCGCCGGAACGACCGAAGAACGACGAATGCAGAGCGGAGTCGGATGATGCGTACGCGGCCGCTGAAGGTGGCGTTGCTGGGCTGTGGTGTGGTGGGCTCCGAGGTGGCGCGCATCATGACGACAGACGCCGCCGACCTCGCCGCGCGCATCGGCGCGCCGGTCGAGCTCGCCGGCATCGCGGTCCGGCGCCAGGGGCGGGTCCGTCCGGGCGTGCCCGAGCACCTGCTCACCACCGATGCCGAGGCCCTGGTCAACCGGGGCGACATCGACGTGGTGGTCGAGGTGGTGGGCGGCATCGAGCCGTCCAAGAACCTCATCCTGACGGCGTTCGCGCGGGGCGCCTCGGTGGTCAGCGCCAACAAGGCGCTGCTCGCCCAGGACGGCACCGAGCTGCACGCGGCCGCCGCCGCGGCCGGTGTCGACCTCTACTACGAGGCGGCGGTGGCGGGCGCGATCCCGCTGCTGCGCCCGCTGCGCGAGTCGCTGGCCGGTGACCGGGTGAACCGGGTGCTGGGCATCGTCAACGGCACCACCAACTTCATCCTGGACAAGATGGACACCACCGGCGCCGGGTACTCGGAGGCGCTGGAGGAGGCCACCGCGCTCGGGTACGCCGAGGCCGACCCGACGGCCGACGTGGAGGGCTTCGACGCCGCCGCCAAGGCCGCGATCCTGGCCGGCATCGCCTTCCACACCGAGGTGACCGCCGCGGACGTGTACCGCGAGGGCATCACCGAGGTGACCGCGGCCGACATCGCCTCCGCCAAGGCGATGGGCTGCGTGGTCAAACTGCTGGCGATCTGCGAGCGGGCCGCCGACGGCGAGTCGGTGACCGCGCGGGTCCACCCGGCGATGATCCCGCTGTCCCACCCGCTGGCCTCGGTCCGCGAGGCGTACAACGCGGTGTTCGTGGAGGCCGAGGCGGCCGGCCGGCTGATGTTCTACGGCCCGGGCGCGGGCGGCGCGCCGACCGCCTCGGCGGTCCTCGGCGACCTCGTGGCGGTCTGCCGCAACAAGCTCGCCGGCGCCACCGGCCCCGGTGACTCGGTGTACACCCAGCTGCCGGCCAAGCCGATGGACGAGGTCGTCACCCGCTACCACGTCAGCCTGGACGTCGACGACCGCGCGGGGGTGCTCGCCCAGGTCGCCTCCGTCTTCGCCGAGCACGGCGTCTCCATCGACACCGTGCGCCAGCAGGGCCGCGACGGCGACGCCTCGCTCGTCGTGGTCACCCACCGTGCGACCGACGCCGCGCTGTCGGCGACGGTCGACAAGCTCCGCGCACTCGACAGCGTGCGCGACGTGGCCAGCACCATGCGGGTCGAAGGGGAATAGGAACAGATGATGAGCAGCGTTGCCGAGAACGCCGCCAGAGGCACCCACACCCACCAGTGGCGGGGTCTGATCGAGGAGTACCGGGACCGCCTGCCGGTCAGCGCGGCGACCCCCGTGGTCACCCTGCTGGAGGGCGGCACCCCGTTGGTCCCCGCCCAGGTGCTGTCCGAGCGCACCGGCTGCGAGGTCTACCTCAAGGTCGAGGGCGCCAACCCGACCGGGTCCTTCAAGGACCGCGGCATGACGATGGCCATCTCCAAGGCGAAGGAGGACGGCGCCCAGGCCGTCATCTGCGCCTCCACCGGCAACACCTCCGCCTCCGCCGCCGCCTACGCGGTGCGGGCCGGGATGGTGTCGGCGGTCCTGGTCCCGCAGGGCAAGATCGCCCTCGGCAAGATGGGCCAGGCGCTGGTGCACGGCGCGAAGATCCTCCAGGTGGACGGGAACTTCGACGACTGCCTCACCCTTGCGCGTGAACTGTCCGAGAAGTACCCGGTGGCGCTGGTCAACTCGGTGAACCCGGTCCGGATCGAGGGCCAGAAGACCGCCGCCTTCGAGATCGTCGACATGCTCGGCGACGCACCGGACATCCACGTCCTGCCGGTCGGCAACGCGGGCAACATCACCGCGTACTGGAAGGGCTACCGCGAGTACGCGACGGACGGCCTGGCCTCCCGCACCCCGCGGATGTGGGGCTTCCAGGCCTCCGGCTCGGCCCCGATCGTGGACGGCGCCCCGGTGCTCAAGCCGCAGACCATCGCCACCGCGATCCGGATCGGCAACCCGGCGTCCTGGGACTTCGCGCTCGCCGCGCGGGACGAATCGGGCGGCCTCATCGACAAGGTGACGGATCGTCAGATTCTGTCCGCGTACCGGCTGTTGGCCTCCCAGGAGGGTGTCTTCGTGGAGCCCGCCTCGGCCGCCTCGGTGGCCGGCCTGCTGGCCAAGGCGGAGGCCGGTCTGGTCGACCCGGGCCAGCGGATCGTCTGCACCGTGACCGGCAACGGTCTCAAGGACCCGGACTGGGCGGTGGCCGGCGCGCCGCAGCCCCGGATCGTCCCGATCGACCCCGAGGCCGCCGCCCGGCAGCTGGGCCTGCTCGACTGACGGAACGTCCGGCGGAACGCCGCGCGGACGACGGGAGGGTGAACATCCCCCCACCCCGGGCCGACCCTTTCGGGGGTCGGCCCGGTCCCGTTCTCGACTGACTCTTTTGTGTCAATTCAGTGCTGGATTCGGATCCGATTCCGGCATGAATTCCGGCCAGAACCGGCAACACACCAGATCGAAGGCCCACGGGGTGTACCGCTGTGGAACCTGTCTTCGATACTCTGGGTGCGGCCGTGTGGCACATGCCCCGGGTCCGACCCCCTTCCGGGCCGCACCACCGAATGTGACCGCCCGCCCCGGCCGGGGCCCCGCGGCCCGCTCCCCACCCTCGCACCGACGCGCTTCGCGCCGCCCGATTTCCCCAGGAGAGTCCACCGCATGGCCGGTCCTGCGTTCCGTGCCGCCGCCGTCCGGGTCCGGGTCCCCGCGACCAGCGCCAACCTCGGTCCGGGGTTCGACGCCTTCGGACTCGCCCTGGGCCTGTACGACGACGTGGTCGTCCGGGTCGCCGACTCCGGGCTCTCCGTCGACATCGCGGGCGAGGGCGCCGAGACGCTTCCCCGCGACGAGCGCCACCTGCTGGTCCGCTCCATGCGTGCCGCCTTCGACCTGCTCGGCGGCCAGCCGCGCGGCCTCGAGGTGGTCTGCGCCAACCGCATACCGCACGGTCGCGGCCTGGGCTCCTCGTCCGCCGCGATCTGCGCCGGCATCGTCGCCGCCCGCGCCGTCACCATCGGCGGCCCGTCCGCCCTGGACGAGGACGGACTGCTGGCGCTCGCCTCGGAGCTCGAGGGCCACCCGGACAACGTCGCGGCCTGCCTGCGCGGCAACTTCACCGTGGCGTGGACCGAGGAGGACCGGGCCCGGGCGATCGCCCTGGAGCCCTCCGCCGAGGTCGTTCCGGTGGTGTTCGTCCCGGCCACCGAGGTGCTCACCGAGACCGCCCGCGGACTGCTGCCGAAGACCGTGCCGCTGGCCGACGCCGCCGCCAACGCCGGCCGGTCCGCGCTGCTGGTCGAGGCGCTGACCCGGCGTCCCGACCTGCTGCTCGCCGCCACCGAGGACCGGATCCACCAGGACTACCGGGCCTCCGCGATGCCGGACAGCGCCGCGCTGGTGGCCGCGCTGCGGGCCGAGAACGTGCCCGCGGTGATCTCCGGTGCCGGTCCGACCGTGCTCGCGCTCACCGACGAGGCGGGCGTGCAGAAGGTCCTGGACTTCGCGGCCGACCACGGCGGCGGCGGACCGGCGTTCGCCGCCCACCGGCTCGAACTCGACCGGACCGGAGCCTCGGTGCTCCCGCTCGACGTCTGAAACACCCCGTCCGCGACGGTCCGGCCCGGTGCACCGCCACCGGGCCGTCCGGACACGATTGGCAACCGCAAGGCTGGGGAATGTCTGAGGGGGTCGGTAGTGTTAACCTCATTGCTGCACCAGGTGCCCTCCGGGGCTCGGTGCGCCGCGTCCCGATCCCAGCACTCCGCGTCAGCGGAGTCCCGGCGATACACGGGGCGACGATTCTCCGGGAGCCCACCGCAGCGCGTACGCAGCCTGCCTGCGCGACTTGCGGCCGCATCCCGAAGCCGTGACGGCACCTGACTCCCACCCGCGGCCTCCCACCTGGAGGAACAGGACGGGCGGAGCGCGGGCCACCGTCACGCGACGGGGGCCCGGGATTCGCAGGCAGCGTGGGGGCAGCTCCCGGCCGGCGGCCGGGGGGAGGGTCGGCACACGACCGTCCCGCCACGCCACTCAGCACCACCGTGCTTCTAGCACCGCACCTCGCAGCTCTCCCCCGACCGGCACCGCCGTCCGGGGGAACACCGCCTCGGACCGACGCAGTCGAGCGTTGGTCAGGACAGCACAACCGGTCGCCGAGCCAGACAGGCCGACGTCCGCTCCAGGGAAGGACCCTTAGTGAGCGACACCACCGATCTGATGGGCGCGCGCCCGGACGCCGAGGCGTCGGACGCCGCCGCCCCCGCGGCCCCGGCGCGGCGCCGCCGCAGCGCTGCCGCCGGCCTGGACGGCATGGTCCTGGCTGAGCTGCAGAAGCTCGCCGGTGACCTGGGCATCACCGGTACCGGGCGCATGCGCAAGAGCCAGCTGATCGAGACCATCAAGGAGAAGAGCGGGGGCGATCCGCTGCTCGCCGGCGCCACCGCCGCTCCGGCCGCCAAGCGCGCGGCCAAGGCCGAGACCGCCGAGCCGGCCGAGAAGCCCGCCCGCCGGACCAGCAAGGCCGCCGCCGCCCGGGCCGAGGCCCCGGCCGCCGCCGAGGCGCAGGCCCAGATCGAGATCCCGGTCCAGGCCGCCGCCGAGACCGCCGCGCCGGCCCGGGCCGAGCGCACCCGCCGCCGGGCGACCTCGGCCGCCGGTGCCCCGACCGCCGAGGCCACCGAGGCGCCCGCCGCCGTGGCGACCGAGGCCAAGCAGGCCGAGGCCCGCCCCGAGGGTGCCCGCGCCCCCGAGGGCCGCGAGGAGGGTCGCGCCGAGACCCGCCGCGACCGCCGGGACCGCCGCGACCGTCGCGAGGGCGGCGAGCGCGAGGGCCGCCAGGAGACCGCCGAGGCCCCGGCCGGCCAGGACGGCGAGGGGCGCGAGTCGCGCCGCGACCGGCGCAACCGCCGGGACCGGGCCGACCGCCCCGACCGTGCGGACCGCACCGACCGCCAGGGCGGCCAGCAGGGCGCCCAGGGCGAGGGCCAGCAGGGCCGCCAGCCCGCCGCCCAGCAGGCCCAGCCGCAGGCGCAGGTGCAGCAGGGCGGTTTCGACGACGACGAGTTCGGCGACGGCCGGCGCGGTCGCCGCGGCCGCTACCGCGACCGCCGGGGCCGGGGCAGCCGCCGCGAGGGCTTCGAGGCCGGTGTCGTCGAGCCGCAGATCGGCGAGGACGACGTCCTGATCCCGGTCGCGGGCATCCTGGACATCCTCGACAACTACGCGTTCGTCCGCACCTCCGGCTACCTGCCGGGCCAGAACGACGTCTACGTCTCGCTCGCCCAGGTCCGCAAGAACGGCCTGCGCAAGGGTGACGCCATCACCGGTGCGGTGCGCCAGCCCAAGGACGGCGAGCGCCGCGAGAAGTTCAACGCCATGGTGCGGCTGGACTCCGTCAACGGCATGGACCCGGAGAGCGGCCGCGGCCGTCCCGAGTTCAACAAGCTGACCCCGCTGTACCCGCAGGAGCGGCTGCGGCTGGAGACCGACCCGGGCATCCTGACCACCCGGATCATCGACCTGGTCTCGCCGATCGGCAAGGGCCAGCGCGGTCTGATCGTCGCGCCGCCGAAGACCGGTAAGACCATGGTGCTGCAGGCGGTCGCCAACGCGATCACCCACAACAACCCCGAGTGCCACCTGATGGTCGTCCTGGTCGACGAGCGTCCGGAAGAGGTCACCGACATGCAGCGGTCGGTGAAGGGCGAGGTCATCTCCTCGACCTTCGACCGCCCGGCCGAGGACCACACCACCGTCGCCGAGCTGGCCATCGAGCGCGCCAAGCGCCTGGTGGAGCTGGGCCACGACGTGGTCATCCTGCTGGACTCGATCACCCGTCTGGGCCGTGCCTACAACCTGGCGGCGCCGGCCTCCGGCCGCATCCTGTCCGGTGGTGTCGACTCGACCGCGCTGTACCCGCCGAAGAAGTTCTTCGGTGCCGCGCGCAACATCGAGAACGGCGGCTCGCTGACCATCCTGGCCACCGCGCTGGTCGAGACCGGCTCGCGGATGGACGAGGTGATCTTCGAGGAGTTCAAGGGCACCGGCAACATGGAGCTCAAGCTCGACCGGAAGCTCTCGGACAAGCGCATCTTCCCGGCCGTCGACGTGGACGCCTCCAGCACCCGCAAGGAGGAGATCCTGCTCGGCGGCGAGGAGCTCGCCATCGTCTGGAAGCTGCGCCGGGTGCTGCACGCGCTCGACTCGCAGCAGGCGATCGAGCTGCTGCTGGACAAGATGAAGCAGACCAAGAGCAACGCCGAGTTCCTGATGCAGATCGCCAAGACGACCCCCGGGTCCGGCGACTGACCTTCCTCGGTACACGGACGAGCCCCGGCCCGCGCGAGCGGCCCGGGGCTCGCCGGGTTCCGGACCGGTGTTTGTTCCAGACTTGGGACAGTCTGGACTCTTTCAAGCATCTTGTCCGATTTATTCTGGACCGTATGGCCGAACACAAGAGGGTCCCGAGCCGCCGCCGCAGGATCCTGCGCGCGGCCGCCTGCGGGTCCGTCGCGCTCGTCGTCCTCGGCGCCGGGGCCGCCGGGTACGCGTACCTGCGGCTGGACGGCAACATCAGGAGCGTCGACATCGACGGCGGGCTCGGCACCTCCCGCCCGCCCACGGCCACCGACGGCTCGTTCAACCTGCTGGTCCTGGGCTCGGACTCGCGGGCCGGCGGCAACGCGGACCTGGCCGGCGGCGACACCGGCGGCACCGCCCGCTCGGACACCGCGATGGTGCTGCACGTCAACCAGGACCACTCGCGCGCCGACGTGGTCTCCATACCGCGCGACACCCTCGTCCCGCGGCCCGAGTGCACCGACCGGCAGGGCCGGACGGTGCCCGCCGCCAAGCGCGCGATGTTCAACAGTGCCTACGAGGCCGGCGGCGCGACCTGCGCGGTCAAGACCGTCGAGCAGCTCAGCGGGCTGCGGATGGACCACTACGTCGAGGTGGACTTCGCCGGCTTCGCCCGGCTCGTGGACGCGGTGGGCGGCGCCACCGTGACCACCACGGTGGCCATCCACGACAAGGACAGCGGCCTGGACCTCCAGCCCGGCGAGCACCACCTCGACGGCAAGCAGGCACTCGCCTTCGTCCGCACCCGGCACGGCGTGGGGGACGGCAGCGACCTCGGCCGGATCGAGCTGCAGAAGCAGATGGTGCGCTCGCTGCTCAAGCAGGCCGGCGGCGTGGGGCTGATGACCAACCCGGTGAAGCTCTGGTCGGTCGGCGACACCCTGACCCGCTCGATCACCACCGACTCCGCGCTCGCCTCGGTGAACGCCCTGGTCGGCCTGGCCGAGCAGCTCAAGGGGATCGGTCCGGACCAGCTCGGCATGGTCACCCTGCCGGTCACGGCCGCCCCCGGCGACCCGGACCGGGTGGTCGAGCTCCAGCCGCAGGCCGACCAGCTCTGGGCGGCCCTGAAGGCCGACCGGCCGGTCCCCGAGGCCGTGGCCGCCGCCCAGCCGTCGAACCCCGCCCAGGCCACCCCCACGGCCCCGGCGAAGGCACCCGCGGCAGGCGCGTCGAAGGCGCCCGGGAGCGGCACGTCGAAGGCGCCCACGGCCGGCACGTCGAAGGCGCCCGCGACCGCCCCCGCCCGGCACGGCTGAGTCCCGGCCGGCCCCCGGAGGAGTCCGGAATATCCCGGAGCGCCCCCCGGTTTGGGAAGAAGCGGCCGGTCCTGGCAGACTGGTCCGTCGGTCCCGGTTCACGAGCGGCGTCCCCGCCGCCGACCCGGTGCCCTCCCGAACACTAGGAGAATCCCTTGAAGCCCAACGCCCACCCCGAGTACGTGGTCACCCACGTGACCTGCACCTGCGGTGCCGAGTTCACCACTCGCTCGACCGAGACCAGCGGCGTGATCCGCGCCGAGGTCTGCTCGCAGTGCCACCCGTTCTACACCGGCAAGCAGAAGATCCTCGACACCGGTGGCCGCGTGGCCCGCTTCGAGGCCCGCTTCGGCAAGCAGCACAGCGCGAAGGCCTAGCGCTCCCTCGGCGCCGGTTCCCGGTGCCCCCGTACTCGTTCCGGGGGCATGGGGGACCGGCGCCGTTCGCGTCCCCCCGCACCGTCCGCGCTCCGCGGTCCCCCTCAGCTCCACCCACCGATCCCCGGGAAGAAGGCCACCCCCATGTTCGAGGCAGTCGAAGAGCTCCTCGTCGAGCACGCCGACCTCGAGGCGAGGCTGGCCGACCCGTCCGTCCACGCCGACCAGGCGAACGCCCGCAAGCTGGCCAAGCGCTACGCCGAGCTCACGCCGATCACCCGGGTCTTCCGGGCCTGGCGACAGGCCGGCGAGGACATCGAGGCCGCCCGCGAACTCGCCGCCGAGGACCCCGAGTTCCTCGCCGAGGTGAAGACCGGCGAGGCCCGGCGCGAGGAGCTGACCGAGGAGCTGCGGCTGCTGCTGGTCCCGCGCGACCCGAACGACGACAAGGACGTCATCCTGGAGATCAAGGCCGGTGAGGGCGGCGAGGAGTCCGCGCTGTTCGCCGGTGACCTGCTCCGGATGTACCTGCGGTTCGCCGAGCGGATCGGCTGGAAGACCGAGCTCATCGACTCCAACGAGTCCGACCTCGGCGGCTACAAGGACGTCTCGGTGGCCGTGAAGACCAAGGGCAACGCCGAGCCCGGCCAGGGCGTCTGGGCCCGGCTGAAGTACGAGGGCGGCGTGCACCGCGTGCAGCGCGTCCCCGCCACCGAGTCGCAGGGCCGCATCCACACCTCGGCGGCGGGCGTGCTGGTCACCCCGGAGGCCGAGGAGGTCGAGGTCGAGATCCTCGCCAACGACCTGCGGATCGACGTGTACCGCTCGTCCGGCCCGGGCGGCCAGTCGGTCAACACCACCGACTCCGCGGTCCGGATCACCCACCTGCCGACCGGTATCGTGGCGTCCTGCCAGAACGAGAAGAGCCAGCTGCAGAACAAGGAGCAGGCGATGCGCATCCTGCGTTCGCGGCTGCTGGCCGCCGCGCAGGAGGAGGCCGAGCGCGAGGCCTCGGACGCGCGCCGCAGCCAGGTCCGCACGGTGGACCGCTCCGAGCGGATCCGGACGTACAACTACCCGGAGAACCGCATCTCGGACCACCGGACGGGCTTCAAGTCGTACAACCTGGACCAGGTGCTGGACGGTGAGCTGAACGCCGTCATCCAGTCCTGTGTCGACGCGGACGCCGCGGCCAAGCTCGCCGCGGCCCAACAGAACTGACACCGGGCGGCGGCGGGACCGACGTCGAGGCCGGAGAGCGGAAGCAAGAGGTCGTACGGATGAACCTGCTACTCGCCGAGGTGGCCCAGGCCACCCAGCGGTTGGCCGCGGCCGGCGTGCCGTCGCCGCGCTTCGACGCGGAGGAACTCGCCGCACACGTCCACAACGTCAGGCGCAGCCAGCTGCACACCGTCAAGGACGCCGACTTCGACGCCCGGTACTGGGAGGCGGTGGCCCGCCGGGAGGCCCGCGAGCCGCTCCAGCACATCACCGGCCGGGCGTTCTTCCGCTACCTGGAGCTCGAGGTCGGGCCGGGGGTCTTCGTGCCCCGCCCGGAGACCGAGTCGGTGGTCGAGTGGGCCATAGACGCCGTCCGCGACATGGACGTGGCCGAGCCGCTGGTCGTCGACCTCTGCTCCGGCTCCGGCGCGATCGCGCTCGCCCTCGCCCAGGAGCTGCCCCGCTCGGTCGTCCACGCCTTCGAGCTGGACGAGGGCGCGCTGCCCTACACCCGGCGCAACATCGGCTCCTCGCCCGACCGCGCCCGGGTCACCCTGCACGAGGGCGACGCCACCCGGGCCTTCGAGGACGACCGCGCCTGGGACGGCCGCTTCGACCTGGTCATCTCCAACCCGCCCTACATCCCGCTCACCGAGTGGGAGTACGTGGCCCCGGAGGCCCGCGACCACGACCCGCAGATGTCGCTGTTCTCCGGCGAGGACGGCCTCCACACCATCCGCGGCATCGAGCGCGTCGCCGCCCGTCTGCTGCGCCCGGGCGGCGCCGTGGTGATCGAGCACGCCGACACCCAGGGCGGCCAGGTCCCGTGGATCTTCAACGAGGAGGCCGGCTGGACCGACACCGCCGACCACCGCGATCTGAACAACCGCCCGCGCTTCACCACGGCCCGCAAGGCGTCGCTGTGACCGAGCGGGTGACCGGCGGGCACCGCGGCCCGTCGGGGCGCCGGAGCACCGCCGCCGGCGCCGGCAGCAGTACGAGCGCCACGAGCAGCACGAGCACCACCACGAGCACCACCATGAGCCCGTCCGGAAGGGGACCGCACCGATGAGCCGCCGCTACGACTGTGCCGATGCCGGGGACCGCGCCACCGGTCTGCGTGAGGCCGCCTCTGCCGTCCGCCGCGGCGAACTCGTCGTGCTGCCGACCGACACCCTCTACGGGGTCGGCGCGGACGCCTTCTCCCCGGAGGCGGTGGCCGCCCTGCTCGCCGCCAAGGGCCGCGGCCGCAACATGCCCTCGCCCGTCCTGGTCGGCTCGCCGACCACCCTGCACGGTCTGGTCACGGACTTCTCCGAGCAGGCCTGGGAGCTCGTCGACGCCTTCTGGCCGGGCGGTCTCACCCTGGTCGCCAAGCACCAGCCCTCGCTGCGCTGGGACCTCGGCGAGACCCGCGGCACCGTCGCGGTCCGGATGCCGCTGCACCCGGTCGCCATCGAGCTGCTGAACAGCACCGGTCCGATGGCCGTCTCCAGCGCCAACCGGACCGGCGGCCCGTCCCCGGCCACCTGCGACGAGGCCCAGCAGCAGCTCGGCGACGCCATCTCGGTCTACCTGGACGGCGGCACCGCCGACCACGCCCAGGCCTCGTCGATCGTCGACGTCACCGGCAAGGTGCCGGTGCTGCTGAGGGCCGGCGCGATCTCCGTCGAGCAGCTGAGGGAGGTCGTCCCCGACCTGGAGGCCGGCAGTTGACGGCCGCCTCCCTCCATGCCGGGCCCGGCATATCGCCGTACCTGAGCGTGGGACCCAGGCCGCTGGACCACTTCCGGATCCTGTACGTGTGCACCGGCAACATCTGCCGCTCGCCGATCGCCGAGCGGCTCACCCGGCGTGAGCTGGACACCCGGCTGAACCCCCGGGTGGCCGGCCGGATCCTGGTCGAGTCGGCCGGCACCTGGGGCCATGTCGGCGCGCCGATGGAGGACCACGCCGCCACGGTGCTGGACGAGTACGGCGCCGACAGCGGCGGCTTCACCGGCCGCGAACTGCTGGACGAGCACGTGGTCGAGGCCGACCTGGTGCTCACCGCGACCCTGGACCACCGGGCCCAGGTCATCTCCATGGGCCACGAGGCGGGGCTGCGCACCTTCACCCTGAAGGAGTTCACCCGGCTGGTCCGGACGATCGACCCGGGGACCCTGCCGGACCCGCGCCGCGGCGCCGACGTCACCGAGCGCGCCCGGGCCCTGGTCCGGGCCGCCGCGGCGCTGCGCGGCTGGCTGCTGGCCGCCGACCCCGAGACGGACGAGCTGCACGACCCGTACGGCGCGCCGATCGGGATGTTCCGCAACTGCGGCGAGGAGATATTCCACGCCGTCGACCCGGTGGTGACCGCCCTCACCGGGGTCCGCGCGCTGCGCTGAGCGCCGGCCCGGACGCCGGCCGGCCGCCGTGGCACCGCCGGCCCGGTCGCGCCGCTTCCCACGGCCGGGCGTACCCCGGCACGCGCCGCCGTGCCGGGGCGCGGGGGCGGTCCTACGCTGGAGGGATCCGACCCGACGCGCCCGGGAGCCCCCGCCATGACCGTCACCGATGCCGCGACCGGCCCCGTCGAGACCCCCGAGGCGCTCTCCGCCGCCCTGTTCCGGGCCGATCCCCAGCTGGCCGACCTGATGGCCGCGGAGGCCGAACGACGGGCGGAGACGATCCAGCTGCTGGCGGGGGAGAACCTCACCGGCCCGGCCGTGCTGGCGGCCCTCACCGGCCCGCTGATCGACAAGTACGCCGAGGGCTACCCCGGCCGCCGCCACCACGCCGGCTGCTCGCTCGCCGACGCCGCCGAGCTGCTGGCGATCGACCGGGCCCGGGAGCTGTTCGCCGCCCCGCACGCGAACGTCCAGCCGCGCTCCGGCACCGCGGCGATGCTCGCCGCCTACGCCGCGCTGCTGCGGCCCGGCGACGTGGTGCTCGCGATGTCGCTGGAGCACGGTGGCCACCTCAGCTGCGGCTCGCGGGCCAACTTCTCCGGCCGCTGGTTCGACTTCGTCGGTTACGGGGTGCGCCGCGAGGACGGGCTGATCGACCTCGACCAGGTCCGCGAGCTCGCCCTGCGGCACCGGCCGAAGGCGATCGTGGCCGGCTCCATCTCCTACCCGCGGCACCCCGACTGGGCCGCCTTCCGGGCGATCGCCGACGAGGCGGACGCCTTTCTGGTGGCCTCCGTCGCGCAGACCACCGGCCTGGTCGCGGCCGGTGTCGCGCCGTCCCCGGTCCCGTACGCGGACGTCACCGTGGCGGCCACCCACAAACTGCTCCGGGGCCCGCGCGGTGGTCTGCTGCTGTGCACCGCCGAGCTGGCCGAACGGGTCGACCGGGCGGTCTTCCCGTTCAGCCAGGGCGGCGCCGCGATGAACGAGGTGGCCGGCAAGGCCGTCGCGCTGGCCGAGGCCGCCACGCCCGCCTTCCGGGCGTACGCCCACCGCACGGTGGCCGGGGCACGGGTGCTCGCGGACGGGCTCGCGGCGGCGGGAGCGCGCCCGCTGACCGGGGGCACCGACACCCATCTGGTGACCGCCGACGTCGGCGCGCTCGGCGTCAGCGGGGCCGAGGCGGAGCGCCGCTGCGCGGCCGCCGGACTGCTGTTCGGCAAGTGCGCGCTGCCCTACGACCCGGCGCCGCCCTCGGAGGCCTCCGGGATCCGGCTCGGGACCGGCACCGTGACCACGCAGGGCATGGGGGAGGCGGAGCTGGCGGAGATCGCCGGGCTGATCGGACGGCTGCTCGCCGGGGGCACGGACGTCCGGGTGGCGGAGCGCGTCCGGGAACTCGCGCGGGCCTTCGCCGGGCGGCGTTGACCGCGCTTCCGAATCTCCTACCCGGTAGGGCGAACCGCGATGCGCACCCCCGGCGTCCGACTCAATAAGGTGTGTGCCGTGGCGACGCACCTCGAACCTCGGACAGGCACGGGAGTACCTTCGGTACCCAACCGTCGGACAGCGCTGCGGGAGGCCAGTGGTGCGTGAGTATCTGCTGGTGCTGTTCTGCACCGCGGCGGTCACCTATCTGCTGACCGGGCCGGTCCGGAAGTTCGCCATCGCGGCCGGGGCGATGCCCCCGGTCCGCGCGCGGGACGTGCACCGCGAGCCGACGCCGCGGCTCGGCGGCATCGCGATGTTCGGCGGACTCTGCGCGGGCATCCTGGTCGCCTCCCAGCTCGACAACCTGAGCAAGGTGTTCTCCCAGGGCACCGACATCCGCGCGCTGCTCTCCGGCGCCGGCATCATGTGGCTGCTCGGCGTGCTGGACGACAAGTGGGGCGTGGACGCCCTGGTGAAGCTGGGCGGCCAGATGATCGCCGCCGGTGTGATGGTCTGGCAGGGCGTCACGGTGATCACCCTGCCGGTGCCCGGCGTGGGTCCGGTCGCGGTCAGCCCGACCCAGGGCATGGTCATCTCGGTGGTCCTGGTCGTCGTCATGGTCAACGCGGTGAACTTCATCGACGGGCTGGACGGTCTGGCGGGCGGCATGGTCTGCATCGCCGCGATGGCCTTCTTCCTGTACTCGTACCGGCTCTGGTACGGCTACACGATCTCCGACGCCGCCCCAGCGGTGCTGTTCAGCGTGCTGCTGATCGGGATGTGCCTGGGCTTCCTGGCGCACAACATGCACCCGGCCCGGATCTTCATGGGCGACTCCGGCTCGATGATGCTCGGCCTGATGCTGGCGGTCGCCGCGATCTCCATCACCGGCCGGGTCGACCCCGACCTCATCACCAGCGAGCTGGGCTCCCAGACCGCCACCGTGCACGCCCTGGTGCCGATCTACATCCCGCTGCTGCTGCCCCTGACGGTCATCGCGCTGCCGCTGGCGGACCTGCTGCTCGCCGTGGTCCGCCGCACCTGGGCGGGCCAGTCCCCGTTCGCCGCCGACAAGCGGCACCTGCACCACCGACTGCTCCAGGTCGGCCACTCGCACAGCCGCGCCGTACTGATCATGTACTTCTGGGCCGCGCTGATCGCGTTCGGGACCGTCGCCTTCTCGGTCACCAACACCGGCCGTACCGTCGTCCTCACGCTGGCCGGTCTCTGCCTGGTCGGCCTGGTGGTGCTGCTCACCCCGCGGTTCCGGCCCCGGGCCCCGCGCGCGGTGCAGGCCTTCGTGCCGCCGCGCTACCGCCGCCGTCCGGTGCGCCGGACCGCCGCCGCCCCGGTCGCGGAGACCGCCGGGAGCACCGAGGGCACCGAGCTCACCGCCGACTCGGCCGGGCGTACGAGTCCCGAGCCGATGGCCGAACTGTCGGCCGAGGACAAGCGTCTGCTCGGCGGAGTGCCCAAGGGATCGTCGGCGGTCACCGGCCGCGGGCACGGCAACGGACGCGGCCGCTGGGAGAGGTGAGGGCGCGTCAAGTCGGTTCACCCGATCGGCGGCACCCTTGGGCCATCGGTGTGACAGGTGCCACACATTCATGGTAAAGCTCTCATCAAATAGTTTGTGATACCGTTCACGAGTACCGAGAACGCGCCGAAAGACCTGACAGGTGGATGACTTCCGTCCCTGGCGGGTCCCACTCGACGGG
Organism: Kitasatospora sp. NPDC089913; assembly: GCF_044748625.1. NCBI lineage: Bacteria > Bacillati > Actinomycetota > Actinomycetes > Kitasatosporales > Streptomycetaceae > Kitasatospora > Kitasatospora sp. NPDC089913. Next base: position 140,559 of record NZ_JBIVGI010000005.1, on the reverse strand, counting down.
CTCGCCGTCGAGAGGCCGGCCCGCGGTGGTTCCGGTCCGGTACCACCCACCGAGTTCTGTGCCCGTCCCCCCGCCACATCGACATGCCGCCGGAGTTGCCGACATGCCGTCCAACGACGCCCGGATCCTCCGAGGCGCCGCGATCCCCACTGCGGTCGCCGGAGTCATCGCGATGGCGATCTCCTTCGCCGTCGCGGGGGGCAAGGGCCTGCTCGGGGCCTTCCTCGGCGCTCTGCTCGTGATGGTCTTCTTCGCCTCCGGCCAGGTCGCCCTCGACCGGCTGACCAGGTCGAATCCGCAGATGATGATGGCCGTCGGGCTGCTGGTGTACACCACTCAGATCCTGCTGGTCGGCATCGTGCTGGCGGTCTTCAAGAACACCGAGCTCTTCAACCGGCAGGCCTTCGCCTTCACCCTGCTGGGCTGCGTACTGATCTGGACCGGCTTCCAGGTCCGCGGCTTCCTCAAGGCCAAGACCTTCTACGTCGTGACCGACGCCTCCGAAAACAAGGCCGAGAAGCCCTCGGACAAGGGGCGTCAACAGTGACGACGGCCCACTGTCCCCCCAACGAGGGGGGCGGTGTTTATGCCGCACTGACGGACTGCTATCGTCCGTCGCAACAACGGAGTACGGGAAGAGGCCTGGTCCATCCGCAGCGCGGATCGATCGCCCCCCGGGTCCGCGCAGTCTTCGATGATCCCGCTGTGGTGCAGTGCTCTGCCGCGCGGGGTCGGCGAGAAACCCATCAAGTTCCAGTGCCGCTCCGTGGCCGCAGGCCATGCCGACACACCGAGGTTGCCGTAACCATGCGTCACGACGAAGGAGTCCGTGGTGAGTGCTGAACTCACGTCCCTCGCCTCAGGCAGTTGCCACTTCGGGGACGCTGGCTGCGGCTTCCCGGCCCCGGGTCTGAACGAGTTCCAGTTCGAGCCGATTTTCACCATCGGCAGCTTCGAGTTCAACAAGCCGATGCTGCTGTCGATGATCGTGGCTGTTCTGGTCATCGGCTTCTTCTGGGCCGCCTTCGCGAAGCCGAAGCTCGTCCCGGGCAAGCTGCAGCTGGTCGGTGAGATCGGCTACGACTTCGTCAAGCGTTCCATCGTGCTGGAGACGATCGGCAAGCGGGGCGAGAAGTACGTCCCGATGCTCGTCTCGATGTTCTTCATCATCTGGCTGATGAACATCCTGTCGGTCATTCCCTTCGCCCAGTTCCCGGTGACCGCGGCGATCGCCTTCCCGGCCGGCCTCGCGGCCGTCGTGTGGGTCACGTACATGGGTCTGACCTTCAAGAACCACGGGTTCGTCGGTGGTCTGAAGAACCTCTGCTGGCCGTCGGGGATCCCGGGCTGGGTCATGTTCATCCTGGTGCCGATCGAGTTCTTCTCGAACATCTTCGTGCGCCCCTTCACGCTCGCGGTCCGAGCCTTCGCGAACATGTTCGCCGGCCACCTGCTGATCGTGATGTTCTCCATCGCCTCCTGGTACCTGCTCAGCCCGACCCTGGGCGCGCTGTACGGCTCGGCCTCGTTCGTCGTCGCCGTCGGCCTCACCGCCTTCGAGCTGCTGGTCCAGTTCCTGCAGGCCTACATCTTCGTGATGCTGGCCAGCAGCTACATCGCCGGTGCCCTGGAAGAGGCGCACTGAGCCCCGGGCCCGTCAGGGCCCGCCACGATCCACACCTCCCGGAATGCCCGGTGGCCAATCACCACCGGTTCACCACCCTGCAAAGGACAACTGCAATGAGCTTCCTCGCTGAGGGCACTGTCTACGGTTCCGTCGCCTCGATCGGCTACGGCCTCGCCGCCATCGGCCCCGGCATCGGCGTCGGTCTGATCTTCGGCAACGGCGTCCAGGCCATGGCCCGCCAGCCCGAGGCCGTCGGCCTCATCCGCTCCAACATGTTCATCGGCTTCGCGCTCACCGAGGCCCTCGCGCTGATCGGCATCGTCATGCCGTTCGTCTTCGGCAACAAGTAATCCCGCCGCAGACCCATTCGAGGAAGGTCCAGATATGAGCATCGCGGCTCAGCTTGCGGCCGAGGAGAAGATGAACCCTCTCCTCCCCGCTTGGCCCGAGATCATCATCGGCCTGCTCTGCTTCTTCATCGTCTTCGGTCTCCTCGGCAAGAAGATCCTCCCCAGCATCGAGAAGGTGCTGGCGGAGCGCCGGGATGCCATTGAGGGCGGCATGGAGCGCGCCGAGGCCGCTCAGAACGAGGCGCAGGCCCTGCTCGAGCAGTACCGTGCCGAGCTCGCCGAGGCGCGCCACGAGGCGGCTCGCATCGTCGAGCAGGCTCGCGAGCAGGGCGCTGCCCAGCTCGTCGAGATGCGCGAGGAGGGCCAGCGTCAGCGCGAGGCCATCGTCGCCGCCGGCCACGCCCAGATCGAGGCCGACAAGAAGCAGGCGACTGCCGCCCTGCGCCAGGACGTGGGCTCGCTGGCCACCCAGCTGGCGTCCCGCATCGTGGGTGAGTCCCTCGAGGACCAGGCGCGACAGAGCGGCGTCGTCGACCGCTTCCTGGACGAGCTGGAGGCCAAGGCCGCCGTTGCTCAGGGTGCGGCGAAGTGATCGGCGCCAGCCGTGAGGCCCTCGCCGCCGGGCGGCAGAACCTCGAGAGCCTGACCGACTCCACCTCGGTGGACGCGGCCCGGCTCGCCGAGGAGCTCACCGCCGTCACGGTCCTGCTGGACCGCGAGGTCTCGCTGCGCCGCGTCCTGACCGACCCGTCCCGGTCGGGTCAGGACAAGGCTCAGCTGGTCTCCTCGCTGCTGGCCGGCCAGGTCTCCGGCGAGACGGCCGACCTGGTCTCCGGCCTGGTCCGCTCCCGCTGGTCGGGTGGCCGTGACCTGGTCGACGCCGTGGAGGAGCTGGCCGCGTACGCGGAGGTCATCGCCGCCGACAGGGCCGGTGCCCTGGACGACGTCGAGGACGAGCTCTTCCGCTTCGGTCGGGTGGTGAGCGGCTCGCACGAGCTGCGCGCCGCGCTGACCGAGCCCAAGGCCGGCGCCGTCGCCAAGGCGGGCCTGATCAAGAAGCTGCTCGGCGGCCGCGCCAACGCGGGCACCGTGCGGCTGGTCACCAGCCTCGTCAACAACCCGCGTGGCCGTAGCCTGGAGCAGGGGCTGGAGTCCTACTCCAAGCTCGCCGCCGCCCGGCGCGATCGCATGGTGGCCCAGGTCACCACCGCGGTGCCGCTGTCGGACAGCCAGAAGGAGCGCCTGTCGGGCGCCCTCGGCCGGCTGTACGGCCGCCAGGTCCACCTGAACATCGACGTCGACCCCGAGGTCGTCGGCGGTGTCCGGGTGCAGATCGGTGACGAGATCATCGACGGCACCGTGTCGAGCCGCCTCTCGGGCGCTCGCCAGGTACTCGAAGGCTGAGCACCGAAGCAGCACATCCGACCCTCGGTCGGGAAACCGGCTCCACCGGAGTCGGCAAAACGTACGGCCGGTTCATACGACCCGGCCGAGAGTCGAGCACTTGCGGCCCTCAATGGCGGGCCGAGGATCGCAAACTAGGAGAGCAGGGAAGCCTGATGGCGGAGCTTACGATCCGTCCGGAGGAGATCCGGGACGCGCTGGCCGACTTTGTCCAGTCGTACCAGCCGGACGCCGCCTCTGTGGAAGAGGTCGGCACGGTCACTGACGCGGCGGACGGCATCGCGCATGTCGAGGGCCTGCCCTCGGTCATGGCGAACGAGCTGCTGAAGTTCGAGGACGGCACGCTCGGCCTCGCGCTGAACCTCGACACCCGCGAGATCGGTGTCGTCATCCTCGGTGAGTTCGGCGGCATCGAGGAGGGTCAGACGGTGCGCCGCACCGGCGAGGTCCTCTCCGTGCCGGTCGGCGACAACTACCTCGGCCGCGTCGTGGACCCGCTGGGCAACCCGATCGACGGTCTGGGCGACATCGCCGCCACCGGTCGCCGCGCCCTGGAGCTGCAGGCCCCGGGTGTCATGGCCCGCAAGTCGGTCAAGCAGCCGCTGCAGACCGGCATCAAGGCCATCGACGCGATGACCCCGATCGGCCGCGGCCAGCGCCAGCTGATCATCGGCGACCGCCAGACCGGCAAGACCGCGGTGGCTGTCGACACGATCATCAACCAGCGCGACAACTGGCGCTCGGGCGACCCGGAGAAGCAGGTCCGCTGCATCTACGTCGCCGTGGGCCAGAAGGGCTCCACCATCGCGTCCGTCCGCGGCGCCCTGGAGGAGGCCGGCGCGCTGGAGTACACCACCATCGTGGCCGCTCCCGCCTCCGACCCGGCCGGCTTCAAGTACCTCGCTCCGTACACCGGCTCCGCCATCGGCCAGGAGTGGATGTACGACGGCAAGCACGTCCTGATCATCTTCGACGACCTGTCGAAGCAGGCCGAGGCCTACCGTTCCGTCTCCCTGCTGCTGCGCCGCCCGCCGGGCCGCGAGGCGTACCCGGGCGACGTCTTCTACCTGCACTCCCGTCTGCTGGAGCGCTGCGCGAAGCTGAACGACGCCCTGGGCGGCGGCTCGATGACCGGTCTTCCGATCATCGAGACCAAGGCCAACGACGTGTCGGCGTACATCCCGACCAACGTCATCTCGATCACCGACGGCCAGTGCTTCCTGGAGTCCGACCTGTTCAACGCCGGCATCCGCCCGGCCGTGAACGTCGGTATCTCGGTCTCCCGCGTCGGTGGCTCCGCCCAGATCAAGGCCATGCGCTCGGTCGCCGGCCGTCTGCGCCTGGACCTCGCCCAGTACCGTGAGCTGGAGGCCTTCGCCGGCTTCGGTTCCGACCTGGACGCGGCCTCCAAGGCCCAGCTGGAGCGCGGTGCGCGCATGGTCGAGCTGCTGAAGCAGGGCCAGTACCAGCCGTTCCCGGTCGAGGAGCAGGTCGTCTCCATCTGGGCCGGTACCACCGGCAAGCTGGACGACGTCCCGGTCGCCGAGATCCGCCGCTTCGAGCGCGAGTTCCTGGACTACGTGCGCCTGCAGCACAAGGACCTGCTCGCGGGCATCGTCGAGACCGGTCTGCTCGCCGACGGCACCGTCGACGCGCTGACCGCCGCGATCGGCGAGTTCAAGCAGGGTTACCAGACCGCTGACGGCAAGCTGCTCTCCGAGCAGGCCTGAGTCCGGTAGCGAGGGAAAGGACGTAACGACCCATGGGAGCACAGCTTCGGGTCTACAAGCGCCGGATCCGCTCTGTCACCGCGACGAAGAAGATCACCAAGGCGATGGAGATGATCTCCGCGGCGCGCATCGGTAAGGCGCAGCGCGCGGTGGCCGCCTCCACCCCGTACGCCGATGAGCTCACCCGGGCGGTGACGGCAGTGGCCACCCGGTCCACCGCCAAGCACCCGCTCACCAGCGAGAACCCGAACGCCACGCGTGCCGCAGTCCTGCTGATCACGGCGGACCGCGGTCTGGCGGGCGGCTACTCGTCCAACGCCATCAAGGCCTCGCTGGCGCTCTCCGAGCGCCTGCGGGCCGAGGGCAAGGAAGTGGTGACGTACGCCGTCGGCCGCAAGGGCGTCTCGTACTACGGCTTCCGTGACCTCGCGGTCGCGGACTCGTGGACGGGCTTCTCGGACAAGCCGACCTACGGCGACGCCAAGCTCGTCTCGGCCGCGCTGATCGAGGCCTTCACGGCCGAGACCGGCGGGGTGGACGAGGTCCACGTGATCTCGACCAAGTTCGAGTCGATGCTGACGCAGACCGCCGTCGACGCGCGGCTGCTGCCGCTGAAGCTCGACGAGGTCAAGGTCGGCGAGGAGTCGGCGACGAAGGAGATCTTCCCGCTCTACGACTTCGAGCCGTCGGCGGAGGGCGTCCTCGACGCGCTGCTGCCGCGGTACGTGGAGAGCCGGATCTACAACGCGCTGCTGCAGTCGGCCGCCTCCGAGCACGCCGCCCGCCGCCGCGCGATGAAGAGCGCGACGGACAACGCCGGCGAGCTCATCAAGTCGCTCACGCGGCTTGCCAACTCGGCCCGTCAGGCCGAGATCACCCAGGAAATCAGCGAGATCGTCGGTGGCGCGAACGCGCTCGCTGACGCGAGCCGCGGGAGCGAATGAGTATGACTACCACTGTTGAGCCGACCACGGCGACGGGCCGCGTCGCGCGGGTCATCGGCCCGGTCGTCGACGTGGAGTTCCCCGTCGACGCGATTCCGGACATGTTCAACGCCCTGCACGTCGAGGTGGACAACCCCGACGGCAGCGGCAAGAAGGTCCTCACCCTCGAGGTCGCCCAGCACCTCGGCGACGGCCTGGTCCGCGGCATCTCGATGCAGCCGACCGACGGCCTGGTCCGTGGTTCGCAGGTCACCGACACCGGTGCCGCCATCTCCGTGCCGGTCGGCCAGATCACCAAGGGCAAGGTCTTCAACGCCCTCGGTGAGGTGCTGAACGTCGACAAGGACGAGTTCGAGTCGCAGGTCCAGGTCCGGTGGCCGATCCACCGCAAGGCCCCCGACTTCAAGGACCTCGAGTCCAAGACCGAGATGTTCGAGACCGGCATCAAGGTCATCGACCTCCTCACCCCGTACGTCACCGGTGGCAAGATCGGTCTGTTCGGTGGTGCCGGTGTCGGCAAGACCGTTCTGATCCAGGAGATGATCTACCGCGTCGCCGAGAACTTCGGTGGTGTGTCGGTCTTCGCCGGCGTCGGCGAGCGTACCCGTGAGGGCAACGACCTCATCGACGAGATGGTCGACTCGGGCGTTCTGGACAAGACCGCCCTGGTCTTCGGCCAGATGGACGAGCCGCCGGGCACCCGTCTGCGGGTCGCGCTCTCCGCGCTGACCATGGCGGAGTACTTCCGTGACGTCGAGAAGCAGGACGTGCTCCTCTTCATCGACAACATCTTCCGGTTCACCCAGGCCGGTTCCGAGGTGTCGACCCTGCTCGGCCGTATGCCCTCCGCGGTGGGCTACCAGCCGAACCTGGCCGACGAGATGGGCCTCCTCCAGGAGCGCATCACCTCGACCCGCGGTCACTCGATCACCTCGATGCAGGCGATCTACGTCCCCGCGGACGACCTGACCGACCCGGCCCCGGCCACCACCTTCGCCCACCTGGACGCGACCACCGTTCTGTCGCGCCCGATCTCGGAGAAGGGCATCTACCCGGCCGTCGACCCGCTGGACTCCACGTCCCGCATCCTCGACCCGCGGTACATCGCGCAGACCCACTACGACACGGCCATCCGTATCAAGGGGATCCTGCAGAAGTACAAGGACCTCCAGGACATCATCGCCATCCTCGGTATGGACGAGCTGTCGGAGGAGGACAAGATCACGGTCCACCGTGCCCGTCGCATCGAGCGCTTCCTCTCGCAGAACACCTACGTGGCGAAGCAGTTCACCGGTGTCGAGGGTTCGACCGTGCCGCTGTCCGAGACCATCGAGGCGTTCAACTCCATCGCGGACGGCAAGTACGACTCCGTCCCGGAGCAGGCGTTCTTCATGTGCGGTGGCATCGAGGACCTCGAGCGCAACGCCGCCGAGCTCGCGAAGAAGTAGTCGCGGCCGGTAGCAGCCGAGCGTGATCGTGAGGGGTGGGCCCCAGCCCTGGGACCCACCCCTCGCGTCGCATCGGCTGTGATTCCGGTCAAATCCGTGCCGCCGGTTTCATGCCGGGGGCGCGGGCCCGTTATTCTTACCGAAACTCCCGAGTAATCGGGGGTTGCATGAGCCTAGGAGCCCACGTTGGCTGAGCTGCACGTCGAGCTGGTCGCAGCCGACCGCAAGGTGTGGTCCGGTGCGGCCACCATCGTCGTCGCCCGTACGGCCTCCGGCGACACCGGCATCATGCCGGGTCACACCCCGGTGCTGAGCGTGCTGGAGACCGGTCCGGTCACCATCCGCACCACGGACGGCGGCACCGTGATCGCTGCGGTGCACGGCGGCTTCATCTCCTTCGCCGACAACAAGCTGTCTCTGCTCGCGGAGATCGCCGAGCTGGCGGACGAGATCGACGTCGCGCGCGCCGAGCGCGCACTGGACAAGGCCAAGTCCGACCTGGACGCGCACGCCGAGCGGCGTGCCGAGGTCCGGCTGTTCGCGGCACGCGGCCTCAAGGCCCGCGCCTGATTGTGCCGGACCCCGCCTGAGCGGGGTCGACCGACGGTCCCGGGGACGCGTGAGCGTGACCCCGGGACTGTCGTCTCAGTTGGTAGGTCAACGCGGTCGCCTGGTACGACCGAACGGGGAACGCGGGTAGCGAGGAGGTAGGTGAGCATGGTCCTCGCCCTTGTGGTGTGTGCGGCGGTCGTGGCGCTCGGAGTGATCGGGTTGGTCGCGTTCGCGGTACGCCGCCGTGTGATCCAGCGGGTCGGCGGCACGTTCGACTGCAGCTACCGGCTCAAAATGCCCGTCGACGCCTCCACGCAGCCCGACCTCGACGAGAACGGCAAACCCACCTCGGCCCCGGTTCCCCAGACCGACGGCAAGGGGTGGGTTTTTGGTATCGGCCGGTACAGCGGTGACTCCATCGAGTGGTTCCGGGTCTTCTCCTACGCCCCGCGCCCCCGCAAGGTGCTGCCGCGCCGGGAGATCGAGGTGCTGGGCCGGCGCTACCCGGAGGGGCAGGAGGAGCTCGCCCTGCTCTCCGGTTCGGTCGTGCTGCGCTGCCTGCACGAGGGCGCCCCGCTGGAGCTCGCCATGAGCGAGGACGCGCTCACCGGCTTCCTCGCCTGGCTCGAGGCGGCCCCGCCCGGGCAGAGGGTCAACGTCGCGTAGCGGCGGACCCTCGGGGTGGGGGCACCTCCCGGCCGGAGGCTGGGGGAGGTGAACGTCGCACAGCGGCTGACCCTCGGGGTGGGGGAGGCGGATTCTCGGGGGTTAACGCCGCCTAACCGGCCCGGCTAGGGTGGCCGCATGGTCAATCTGACGCGCATCTACACCCGTACCGGCGACGACGGCACCACGGCGCTCGGTGACATGAGCCGCACGAGCAAGACCGATCCCCGTCTGGTCGCCTACGCGGACACCAACGAGGCCAACGCCGCGATCGGCGTGGCGATCGCGGCCGGCGCGCTGCCGGCCGACGTGGTCACGGTGCTCACCCGGGTGCAGAACGACCTCTTCGACGTCGGCGCCGATCTGGCCACCCCGGTGGTGGAGGACCCGAAGTACCCGCCGCTGCGGGTCGAGCAGTCCTACATCGACAAGCTGGAGACGGACTGCGACCACTACCTGGCGGAGCTGGAGAAGCTGCGCAGCTTCATCCTCCCCGGCGGCACCCCGGGCGCCGCGTACCTGCACCTGGCCTGCACCGTGGTCCGGCGGGCCGAGCGGGCCACCTGGGCGGCGATCGACACCCACGGGGACACCGTCAACCCGCTGACCGCCAAGTACCTGAACCGGCTCTCCGACCTGCTGTTCATCCTGGCCAGGGCCGCCAACAAGGAGCGCGGCGACGTGCTCTGGGTGCCCGGCGAGAACCGCTGAGGCGACCGCGCGCCGATGCGGTGGACCGTCTCCCGTTCGGTCCACCGCACCCGCCGCCGTTCTAGAACTGCTTCGCCCGCTCGGGGACGTGCCGCTCGACGATCCGGCCGTCCTCGACGACCGCGCCGGCCGGCGGCTGCTTCGGCCAGAGGGTGTAGCTGGTGGCGATGACGAGGTTCACCACGGCGGCGATGCCCAGCCGCCAGTACCACTGGTCGAACACCCCGGTCCCGGTGGCGTCGGTGAACAGCTTCAGCGCGGTGATCAGGGTGAGCGTGATCGCCACCGAGACCAGGGTGCGCAGGCAGATCCGCCACTCGTACCGGCTCCGGGCCGTGCCGTACTTGGGCGAGGGCAGCGGCTTCGGGCCGCCGCCGAAGCGGTGCTGGAACCACCCGTCGGCCCAGCGGACCACGGACGGCCCGAAGCCGACCGAGAAGCCCAGGTAGCTCGCGGCGAGGGCGTGCGTCCAGGAGGCGGTGGCGCCGCCGCGCAGGTCGAGGAAGGTGAGCAGGAACAGCACCAGGTCGATCACGGGCAGCCCGACCAGCAGGACGGTGCTCACCTTCCGCCACCGCAGCAGGTAGCGGGCGGCCAGGCCCAGTGCGAGAACCACCCAGAAGGCGACCTCGGCGGCGAGGACAAGGGTGACGATCATGGTGCGCTCCAGTTCTCGACGACGCCTCCACCCTCCCCGCGGCACCCCCGGGCGCGCGTCGTCGGCGGGGACGGACCGTGGCTGCATCTTTCGATGTAGCCGGGCTCCTCCCGCCTCCGGAGCCGGGCGCGGTCCGGGGATGATCTGATGGGGTCGTGCGCAGACCCACACCCACCCCACGGCAGGTCGATGCCACGATCGCGCTGGCCGGGCTGGCCGGCGGACTGCTGCTGATCGCCTTCAAGGTGTACGACCAGTCGTCGTCGATGCCTCGCTGGCAGGTGCTGCCGGCGCTGCTGGCGATGGCGGCCCTGGAACTGGTCCGGCGGACCAGGCCGATCACCATCGCGGTGCTCGGTGGGCTGGTCTTCGCCGGGAGCATCTTCTCCGGCGCCCTGCTGGCGACCACCATGATGTACACCGACCTGCTCTACGCGGCGGTGGTGTACGGGCCCCGGCGGATGTCGCCGGTCCTGCACGTCACCGGGACCGCCTCGGTGCTGGTGCTGACCACCCTGACCCTCGTCTACGGCGACACGGGTTCGGCGGTCGCGGTGGCCGTGATCACCACCCTGGTCTTCCTGGGCCCGCTCTGGAGCGCCGACATCGTGCGCAAGCACCGGCAGGAGGCGGAGTCCCAGCGGCTGCGGGCGGAACAGACCGCGCTGCTCTCGGAGATGGACCGGCGCGAGGCGGTGGTCGCCGAACGGTCGAGGATGGCGCGCGAGTTGCACGACGTGGTGGCCAACCACCTGTCGGCGATCGCGATCCACGCGACCGGCGCGCAGTCGATGGCGCGGCGTCAGGGCCGGCCGGCGGACGATCCGGTGCTGGAGGTGCTGGGCGTGATCCGCGAGAACAGCGTCCAGGGGCTGGCCGAAATGCGCCGCATCGTCGGGCTGCTGCGGGAGAGCGGCGGGGGCGAGGCCGACGAGTCGTACGCCGCGCCGGACCTGTCGGCGGTGGACGCGCTGCTCGCCAAGGCGCGGGCGGCCGGGCGGGACGTCGGGCTGGACTTCGAGCTGACCGAGAGCGGCGAGCGCGGGGTCCTGCCGGTGCCGGTCGGCCTGGCCGCGTACCGGATCGTGCAGGAGTCGCTGACCAACGCGCTCAAGCACGCCGGCCCGGGGGAGGTCCGGGTGCTGCTGGACTTCCGGCCCGGGGAGCTGAGGATCAGGGTGGACAGCCCGTTCCGGACCGGCGCCGGGCAGGCGCTGCCGGGGGCCAGGGCCGGGCTGGTCGGCATGGCGGAACGGGCCTCGCTGCTGGGCGGAGGCTTCGAGGCCGGGCCGAAGGACGGGAGCTGGAGCGTGCGCGCGGTGCTGCCGAGGGAGCACTCGACGGAGGAAGGGGCGGGACGGTCATGACGATCCGGGTACTGGTCGCGGAGGACCAGGCGGCGGTGCGCGCGGCACTGGTGATGATCCTGCGGGCCGAGCCGGACCTGGAGGTGGTCGGCCAGGCGGCGGACGGCGAGGAGGCCGTCCGGCTGGCGCTGGAGCTGCGGCCCGACGTCGTCCTGATGGACGTGCAGATGCCGCGGCTGGACGGGGTCTCGGCCACCCGCCAGGTGGTGACGGCCGGGGCCGCGCAGGTGCTGGTGCTGACGACCTTCGACCTGGACGAGTACGTCTACGGCGCGCTGCGGGCCGGTGCGGCCGGGTTCCTGCTGAAGGACCTGGAGGCGGACGCGCTGGTCGACGGCATCCGCACGGTGGCGCGCGGGGACGGCATGCTGGCGCCCTCGGTGACCCGCCGGCTGATCGGGACCTTCGCCCGGCCGGAGCGGCAGGTGGGGCCGGAGGTCCGGACGGCGGTGGCCGGGCTGACGCCGCGCGAGCGGGAGGTGCTGGCCTGCATCGGTGCCGGGCTGTCGAACGGTGAGATCGCCGGGCGGCTGGAGATGGCGGAGGCGACCACCAAGACCCATGTCAGCCGGATCCTGGCCAAGCTGAGGCTGCGCAGCCGGGTGCAGGCGGCGATCCTGGCCCAGGATCTCGGGCTGATGATCTGACCCGTCCGATCGATCCGATCAGCTGACCTTCTCGCCCGCTCAGGTCTGTCGCAGATCACACCCCCGGATGCCACCACGGGCGCCGGATCGGCATTAAAGTCCCGCCCATGAGTGATGCGGCTCGGTGGGTGACCCCTGCCTTGAGCCGCCTTCAGGGCCCGCCCACCAGGGCGGCGACGGCATCGGGAGACCAAGCCATGAGCAGTGCGTCCAGCAAGCAGATCGCCGTGATCGGGGCCGGCCTGATGGGCGCCGGCATCGCCCAGGTCTCCGCCCAGGCCGGCCACCCGGTGGTCCTGCGCGACGTGACCGAGGAGGCGCTGCGCCGTGGCCTCGACGGCATCCGCGCCTCGTACGACAAGTTCGTCTCCAAGGGCCGGCTCACCGCCGAGGACGCCGAGGCGGCGCTCGGCCGGATCACCACCACCACCGACCTCGGCGCGGTCGCCGAGGCGGACATCGTGGTCGAGGCGGTGTTCGAGCAGCTGGAGGTCAAGGAAGGCGTCTTCAAGGAGCTCGACAAGCTCGCCAAGGACGGCGCGGTGCTCGCCTCCAACACCTCCGCCATCCCGATCACCCGGATCGCCGCCGCCACCTCGCGCCCCGAGTCCGTCGTCGGCGTGCACTTCTTCTCGCCGGTGCCGCTGATGAAGCTGGTCGAGCTGGTCCGCGGCTACAAGACCAGTGACGAGACGCTGGCCACCGCCCGGGCCTTCGCCGAGGGCGTCGGCAAGGACGTCGTGGTGGTCAACCGCGACGTGGCCGGTTTCGTCACCACCCGTCTGATCACCGCCCTGGTCGTCGAGGCAGCCAAGCTCTACGAGTCGGGCGTCGCCTCCGCCGAGGACATCGACACCGCCTGCCGGCTCGGTTTCGGCCACCCGATGGGCCCGCTGGAGACCGCCGACCTGACCGGCGTGGACATCCTGCTGCACGCCGCGCGGAACATCTACAGCGAGACCCAGGACGAGAAGTTCGCCGCTCCGGAGATCATGGCGCGCATGGTCACCGCCGGTGACCTGGGCCGCAAGAGCGGCCGCGGTTTCTACCCGTACCCGGGCAAGTGACGGCCGCCGGCTGAGCCGACGGACCGGACGGGCCGTGCGGTCGCGGGACCGCGCGGCCCGTTCTGCCGGACCTGGTGAGTTTCCTCACGCCGGTGCCGCAGACGGGTGATTTGGGCGGTAATCGAGCGTAAGTGTGGAGAGTTCCTGCGTATATTCCCTCGGACGAGTGAAGTTGCTTCAGATCCGGCCGGAACCAGCAACCCGAGGGCCCGGCTCGCCGTCAGATGGATGACGGGGAACCCGGCATTCCGTCCGGGGCCGGCGCGCGGGGCCGCAGCGCCCGCCCGACGCCCGGAGCGTCACCGCCCCCGGTCCGGCACCGCCGGCGGCACCCGTACCGACCGAGACCCACCCGGCCACCGACCCCACCGAGACCCACCCGGCCACCGACACCCGGCGGCACCGACCGCCAGGACCGGCGCCGAGCCCGGTCCGCCCCGGCACGCCGGGCCCGCCCCGCGGAGGAGGAGAGCATGCGCATCACCGGCAACCACGTGGCGCTGGCCCTCGAAGGCCGCCTCGACGTGCGTACCGCCGCCGACGCGCGGGCGCGGCTGCACCAGGCCGTCGACGGCGGCCTCGGCGACCTCGTGCTCGACCTCGGCCGGCTGGAGTTCTGGGACGCCACCGGCCTGGGCGTGATCATGGGTACCCACCGCCGGGCCGGACGGATCGGCCGGCGGCTGGTGCTCCGTTCCGTCCCGGCCCAGCTCCAGCGCCTCCTGGTGGCCACCCGGCTGCACCGCATCCTCGCCGTCGAGGGCGTCACCGCCGACTCCCTGGGCGCCACCCTGCCGGCCCTCTGACCGCCCCGGCGCCGCTCCCGGAGCGGCCCCGGACCTCGCGATCCCCTGCGCCGCTCGGCCGGTGACGGCCCGACGCTGCGCGGGCGGGTGCGGATGTGCGAGAGTCTGGCGTCAGGAAACGGCCGCCGGGGCCCGGCCGCGGGCCGCGGACGCGGCCGGCCGGTACGGAGCGACGGCGCGAGCGCGGGGCGGAGCAGAACGTGGCACAGCCAACCGGGGACTTCCGGCAGGAGTCCGTGCGCACCCGGAACGGTGAACTCGTCTCCGGCGGACTGCTGGTGGGGGTCGGCGGTCCCGAGGGCTCCGAGGTCCGGCCCTGTCCCGAGGAGTGGCGCCCCCGCCCCCGCCGGACCGGGCCGGGAGCACCCGCCCGCGGCCCGGTCGGCGATCCCGGCCGCCAGGTCGGCCCGCTGGCGCTCGGCGCCGGCCCCGCCGACCTCCCGCTGCTCGACCGCGAGGCCGACATCGCCCAACTGCTCGGCCTGCTCGCCGAGGGGCGCTCGATACGCCTGGTCGGCCAGGCCGGTTCCGGCCGCAGCACCCTGCTGTCGGCCGTCGCCGCGGCCGCCGGCGACCTCGCCCCCGGCGGCGTGGTCCAGCTCCGCGGCCACCGGCGCACCGCCGCCGACCTGCTCCAGGAACTCTTCGCCGCGACCCACCACGCCCCCGGCTTCCGCCCCGACCCCGGTCAGCTCGCCGAGCACCTCGCGGGTGTCGGCGCGATCGTCGTCATCGACGAGGTCGAACCCGCCGGCGCCGAACTTGAGGCGCTGCTCGCCACCGCGCCCGACTGCGCCTTCCTGATCTCCTCCGCCGCCGACGGCCCGCTGCTCCCGGCCGACTCCCGGCTCCAGGACCACCTGGTGGCCGGTCTCTCCCGGCAGGCCTGCCTGGCGCTCGCCGCGCGGCTGGCCGGACGGCCCCTGGACGCGGCCGAGAAGGCCTGGGCGGTGGACCTCTGGTTCGAGTCCGAGGGACTGCCGCTGCGCTTCGTCCAGGCCGCCGCGCTGCTGCGGCAGCGGGACGTCGCGGTGGACGCCCTGGTCGCCGCCGAGGAGGACCGGATGGACGTCTTCGGCGCCGTCCGGGAGCCCGTCCACGACCCCGACCCGGCGGTCCGCGAGGCGTCGCTGCGGGGCAGCGTGCCGCTGCCCTCGGTCGCCGAGTCCACCCTCCCCGCCGTCCGGCTGGCCGAGGGGCTGAGCGAGACCGCCCAGGCCGTGCTGAGGCTCGCGGTGGCCCTCGGAGGCGAGTGCCCGACCGCCCCGCACCTGCCCGCCCTCATCGACGTCGGCCAGGGCGAGAGCGCGCTCGCCGAACTCGCCGACGCCGGACTCGCGGTCTCGATCGGCGGCCACCACCGGCTGACCGCCGGGGCGCTGGACCTGCTCGCCCCGCACTGGCCGGCCCGGGACAGCGTGGACGGCGCCGCCCAGCACTTCTCCTGGTGGGTCGGGCACTCCTCGGTCTCGCTGCCGCAGATCGCGGCCGAGGCCGAGGTGGTGATCGGTGTGCTGCTCGCCGACCGGGCCGCCGGGCGGCACGACTCGGTGCGAAGGCTGGCGCGGGCGGCTGCCCCCGCACTGGCCCTGGCGCTGCGCTGGGGGGCCTGGGAGCGGGCGCTGGAGCTCGGCCTGGAGGCGGCCCGGCGGACCGGTGCCGGGGCCGACGAGGCCTGGTTCCGCCACGAGCTGGGTGTGTACGCCGTCTGTGTCCACGAACCCGGCCGGGCCGTGGCCGAGTTGGAGGCCGCGCTGAGGCTGCGGTCCGCGCTCGGCGAGGTGCGGGGGGCGGCCGGGGCGCGCCGGATGCTCGACCTGCTGCGGGCCGAGGGCCGCCAGTTGACGGCCGCGGCGCCGGCGGGCCCGGGTTCGGTCCGCAGGCCCGGTATCCGGGCCATCGCGCGGGTGCCGCTGCGGATCGGCGCGGCGGCGGCGGCCGGTCCTGGCCGGAGCAGACGGACGGTCATAGCCGCCTCGGCGGCGGTGCTGGCGCTGGGCGTGCTCGGGACGGCGGTCGGGCTGACGGTGACCGGGGAGGACCGCGGCAACGACCCGCACAGCAGCAGCGACGACGGTTCGACCCTGCCCGGCGCCGGGACCTCGCCGCGTCCGTCCTCGCCCCGGCCGTCGGCCTCGGGGGCCTCCTCGCCGGTCACCCTGCCGGCCGGCGGAGCGTCCGAGGGGGCGGTCGGGCCGGTGCAGCAGTCGACGGCCGGCACCGTGCCGAGCGGCGGCGCGACGGCCTCCCGGACCCCCTCGGGGTCGCCGTCGGCCTCGGGCTCGGCCTCGAAGAAGCCGACCGGCTCGCCGAGCCCCGGAGGCAGCACCGCCGCCACACCCCCGCCGACCCAGGCCCCCAACCCGCCGCAGCCTCCCGGGGGCGGTACGGGCGGCGGTACGGGCGGTACGGGCGGCGGCGGGACCGTGGGCGGGGGGAACGGCGGCACCCAGCCGACCGGGGATCCCAGCCCGCCGCCGTCCGTACCCTCGCCGACGGCGACCCAGACGGCGACCCAGACACCAACCCAACCGCCGACTCAGAGTCCTACCGGGACGGCCACGCCGACGGGCCCGGCGAGCCCGACGACGTCCGCCCCGGTGTCCTCGTCGATGTCCTCGCCGGCCGGCTGACCGGCCGGCCGGGGGTCAGAACAGCTTCAGCTTGTCGTCGTCGATGCCGCGCAGCCCGTCGTAGTCCAGCACCACGCAGCCGATGCCGCGGTCGGTGGCCAGCACGCGGGCCTGGGGCTTGATCTCCTGCGCGGCGAAGACGCCCTTCACCGGGGCCAGCAGCGGGTCCCGGTTGAGCAGTTCCAGGTAGCGGGTGAGCTGTTCGACACCGTCGATCTCGCCGCGCCGCTTGATCTCCACGGCGACCGTGGTGCCGTCGGAGTCGCGGCACAGGATGTCCACCGGGCCGATCGCGGTCGGGTACTCGCGGCGGATCAGCGACCAGCCGGCGCCGAGCACCTCCATCCGGTCCGCGAGCAGCTCCTGGAGGTGCGCCTCGACGCCGTCCTTGATGAGACCGGGGTCCACCCCGAGTTCGTGGGAGGAATCGTGCAGCACCTCCTCCAGCGTGATGATGAGCTTCTCGCCGGCCTTGTTCTCCACCGTCCAGACCCCGTCGGCCTCCCTGAGGACGCACGGCGGGGACATCCAGTTGAGCGGCTTGTAGGCACGGTCGTCGGCGTGGATGCTGACGCTGCCGTCGGCCTTGACCAGGATGAGCCTGGTGGCGGAGGGCAGATGGGCGGAGAGCCGACCGGCATAGTCGACTGAGCAGCGGGCAATTACGAGACGCACGGTCGACCACGCTAGCCCACCGGGGCCAGTTGATGCGATTCCACGACGACGGGGTGAAGAATCCGCGAACCCGGCCACGATGGATGCCCTGCGATCCCGTCAAAGCCTGTCGGCACCCTGGCGGCCACCACCATAGACAGCTACGGTGTGTGACGGCTTGCTTGCGGGAGCGCTGTCAACGGGGATGGAGACTTCAGATGAACGATCCGACAGGTTCCGGCCAATCCGCCGCACGGGGGCGTATTCCCGGAGGAATCCGCCGGAACCACCGGCCTGGTCCGTCGTTGGCTGCCACGCTGTTCTGAGCGGCGGCGCCCCGGCCGCGTCCCTCGACGGACCAGCGGCGCCCCTGCCTCGGCGCGCGTTGCCGGGAACAACGGTCGTCCGACGGCGTCACACCCGTCCGACGGTGTTCCGGACACGGACGCGCCTACACCCTCACCCTCAGCTCTGACTTGGACCACGCATCACCGCCCGCGCGCCGCGCGGGCGGTCCCGAGAGGAGAATCCATGTCGCTCGACGTCTCACCGGCCCTGCTGGAGAAGGCCGAGCGGGACGAGGTCGACGAGCGGGAGTTCGTCGACTGCGTCCGCGTCTCCCTGCCGTACGCCTGGGAGCTGATCAGCTCGCTGGTCGCCCGGGCCGAGGTCGACGGCACCGACTTCGCCGACAACCATGTACCGCCGCCCAGCGAGCAGGCCCGCGGCCAGCTCCTGCGGGCACTGGCCAGCGACGCCATCCGGGGAGCCCTGGAGCGGCACTTCGGCGTCCGGCTGGCCTTCCAGAACTGTCACCGGGTGGCGGTCTTCCGGCCGTCCTCCGCCAACAAGAAGCGGTACGAGCGCTTCACCTCGGTCCGCGAGCAGCTCCTCAACCAGTCCGACGAACTCCGGGACTGTTAGTCGCCCGCTCGCTGTGTTGTCGCCCGCTCGCCTCTGTCGTGGGGCTCGGGGCGGTGCTTTCGCCCGCTCGCCTCCCTCGTGGGGCTCGGGGCGGGAGTCGCCCGCTCGCCTCCGGGCGCTCTGCTCCGGCGCCGGGGCGCAGGCCGGCCGCCGGCAACCCCTCGGGTCCCGGCGGCCGTGCGTCAGCCGAGTTGCGGCAGGACCTCGGAGCCGAGCCGCGCGATGTTGTGCAGGGTGGCCTCCCGGTCGCCGCTGCCTTCGGCGAGCAGCGCGAACCGGCGGATGCCGGTCCGCTCGGCGGTGGCCAGCAGCCGGTCCGCGCACTGCCTCGGGGTTCCGACCGCGTGCAGGTCGCAGAGCAGCTCGGTGTACTGGTGCGGATCGCGCATCTTCCGCTCCCGGCCGTCCACCGTGCGGTGGGCGCCGAGCCCGAACTCGAACCAGCCGGGCATGGCGCCCAGCAGGGTGGC
This sequence comes from Kitasatospora sp. NPDC089913, assembly GCF_044748625.1. Lineage (NCBI taxonomy): Bacteria > Bacillati > Actinomycetota > Actinomycetes > Kitasatosporales > Streptomycetaceae > Kitasatospora > Kitasatospora sp. NPDC089913. Next base: position 121,901 of record NZ_JBIVGI010000005.1, on the reverse strand, counting down.
CCGGGCGGTCGAGGCACGGTCGTCGACCTGGGCGACCCCGGCCGCGACGTGCTGACGGGTGATCCGCCGCAGTTGCTCCTCGCCGCGCCCGGCCGCCAGCCAGGCGGAACGATACAGCTCCAGCATGTGCAGCTTGTCCTCGTCGCCGGAGTGCATGCCCAGCAGCATCGGCAGGCCCCGCTCGGCGGCGGTGCGGACCCCGCCGGGCGAGGTGCAGGCCACCACCATCGGCGGGCCGGCCACCGGCCGGCCGGTGGCGGTGAGCTCCTCGGCGGAGCCGTCGGCGTCCAGGCGCTGGCGGGGGAAGCGCAGGGTGCCGGCCCGTTCGTCGAGGCCGAGCCAGGCGCCGAGGTCCGGCTGCCGCGGCGGCTCGGTGGCCCGTGGCACCACGGCGACCTCGGGGAAGGTGAACTGCGGCCCGGCCGCGCCCACCCGGGTCCCGCGCAGCCAGCGCAGCAGCAGGTCGAGCCGCTCCGGGAAGCCCCGTTCGAAGGCGTCGACACCGCCGCCGAACACCTCCAGGTCGATCCACGGGCCGCCGCGCCCCACCCCGAGCGTGAAGCGTCCGTCGGAGGTGAGGTGCAGCAGTGCCGCCTGTTCCCCGAGAGCCACCGGATGGGTGGTGGAGAGCACGCTGACCGCCGTGCCGATGCCGATCCGCCTGGTCCGGCCGAGCAGCAGTGCGGCCAGCGTGGCGGCGTTGGGGCAGACCCCGTACGGGACGAAGTGGTGCTCGGCCAGCCAGACGCTGTCGAGTCCCGCCTGTTCGGCCGCGACGGCGGCGCGGACGGTGCGGTCGAGCGCCTCCCCGTGGGTCTGGCCGGGGAACTGCGCCGAGAGCAGGAACGCCCCGACCTGGACGGGTGCGGTGTCCGCGCCGGCGGCGGTGGTGCGCCGGTCCGCCGGCAGCGGGGTGCCGGCGGCGGCCGTCACGGTGGTGGGGGTCAGCGCCGGGCCGGGGGCCGGCGGGCGTACCCCGACGGGCCGGCGGGTCTCGGCGCGGGTGCTGGTTCTGGTCATGGTGAGGCCTCCTCGGGTGCGCGCAGGGTCTGCGGGCCCCGCCTGTCCCCTCGTGAGTAGCCCATGTCATGTGCCAATGGCACGCCGAACCACCAATTTCCCAGAGAATCGGGTGGATCTCACGGGAAACAGCCGATCATCCTCCGATGCCGTGATAGTGGCCCGCCCCGGCGGTGCGCGGCCGTACGCTGGAACGGTTCCCGACACCCCGCAGAGAGGTAGTCCGACGTGTCGCCCCGACGCAACCGGATCAAGAGCGCCGCCGAACCGGACCGGGCGGAGCCGGCCGCCCCGATGGGCAGCTCGATGCGCCGGACCGAGAGTTACCAGGGCGACGACTGGGTGGTGCAGACGGTCGCCGGGACGGCCGGCCGGCACTACCGCTGCCCGGGCTGCGACCAGGAGATCCCGCCCGGGACGGGGCACCTGGTGGCGTGGCCGCTGCACGGCGCGGGCGTGGACGACCGGCGGCACTGGCACCGGGCCTGCTGGGGCGCGCGGGAGCGCCGGGCCTCGAACCTGCTCCGCGGCCGCGGCGCTCCCCGCTACTGACCCGTACCGGTCGGTCCGCACCGACCGGTTCCGGCGTCCCGCCCGGCTCAGGCGTCGCGGTTCTTCAGCACCAGCGCCCCGCCGGCCAGCGCGGCGACCGTCCAGGCCAGGCAGATCAGGAAGCCCGCCCACGGCCCGTACGGCTGGCCGTGCTGCTCGTAGACCAGCAGCATCCGGGAGCCCGCGTAGTCGGGGAAGTAGTGGGCGACGGTCTTGGCGCCGGGCACCGCGGAGAGGATCGGCGAGAGCAGGAAGAAGAACGGCACCAGCACGCCCAGCGCGAGGGTCTGGTTGTGCAGCATCGTGGTGACCCCGGCCGAGAAGAGGCAGAGCATCGTCAGGTAGAGCGCGGCGCCGAACACCGCGCGCAGCACGTTCGGCTCGCCCAGCGAGGTCGAGTGGTCGCCGAGCAGCGCCTGGCCGGTGAAGAAGGTCAGGAAGGCCGTCACCAGCGAGACCGCCAGGGCGAGCCCCCCGAGCACCACGGCCTTGCCGGTGAGCAGGGTGCCGCGCTGCGGGACGGCCGCCAGGGTGACCCGGATCATCCCGCTGCTGTACTCGTTGCCGATCGCCAGGACGCCGAAGACGATGATCGCCAGCTCGCCGAGGAGAATGCCGGAGAAGGCGGTGCCGGTGGCGTCGAACGGGGTGTTGTCGCTGCGGAACTCCTCGAAGTTGTTGTTGGTCAGCAGCGACAGCAGGGCGCCGACGCCGAGGGTGACCACGAAGGTCAGCGCGAGGGTCCAGATCGTCGAGCGGACGCTGCGGATCTTGGTCCACTCGGAGCGCAGGACCGCGGGGAAGGACGCCATCTCAGTTCTCCTCCGTGCCGCGGGCGGCCGGCTGCCCGGCCGCCCCGCCCTTCCAGTCGGCGCCCCAGACGCCGGGTGCGCCGGCCGCGTCCCGGCCCGGTCCGTCGCCGGCGTGGTACTCCACCGCGTCGGCCGTCATCTGCATGAACGCCTCCTCCAACGAGGCCTGCTGCGGGCTGAGTTCGTGCAGCACCACGCCGTTCGCGGCGGCCAGGTCGCCGAGTGCGGCGAGGTCGCCGTCGACCACCTCGACCGAACCCCCGGGGCCCGCCTCGTGCCGCAGCCCGGCGCCGGCCAGCGCGTCGAGCAGCCGCTCGGGCTGCGGGGTGCGCAGCCGGACGGCGGAGCGGGAGTTGCGCCGGATGAATTCGGCCATCGGCAGGTCGGCCAGCAGCCGGCCCCGGCCGATGACCACCAGGTGGTCCGCCGTGACGGCCATCTCGCTCATCAGGTGGGAGGAGACGAAGACGGTCCGGCCCTCGGCGGCGAGGCGCTTCATGAGGTTGCGGATCCAGAGGATGCCCTCCGGGTCGAGCCCGTTCACCGGTTCGTCGAACATCACGATCTCCGGGTCCCCGAGCAGTGCGCAGGCGATGCCGAGGCGCTGGCCCATGCCGAGCGAGAAGCCGCGGGCCCGCTTGCGGGCGACCGGGGTGAGGCCGACCAGGGCGAGCGCCTCGTCGACCCGGCGCTCGGGGATCCGGTTGCTCTGGGCGAGCCAGAGCAGGTGGTCCCGGGCGGTGCGGCCGGGGTGGACGGCCTTGGCCTCCAGCAGCGCGCCGATGTACTTGAGCGGTTCGCTCAGCTGTCCGTATCTCCTGCCGTCGATGGTGACCCGGCCGCCGGTGGGGCGGTCCAGGTCGAGGATCATGCGCATCGTGGTGGACTTCCCGGCACCGTTGGGCCCCAGGAACCCGGTGACCACGCCCTGCGGGACCTTGAAGCTCAGCCGGTCGACGGCCAGGGTCGAGCCGTAACGTTTGGTCAGGTCGTGCAACTCGATCATCGCTGCTCCCTTACTCTCCGTCAGGCTATGACAAAGCGGACAAGGTGGCCCGCTGAGTGGGCCCGCCGGGCGCACCGGAATACGGTGGCCCCATGACCCAGCTCCCCTCCGCAGTGTCGGTCCGCGAGAGCGGTACCGGAACTCCCCTCGTGCTGCTGCACGCCTTTCCGCTCAGTGCCGCCATGTGGTCCGCCCAACTGGAGACGCTGCCCGGCCCGACCGGGGACCGGGCCCGGGTGATCGCCCCGGACCAGCGCGGCTTCGGCGGTGCCGGGCTGGGCTCCGAGGAGCCCTCGCTGGACACCGTCGCCGACGACGTCGCCCGGCTGCTGGACACCGCCGGGATCGACCGGACGGTGCTCGGCGGGCTCTCCATGGGCGGCTACGTGGCTTTGGCCTTCGCCGAGCGCCACCCCGACCGGCTGGCGGGCCTGCTGCTGGCCAACACGAAGGCCACCGCCGACCCGGAGCCGGCCAGGACCAACCGGGAGCGGATCGCGGCCGCGGTACTGGCCCGGGACAGCGTCCGGCTGCTGCTCGACGAGCGGATGGCGGCCGGCCAGCTGGGGCCGGACTCCCAGCATCTGGTGGGCCGGGTGGAGGGGATGGTCGCGGCCGCCCCGCCGGCCACCGTCGCGTGGGCGCAGCGGGCCATGGCGGCCCGCCCGGAGCGGCTGGAGGTGCTGGCCGGGGTGCGGGTGCCGACCGCCGTGCTGGCGGGCGCGGAGGACGCGCTGATGCCCGTCGGCGAGGCCGAGCTGATGGCGCGGGCCCTGCCGGACGCCGAGCTGACCGTGCTGCCCCGGGTGGGGCACCTGAGCGCGATCGAGGCGCCGGAGGCCTTCGACGCGGTCGCGCGCCGGCTGCTGGAGCGGGTGGTGGCGGCGGGATGACGGAGGACCGTGCGGAGGCCGGCGGCTGGGACTTCTCCGCGTTGGAGGTGACCGGCCGGATCCCGTTGACCAACCGGGGCGAGGGGCTGCTCGAACTGACCCTGGAGCCGCTGGGGGAGGACTACTGGATGCGTCCGGGGGAGACGTTCATCGTCACCTCGTACGGCGACTACGGGTCGGGGCACCCGTTCGAGGTGCAGTACTGGCCGGACTCGGTGTCGGTCTGGTGCACCTCGTGGTTCGGCACCGTCTCGGACGACGAGGGCAACCAGCTGAGCCACGGCCACCAGCGGCCGGACGGCGCCTACCCGCGCTGAGCCGCCCGCCCGCGCCGAGGAAGCGTGACGGCCCCCGCCCGGGAGGGGCGGGGGCCGTCGGGGTTCGCGGACCGCGTCAGCGCGACTGCTGGGCGGGCACGCCCATGGTGTCGTCGTTCGGCAGCGAGGCGGCGGCCACGGCCGCGCCGGTCAGCGTCGCCAGCATCTCGCGGACGTTGGTCAGCTGGGCGTTGATGCTGTCGCGGCGGTTGGTCAGCGCCGCCAGCTCGCGCTCGGACTCGCTGCGGATGCGGTCGGCCTTGGCGTTGGCGTCGGCCACGATGTCCTCGGACTGGCGCTGGGCCGTCTCGACGGTCTGGCGGGCACGGCGCTCGGCGTCGGTGCGCAGCTTCTCGGCCTCCAGGCGCAGCTGCTCGGCCCGGTGCTCGATCTCGGCCAGCCGCTTCTCGGCCTTGGCCTGGCGGGCGGCCAGGTCGCGCTCGGACTGCTCGCGGCGCTTCGCCAGGTTGGTCTCGAACTCCAGCGCGGCCTGGGCGGCCTTGGTGCGGGTCTCCTCGAAGAGGGCGTCCGCCTCCTCGCGCTTGTTCTGCGCGTCCTTGTTGGCCTCGGCGCGCAGCTGGGCGGAGTCGCTCTTGGCCTTGTCGACGATCCGCAGACCCTCGTCCTCGGCCTTGGCCTTGCGGTCCTTGGCGTAGTTCTCGGCCTCGGTGCGCACCTGCTGGGCGGCGGCCTCGGCGAGCTCGCGGTGCTGCTCGGCGGCGCGGTGCGCCTCCTCGCGCAGGTCCTTGGCCTCCTCCTCGGCGAGGCGCAGGATCTTCTCGACCCGGGCACCGAGACCGGCGTACGACGGCTCCGCCTCGGCGACCGCCGCCTGGGCGGTCTGGGTCTCCAGGTGGAGCTCCTCGATGCGCTTCTCGAGTGCGCTGATCCGGGTCAAGGCACTGTCACGGTCGGCCACCAGCTTGGTGATCCGCTCGTCGACCTGGGCGCGCTCGTACCCACGGCGCACCAGGTCGAAGCCGTGAGGGGAGTGACTGTCGCTCATGGGGTTCTGGGCTTCCTGTCGTCAAACCGCTGAGGTGGTTGAGGGAATCCTGACACGGTACCGGAGTGTCGGCGGCGAAACGCCGTTGTCCCGCGGACAATGTCCGCTCAATCGGGTGGTGCGCTCTTGGAGCGATTGCCACCCGATCGGGGAGAGCCAATTCCGGCACCGGCCTTGGCACTCCCTTCCTTCTTGGTACTTCCCCCGTTTGCCTGTGCGACCGGTGACGGTGCCTCGAAGGCCTCGAGCGCGGACAGCACGTCCTGCACCCTGGAGATCTCGGTGTTGATGTCCTTGCGCCGGCGCACCAGTTCGTCCAGCTCGCGCCGGCCCTCGTCGGTGACCCGCTGCGCCTCGGCCCTGGCCTCGGCGAGCAGCCGCTCGGCCTCCGCCCGGGCGAGCTCGATCTGCTCGTCCGCGGTCCGGTCGGCGGCCCGCAGCCGCTTCTCGGCCTCGGCGGCGGCCGACTCCAGCCGCTCCTCCGCCTCGTCCTGGGCGGACTTCAGCTTCGCCTCGGCCTTGACGATCAGGGCCTCGGCGCGGTCGGTGGAACTGGCGAGCTTGGTCTCGGCCTCCTTCAGCAGGCCCTCGGCCTTGCGGACGGCGGACAGCCGGACCTTGCTGGCCTCGCTCGACGCCTCCGAGGTCAGCTCGTTGGCGCGGTCCTCGGCGCCCGCGACCAGCGCCGCCGCCCGGTCCTCGGCCTCGGCGACGGTGGCGACCGCCTGCTCCTCGGCCTCGGTCAGCTGGTCCTGGGCGGCCGTCACCAGGGCGTCCACCCGCTCGCCGGCCGACTTCATGGCCTGCGCGTTCTCCTTGCGGGCGCGCTCGTGCAGGGCCTCGACCTCGGCGTCGGTGCGCTCGCGCAGCTCCTCGGCGCGCTCGCGGATCGCGGTGGCGTCCCGGCGGGCCTCGGAGAGCAGCGCGTCGGCGTCGGAGCGGCCCTTCTCGACCGCCTCCTGCCCGGTGGCCTCGCCGGCCGCGACCAGTCGGTCGGCCTCCTTGCGGGCGGCGGCGACCATCGCGTCGGCCTGCTCCTCGGCGGCGGCGGTGGTGGCCAGCGCGGTGGTGCGGGCGTCCTCGCCGAGCGCCTCGGCGTCCGCGAAGGCCTTCTCCAGGACGGACTTGGCGTGCTCGCGGGTGGACTTGTCGAACTGCTCGGCGGCCTCGCGGGTGTCCGCGTCGTAGGCGTCCGCGCGGGCGTGGGTGTCGGCGTCGTAGTCGTCGGCGAGGGTGCGGGTGGCGAGCGCGTACTCCTCGGCCTCGGCCCGCAGCGCGGCGGCGAACTCCTCCGCCTCCGCGATGCCCGCGGCGGCCCGGTCCTCGCCCGCGGCCACCGTCCGGGCGGCGAGCTCCGCGGCCTCGGCGCGCTGCCGGTCGGCGTCCTCCTGGGCCGCCCGCAGGGTGTCGTCCGCCTCGGCGCGCAGCTGCTCGTCCCAGGCCAGGGCCTCGGCCCGGTGCCGGGCCAGCTCGGCCTCGGCGGACTCGCGCTCGGCGGCGAGTTCCAGCTCGGTCTGCTCGCGCAGCGCGGTCGTCTCGGCGTCGGTGCGGGCCCGCAGGTCGGTGGTCTCCCGCTCGGCGGTCGCCCGCAGCTCCGCCACCTCGTGCTCGACCGCGTCGCGCAGCTCGGTGGTCTCGCGGTCGGCCAGTGCCCGCAGTTCGGTGGTCTCGCGGTCGGCGGTGTCGCGCAGTTCGGCGGCGGCCCGCTCGGCCTGCTCGCGGTGCTCCGCGGCCTCCCGCTCGGCGGTGGCCCGGAGTTCGGCGATCTGCTGGGAGGCGGTCTCGTGCAGCCCGGCCACCGACTGGCGGACCCCGGCGGCCTCCTCCTCGGCGGCCTCGACCAGTGCGGCGGCCTCGGTCCCGGCGACGGCGACCAGTTCCTCGCCGTCGCGCCGGGCCTGCTCCAGCTCCTCGCCGGCCTCGGCCCGGATCGTCGCCGCCGTGGCCCGGGCCTCGGACAGCTCGCGGCCGGCCTCGGCGCGGACCGTCGCGGCCTGCTCGTCGGCGAGCGCGCGCTCGGCCTCGGCCCGCTCGCGCAGCTCCGCCGCGGCCGCCTCGGCCTCGGCCCGGAGCCGGGTGGTCTCGGCGGTGGTGTGCTCGGTGAGGTCGGCGGCGGCTGCCTCGGCCTCGGTGCGGACGCGTTCGGCGTGGGTGTCGGCGGCCTCGCGGACGGCGGCGGCCTCGGTGGCGGTGCGTGCGGCCAGTTCCTCCGCGGCCGCCTCGCTGTCGGTCCGCAGCCGCTCGGCGGCCGACTCGGCCTCGGCGCGGAGCTGCTCGGCGGCGGCCCCGGCGGCCTCCAGGGCCCGCTCGGCCTCGGCCTGGAGCCGGGTGGTCTCGGTGGTGGTGCGTTCGGTGAGGTCGGCGGCGGCTGCCTCGGCCTCGGTGCGGACGCGTTCGGCGTGGGTGTCGGCGGCCTCGCGGACGGCGGCGGCCTCGGTGGCGGT